>JBGQFO010000026.1:0-18024 GCA_041496945.1 Candidatus Limnocylindria bacterium | reverse complement strand
CGCACGATGCGGCGGCAGTGCGCCGCGACATCGGGCTCGTGCGTGACCATGACCACGGTCTTGCCCTCCTCGTTGAGGCGCTGGAAGATCGAGAGGATCTCGGCGCTCGAGCGCGAGTCGAGATTCCCGGTCGGCTCGTCCGCCAGGATCATGGCCGGGTCGTTCAGCAGCGCGCGCGCGATCGCGACCCGCTGCTGCTGGCCGCCGGAAAGCTCGCTCGGTCGGTGGTTCACGCGGTCGCCCAACCCGACCTGTTCGAGCGCCGCGACGGCGCGCTCGCGGCGCGCGTGGCGGTCGCCGCCGTACACCAGCGGGAGCTCCACGTTCTCGATGGCGTTGAGACGGGGGAGCAGGTTGAACGTCTGGAACACGAAGCCGATGTGCTTGTTGCGGATCGCGGCGAGCTGGTCGTCGCTCAGCTTGCCGACGGTCTCACCCGCGAGCTGGTACGAGCCACCATCCGGCGCGTCCAGGCAGCCGAGCACATTCATGAGCGTCGACTTGCCCGAACCCGACGGGCCCATGATCGCGAGGAACTCGCCGGGGTAGACGTCGAGATCCACGCCCTGGAGCGCGTGCACCTCGATCTCCTTGCCGATGCGGTACGTCTTCGTAATCCCGCGGAGCCGCACGACCGGATCGGCCGCCGGCGGCAACCGGCCCGCCAGGCTCATCGGCCCAGGCCGCCGGGGGCGCCGATCTGTACGCCGCGGTTCGGCTGCGCGCTCGTGTTCGCGCGCGCCTGCGGGATGACGACGGTATCGCCCTCGGCCAGGCCGCTCACCACCTCGGTGACCGTGTCGTTCGCGAGGCCGAAGGTCACGGCGGTGTCGACGACCTCGCCGCCCTTCAGCACCTGCACGCCGCGTTGCCCGTTCACCGTGCGGATCGTCGTGTTCGGCACGGTGAGCACGTTCTGCTTCGATGCGAGGATCACGCTGGCGGTGCCGCTCATGCCGGCCTTCAGGCTCGACGCGGGCACGTCGATGGCGACGTCGATGCCGTACACCGGCACGCCCTGCGAGATCGTGGCGACCGGGTCGAGCGAGGTGACCTTGCCGGTCATTCGCTGACCGGTCAGGGCATCGACGGTGACGTTCGCGACCTGCCCGAGCTTCAGCTTCGCGACGTCGGCCTCGCCGATCGTGCCGTGGAGGACCATCGAGGTCGTGTTCGTCAGGACCATGAACGCGTTGTTGGTGTTGCCACCGGTCACGAATTCGCCGATCTGGTTCGCGATCGACGCGACGACCCCCGCCGCCGGCGCGGTGAGCACGGCGTTGTCGAGGTTCGACTTCGCCGTCGTGACGGAGTTGGCCGCGTTGTCGACGCTCACCTGGGACGACTGAAGGTTGAACGGGATGTTCGCGAGCGCGCTCTGCGCGTTGCGCACGCTGGCCGCCGCGCGGTCGTTGGCCGTCTGGAGTGCCTGCACCGCGCTTGCGTAGCTGCCCTGCACCGCGTCGGAGAGCGTGTTCTGCGCGGTGCCGGCCTGGGTGATCTTGTTCTTGGTGGCCGATGCGTTCTGCGTCTGCGTGGCGAGGTTGATCTGCAGCGTGCGCAGGTTGTCACGGACATCGTTGAGGTTCGGGTCGTTGAGGCTTGCCGTCGAGTTCACCGACGACTGCGCCGATGCCGCGCTGGTCTGCGCGCTGGAGATCGATCCGGTGACCAGGTCGATCGCGCTCGAGACGCGCGTCGCCGCCGCGCTGTACGCGATCTGCTGTGTTTGGTATTGGAGCGCGACGCTCGACGTGTCCCCGCCAGGTCCGATGAGGATGTCGAATTGCCCGACGAGCTGGATCAGCGCGGACTGGGCGTTCGTGAAATCGGCGAGCGCCGGCGCGAGCAGGCCCTGCGCGTAGGCGGTTGCGTTGTTCAGCTGCACCTGGGCCTGCACCATCGAGGACGTGGCCGAGCGGACGTCGCCGGATTGCGTCGTGAGGCTGAGCTGGGACTGGATCGCGGTGACGTTGTTCTTCAGCGAGTCGATCGCGAACTGAAGGCTGGCCGCCTCGGTCCGCACGTTGTTGGTCAGCGTCGTGAAGTTCGACTTCGCCGCCGTGTAGTTCGTCTTGACCTTTGTGAGCGCCGCCTGCGAGTTGGCGATGTCGTTCGCGGTCGACCGCACCGTCTCGTCGTACGAGCTGCGCGTGTCCGACGCGGAGACGAGCTGCTTCTGGTAGTTCGCCTGCGCGTTCGAAAGGTTCTGCTGGGCGGTCGCGAGCGCGGTCTCGAGATCGGTCGTGTCGAGCTTCGCGAGCGGTTGGCCCGCGGTGACCGACTGGCCGGTGACGACGTAGACCTTCTCCAGCCTGCCGCCGGTCTTGAAGGAGAGACGCGCCTGGCCGAACGCGTTCACCGACCCGGAGACGCTCACCGTCTGGGTCACGCTCGCGCGCGTGACCGTCGTCGTGCGCAGCTCTGCCTTTGGCGCCGTGCCGCTGCCGCGCGCGATCATCGTCGCGCCGCCGATCACCGTCGCCATAACGACGAGCGCGATGATCCGTCCCGGCCACGTCGCGGTGAAGGTACGAAGGCTCATGCGGTGGTCCCTCCTGTTGGGGTGATGAGTCGTGCGGTCACGACGGCCCCGAGCGCGTAGGCGATGACCGCCACGAGCGCGAGCGCGCCGAGCGCGGGTATCTGCCACATGACATAGAGGATGGTCGCGCCGATGACCGCGACAGCCGGCGCGGGCACGCTGCTCTGATAGCGCGCGAGCGCCCGCCAGCGGAAGAGCGCGTCACCCAGGCGCCAGGATGTCGCCGCGAAGCCGATGGCCAGCACCACGAGGAGGAACACCAGGATCACCCCGAATGCGGCCAGGCCCACCTGCAGCGCCGCGGGCACGCCGAACGGCGCGCCACGCGCGGTCGTCGCGACGTAGCCGAGGAACACGACCCACGCGAGGGCGGTGGCGGAGAGGCCGAGGCCGAGCACCGCGAAACCGGTGAGGAGGACCCGCAGCTGCGTGCGCCACCCGCCGAGCGACGCGCGATACGCGGACACCACGCGCTCGTGCGCGACGAGCAGCGTCGTGGCCGTGATGATCAGGATCAGCAGGAAGCCCGCGGCTTCGCGCGCGGAATCGGTCATGTTGCGCTGCAGCGGGACGATCGCCGCGAACGGCCCCACACGCTCCTGCACGTCGGCGATGCTCCGCGTCGCGGGTGGCGGCGTGTTCCGGAAATCGAAGAAGATGCGTGGCCGCGGTGGCCGGTCGAGCGCCGATGCGCTCGCCGGTTCGCTCGCCATCGTCCCGACGAAGAGCACGGCCGAGAGGCCGAGCGCCAGGATCAGGGCGAAGGAGACCGCTGCGATCTCGCGTCTGGTCATCGTGCGATCGTGCGGCCCCCCGCGCCGCTCGCGCCGACGAGGAGCGCGTGTGCCGCGAAGGCGCAGGCGACGCCGAGCAGCGCGAGCGCGATCACGGTGAGCCCATCGACGAAGAAGAATGCATCGGTGGTATCGCTCGAGGTCGCGCTCATGACGTTCGCGATCGCCTGCGTGAACTCATCGCCATGCACGAGTACCTGGCGCGCCAGGAAGGCGACGCTCGGAAGTGCGAACAGCACCGCCACCATCCACTCCCAGGCCACCCGCCGGCTGCGCAGTCGCGTCATCAGCGTGTCGCGGAAGCCCAGGGGGAGCGCCTGGGGCGGGACGCCGGCGAGGAGGCGGTCGAGCTCGCGCTCGTCGGGGTCGAGGTCGTCAAGGGTCAGCCGATCGCTCAATGGGTGCGCTCCTGCGCGCGCGCGGCGAGGCGCGCCTTGAGCGCGGCGCGGGCGCGGTGGAGGTGGGTCTTCACGGTCCCCAGCGGGATGCCCAGGGAGTCGGCCACCTCTTGATAGGAGAGCTGCTGGAAGTGGCGGAGGGCGAGGGCCGCGCGGTAGTGCGGCGGGAGCTGGGCCATGGCCGCGAGGACCTCGTCGAGCTGCTCGCGGCGGAGGGCCGAGGATTCGGGGCCGGCGTCGTCCGGCTCGAGCGACTCCGGGAATCCCGAGTCGCCGACTGGGGTCTCGTGCGCGTGCCACCGCTGCACGTGGTTGAGGCTGGCGTTCGTCGCGATGCGGAAGAGCCAGGGGCCAAGGGGCAGGCTGGGGTCGTACTGGTGGAGGGCGCGATAGGCGCGGATGAACGCTTCCTGGGCGCAGTCAGCCGCGGCGTCCGGATCGTTCGTGATCCGCAGCGCGATGTTGTACACGCGTCCTCCGTATCGCTCGACCAAGGTCGAGAAGGCTTCGGCGTCTCCCGCGAGGCACCGCTGGACGGCCTCCTGGTCGGTGCGCGTCACCACGCGCCTCCCATGGTCGCCCGAGCCCTCTCCGGCAGAACTACACCCGGGGCCGTTGGGCGGTTTCGCGTATTCTGGTCTCTCCGATGGACATGACCTGGCTTGGCCACGCATGCTTCCGCATGCGCGCACGCGAAGGGATCGTCCTCACCGACCCCCCTGACCCCAAGTCCGGTCACGCCATCCCTCGCACCGAGGCCAGCCTCGTGACCATGTCGCACGAACACCCCGGTCACGCCAGCCTCAAATCCGTCGCAGGCGAGCCCGTGGTCCTGCGCGGCCCCGGAGAGTACGAGGTCCACGAGGTGCTCGTCACCGGCATCTCGAGCTTCCATGACGACGAGAAGGGTGCCGAGCGGGGCCGCAACACCGTCTTCGCGATCCGCCTCGACGACCTCGTCATCTGCCACCTGGGCGACCTCGGCCATGCGCTCCCGGCGGCCGACCTGGAGAAGATCGGTGACATCGACATCGCGCTCGTGCCGATCAGCGGCCCGGACACCAACCTCTCGGCGGCGCGCGCCGCCGAGATCGTCCATCAGCTCGAACCGAAGGTCGTCGTGCCCATGTCCTTCGATCCCGACGACACGAAGAAGGACTCCCACTATCAACGGCTCCTGCACGAGCTCGGCGTGAAGGACCTGACCCCGCTCGCGAAGCTCTCCGTCACGCGGAGCACGCTGCCCGAGAACCTGCAGGTCGTCGCGCTCGACTCCCGCGCGCGCTAGGGCGGGTCCGCCGGGCCACCCCTCGACGCCGTACCCAGATTTGCCTAACCTCCCGCGCTAGGCATCAAGCGACCACGCGGAGGAGGGGTACATGAGGACCGACACACGGTCCGCTTTCCAGTACGGCCTTGCGATCTTCACGGTCACCGCACTGCTCGGGCTCGCGAATGCGACCCAGCTCTTCGGCGCACTCGATCGCAACACGCTGCTCACGCACCTGCACTCGGGCACGCTTGGCTGGATCACGATGGGCGTGATCGGCCTCACGCTCTGGATATTCGGCGGCTCGGACAAGAACATGGCGGTCCGGCTCAGCGCGCTCTCGACCGTGGCGTACGTGCTGGCGTTCTGGTCGGGCAACGTTTACGCGCGGGCGACCTTCGGCACCACCGAGCTCCTCGTCATCCTCTACTGGTGGTGGTTCGCCGCCTCGAGCGGGAGGAGCGCGGGCTTCGGCACGCTCGACATCCCGAAGCTGTCGGTCGTCTTCGGTCTCACCACGCTCGTCATCGGGTCATCGATCGGCGTGCTCGCGCAGATCCTGCTGGCATCGAACGGCTCGATCCCGACGTCCCCCGACCTCGTCGGCGCGCACGCGTCGGCGCAGACCGGTGGGTACCTCGTGCTCGTGTCGGCCGGCTTCATCGAGTGGCAGCTCACCGGTGGCGGCAAGCGCGGCATGCTCGGCTTCATCCAGATCGGCCTGCTCTTCGTCGGCGGTCTGATCCTGTCATTCAGTCTTCTCCTCGCGCAGCAGCTCGGACCGGAGGCGTCTCAGGCGCTGCCGGGTATCGCGACGCTCCTCACCATCGTGGGCACCGTCATCGTCGCGTTCCGTCTGGGCCGCGCGGCCCTGGGCGTCTCCTGGACGAGCGGCGGCAAGCGGCACATCGCGATCGCGGTCCCATTCCTCATGCTCGCGGTGATCCTCGAGGCGGCCCTGGTCCAGCAATTCATCGCCGCGCAGGGGGATGTGACCAAGGTCTCGGTCGGTCTCCTGCACTCGCTCGACCACTCGTTCTTCGTCGGCCTCATGACCAACACGCTCTTCGGCGCGATCCTCGTCTTCGGCGCCGGTGGGCAACGCTCGTGGTCGTGGGCTGACAACGTGATCTTCTGGGGCCTGAACCTCGGAGCGGCCGCGTTCATCGCCGTGCTGCTAACCCAGGGCTCAGGCGAAGGGGCGAAGGCCTTCACCAACCCGGTGTCGTTCACCGCGCCGATCATGGGTCTGTCGGCTCTGCTCGGCATCGCGACGTTCCTGATGCGACTTCAAGGTCCGGAGGCGACCGCACCGGCGGCAATGCCGGCGCGCTAGGCACAAACGCAGAAGACCGCGGTCCCCAACGATCTGGGCGAGCTGTTCGGCGGCCGTCTCGCGATCGCGCAGACGGCCGCCGGCAGTGTCGCGCTCATGGTCGCGGCGACGATCGCCATCGGCCTGCCGCACTGGCTCGAGACGCTGCTCGTCGCGCGGCCGATCGCCGAGGACGCGCAGGCCGCGGGCGTCCCATACGTGCTCGTTGCCATCATCGAGATCGCGCTCGGCGCCCTCGCGGCGCTGTCCTTTCTCGGGGCGGCGAGCCTCATCGCGTGGCGAAAGCGGCGGAGCACCCTCGCGACGTTCGTCGCGCTCGCGCTCCTCCTGCGCGTGCCGGGATTCATCACCGATCTGCCGCAGCTCGCGGGTCAGGTCCCGGACTGGGCCGGCCCGATCTCCGCGATCCGCTGCCTCGACGCGGTCGCGGCGCTCCTCTTCCTCTTCGTGTTCCCTTCCGGACGCTTCATTCCCCGCCGCGCCGCCGGCGTGTGGGCTCTCTGGGCGGCGTGGGTGTTCGGCACCCTCGCGACGCCGCAGCTCGAGCCGATCTTCAACCTCGACCAGTGGTGGGCCGAGCTCACCGTCGCGGTCCTGGCGCTCGGCGGTCTCGCCGCTCAGATCTACCGCTACCGCACTGCGTCGACGCCGCGCCAGCGGCTGCAGACGAAGTGGATCGTGTACGGCCTCGCCGTCTACGTCCTCGTGTTCGCCGCCCAGCAGCTCGTCCCAGTCGTGTTCCCTGCGGTGCGCGGGCCTGGCGTCGCGCGGCTCTGGTACCGGCTCCTCGGCGACATGGCGATCGATCTGGCCGCGCTCTTGCTCCCCATCACCATCGCCGTCGCGATCCTGCGCGCGCACCTGCTCGGGATCGATCTCATCATCAACCGGACGATCGTCTACCTCGCGGTGACGACGATCCTCGCGGGCCTCTTTGCCGGCGCGTCGAGCGCCGTGCAGTACGTCCTCGGCCTCGTGACCGGCCACGGCTCGGATGCGGTGTCCATCGCGCTCGCGACGGTCGTGGCCGCGGCGTTCGCGCCGCTCCGCTCCTATGTCCAGCGCGTCGTCGATCGACGCTTGGCCGCTCGCGCGGCGACCTGAGCGCCCTCTATACTTGGGATACGTCGCACGGGCGGTGCGACGACTTTTTCTGTTCGGAAGGTCTACTCCCTTGTACGCAGTCGTCCGCAGCGGCGGGAAGCAGTACCGCGTCGAAGAGGGCGCGCAGGTCACCGTGGGCAAGCTCGCCGGCAACGCCGGCGATACGGTCACGCTGACCGAGATCCTGTTCGTCGCGGACAGCGAAGCGATCAAGGCCGGTGCCGCCGCGCTCAAGGGCGCCAGGGTCACCGCTGAGATCGTCGGCCACGCCAAGGGTCCGAAGATCGACGTCCTCCGCTACAAGAACAAGACGCGCCAGCGAAGAGCGCGAGGACACCGGCAGGACGAGACGACCATCCGCATCACGAAGATCGAGGGGCTGAGGTAAGGACATGGCACACAAGAAAGGTGCGGGTTCCACCCGCAACGGTCGCGATTCCGCCGGGCAGCGCCTCGGCGTGAAGGAGTACGCGGGCGCGCGCGTCGAGGCGGGCACCGTGCTCGTCCGTCAGCGCGGCACGAAGGTGCTCCCCGGCACCAATGTCGGCGTCGGCAAGGACCACACCCTGTTCGCGCTCGTTGCCGGCGAGGTGAAGTACGGACCGGCGCGCGACGACCGACGGAAGGTTTCCGTCGTCCCGACTGTTTAGAGGTTAGGAGCAGACCATGAAAGAGAAGATCCACCCCAAGTACATGCAGGCGAAGGTCCAATGCGCCTGCGGCAACACCTTTGTGACCGGCTCGACAAAGGCCGAGCTGCACGTCGAGGTGTGCGCCAAGTGCCACCCGTTCTTCACCGGCAAGCAGCACATCCTCGACATCCAGGGCCGCGTCGACCGCTTCAACAAGCGGTACGCGAAGTCCGATGCGGCGTCCGCGACCGCGGAGGCCGCCAAGAGCCATTAACTGCCGTCGGTAGGGACCTCTCACCCCGGGTTGGAGGTCATCGTCGGCTCGATGTTCAGCGGGAAGAGCGAAGAGCTCATCCGCCGCGTGAAACGCGCGGTGATCGCCCGCCGGAACGTCCAGGTCTTCAAGCCCATCATCGACGACCGCTTCGGCATCGAGGTGGTGCGCTCGCACGACGGCGACTCCTTCGTCGCGCATCCGGTCCACTCGAGCGAGGAGATCCCTGCGCTCCTCTCACCCGAGACGACGGTGGTCGGCATCGACGAGGTGCAGTTCTTCGACCCGGGGATCGTCGACGCCGTCCGTTCGCTGGTGGCCGATGGACGCCGCGTGATCTGCGCCGGCCTCGACCTCGACTTCCGTGGCGAGCCCTTCGGTCCGGTGCCGACCCTGCTCGCGCTGGCGGAGCGCGTCGACAAGCTCGAGGCGATCTGCGTGGTCTGCGGCGAGCCCGCGACGCGCACGCAGCGCATCGTGAACGGGATCCCCGCCTTCTACGACGAGCCGGTCATCGTCATCGGCGCGAAGGAGGCCTACGAGGCGCGCTGCCGCTCATGTCACGAGGTCCCCAGGCGTGGGTCGAGATCGAGCGATGAGTAATTCGCCGAAGGCGAGCTATGGCGGTCAGGCGGTCATCGAAGGGGTGATGATCCGCGGCAAGAGCACGATCGCGCTCGCCTGCCGTCAACCGGACGGGCAGATCTACCGATACCGCGAGCCGCTGCGCAGCTGGCTCACGCGATCGCGTGTCGCGCGTGCCCCGTTCATCCGCGGCCTCTTCGTGCTGTGGGAATCGCTCGCCTACGGCATGCGCATGCTCATGAAGTCCGCCGACGTCCAGCTGGCGGAGGAGGATCGCTCGGCCGGCGGCGGCATCGTCAACACGGTCGTGATGGGCGTGACCCTCGTCGTCGCGCTCGTGGTGTTCGTCGGGATCCCGTACCTCGTGACGCAGGCCCTGCGCGCCGCGGTCCCGTCGTCGCTCGCGCTGAACCTCGGTGAGGGCGCGCTGCGCCTGGCCCTCTTCCTTGGGTACCTTGGCCTCATCTCCCTCATGCCCGACATCCGGCGCGTGTTCGCGTACCACGGCGCCGAGCACATGACCATCCATGCGTTCGAGCACGGTGACCCGCTGACGCCGGAGCGCATCGAGCCGTACTCGACCGCGCACC
This sequence comes from Candidatus Limnocylindria bacterium, assembly GCA_041496945.1. Lineage (GTDB taxonomy): Bacteria > Chloroflexota > Limnocylindria > P2-11E > P2-11E > CF-39. The sequence continues at coordinate 8,496 of JBGQFO010000026.1, read as the reverse complement.
CCCGCTGCGGGACGGCCTTCCTGCTGTTCGTCGTCGTCATCGCGATCCTGCTGTTCGCGTTCGTGCCGCGCACCCAGCTCGTCGTGGACCTCGTGGCGCGTCTCGCGCTCGTCATCCCGGTCGCGTCGATCTCGTACGAGATCCTGAAGCTCGGCGCCGCGCACGACACGAATCCGGTCATGCGCCTGCTCGTCGTGCCCGGCCTCCTGTTGCAGAGCGTCACGACGCGGAGGCCCGATCGCGCGATGATCGAGGTCGCCGTCGCCTCGCTCGAGGAGGCCATCGCCGGCGACGCCGCCGCCTCCGCCGGGGTGGAAGGGGCGCACGCCCCTGCGATGGACAGATGACCGGGGAGCTCCTGACCCCCGGTCTGCGACGGCGCCTGGCGCAGGTCGAGGAGCGCCACGACGAGCTCGGCCGGCTCATGTCCGACCCGGCGACCACCAGCGACCCGAATCGCATTCGCGACGTCGGTCGCGAGCTGTCGTCGCTCACGCCGATCGTCGAGACCCTGCGCGAGCTTCGCACGGCCGAGGCGGGCGTGAAGGAGGCGGAGGAGCTCATCGCATCGGACGACGGCGACCTGCGCGACCTTGCGCGCGAGGAGCTGGCGACGGCCTCGACGCGCGTCGACGCGCTCGTCGCGACGCTTCGCATGCAGCTCGTGCCGCGCGATCCGCTCGACGAGAAGAACGTGATCGTCGAGATCCGCGCCGGTGAGGGCGGGGAGGAGGCGGCGCTCTTCGCGGCGGATCTGTATCGCATGTACACGCGTTACGCCGAGCGCAAGCGCTGGAAGACCGAGATCCTTTCGCAGTCCGATTCCGAGAAGGGTGGATTCAAGGAGATCGTGTTCCGCGTCGCCGGCCGCGGCGCGTACAGCCGGCTCAAGTTCGAATCCGGCGTCGTCCGCGTGCAGCGCGTGCCCGCGACCGAAGCGCAGGGGCGCATCCACACCTCGACCGCCACGGTGGCCGTGCTGCCCGAGGCCGAGGAGGTCGACATCCAGATCGACGAGTCGGAGCTCAACATCGACGTGTACCGCGCCGGGGGCAAGGGCGGTCAGGGCGTGAACACGACCGATTCCGCGGTGCGCATCACCCACCTGCCGACCGGGATCGTCGTCACCTGCCAGGACGAGCGTTCGCAGCTGAAGAACAAGGCGAAGGCCATGGCGGTGCTTCGCTCGCGCCTCCTCGCGTATGAGATGGAGAAGCGCGAGACCGAGCAGGGCGACGTGCGCCGCGCGCAGATCGGACGTGGCGAGCGCGCCGAGAAGACACGCACGTACAACTACCCGCAGGACCGCGTCACCGACAAGCGCGTCGGCCACAACTTCTCGAACATCGAGCGGCGCATGGACGGCGACATCGACGACCTGATCGACGAGCTCTCCAACCAGGACGAGGCCGATCGGCTCGCGCGCCTCGAGGAAGACGGGAGCTAGGGTGACCCTCGCCGTTCGCGGCGGGACGATCGTCACCACGCGTGGCAGTCAGCGCGCCGATGTGTTCGTCGAGGGCGGCCGCATCACGCGGATCGGTCGCGTGCCAACGGCCGAGCGCGAGCTCGACGCGACCGGTCTTCTGGTGCTGCCCGGCTGCGTCGACCTGCACACGCATCTCGCATCGACCCCGACCTGGACGCCGCTCGACGACTTCGCGAACGGCACCCGCGCGGCGCTCGCCGGTGGCGTGACGACGGTCGTGTCAATGGTCTACCAGGAGGATGGCTCGCTCCGGCGGGGCATCGAGCGCGGACTCCGCGACGCGGGGTCCTCCCACTGCGACTTCGCGTTCCACAGCGTCGTCACCGATCCGAGCGCCGACGTGATCGCCGAGCTCGGCTCGCTCGTCGCGGACGGGCACGCCGGGCTCAAGGTGTTCATGGTCGCGAAGCGCTTCGTGGAGCGGACCGACGACTACCTCGCCCTCTACGCTGCGGCCGCCCGGCTCGGCATCGTCGTCGCCGTGCACGCCGAGGACTACCTGCTCATCGAGCGGAGCACCGCCGCCCTCCATCTCGCGGGCAAGACCGGCGTCCAGTACTTCCCGGCCTCTCGCCCGGTCGAGGCCGAGGTCGCGGCGGTGCGCGCGGCGGTGAAGCATGCCGCCCAGACCGGCGCCTCGCTCTACCTCGTCCATCTCTCGTCCGCCGCCGCGCTCGAAGAGGTGCGCAGCGCGAAGCAGACGCGCGCGCGGGTGTTCGGCGAGATGCGACCGCTGTACCTCTATCTCACGCGCGAGCGATTCGATCGCCCTGACGGCGCGCTCTGGGTGGGCCAACCGCCACTGCGCGAGCAGGCCGATGTGTACGCCGCATGGCGCGCCCTCGCCGATGGAACGATCGATGCCTTGGGGACAGATCACATTCCTCGGTCACGTGCCGACAAGCTCGCGCCGGGCCTCAGCTTCGACAAGATCCCGCCGGGAGTCGCGAACCTCGAGACGCTGCTGCCGATGCTGTATTCGGAGGGCGTGCGCAAGGAGCGCCTCACCGTGGAGCGGATGGTCGCCCTGCTCGCCACGGACCCTGCGCGCATCGCCGGCCTGCGGGGCAAGGGCGAGATCGCGGTCGGGAACGATGCCGACCTCGTCCTCTTCGATCCGACCGCCACGCGGACCATCCATGCCGCCGAGATGCACTCGGCCTGCGACTACGACCCGTACGAGGGCACGGCCGTGACGGGGTGGCCGCGCACCGTGCTGCTGCGCGGCGAGGTCGTCTACGAACGAGGCGAGATCCGAGCGCGACCCGGGGCGGGCCGCCTCGTTCGGCGGGCGCCGCAGGCGTAGAGGAACCACCGGACACGGCGGTTGTATGGGAGGTGAAGACCGCCGGAGGTGTGCGATGTTCCGCAAGGCCGCGTGCTTGGGCGCCGCGTTCACGATCCTGCTCGCATTCGGCACGATGAGCGTCGCCGCGGGCGGCGGCTGCCACCCGCCGGCCGTCACGACCGAGGCGAGCGGCCTGCTTGTGAGCATCAAGAACTGCTCGTACGCCCCGCAGATCCTGCACGTGCCGGTCGGCGGCACGATCACCTGGACGAACGACGACTACCTTCCACATGCGGTCAACGGGACGGGCTTCGACGCGACGGAACCGTACACCGCGATCAATCCGGGGACGCGTGTCTCTCACCAGTTCGACGTCGCGGGCATCTACCCGTACATGTGCTACGTGCATCCCGGCATGGCCGGCATCGTCGTGGTCGGCGACGTCGCGCTCGGTAACGGATCCGCGGTCACGCCGATCGCGCCGATCACGCCCGCCACGCCCAGCGCTGCGCCGGCAGCGGTGACTGCGCCGACCGTCGCGGTCTCCATCCTGGTCCTGCTCGTCGCGTTGGCGGCGCTCCTGGGCTATGCGGTCGCGGCGCTGCCGCGGCGTTGGCCCGGGCTGCGCGCGTCGATCGCGGCGCGCTAGGCGAAGGGCGGCGACGCGCTACCGTTCGCGCCGTGGAGCGCCTGCGGTACGACGATGACACAGCGTTCACCCTTGCCGATGACGCCTCCACCGTGGCGCGCATCGCTCGGACGGCGACCGTCGAGGAGCTGCGTGCCGCGAAGTTCGACCAGTGGAGCGGTCTCGAGGTGCTCGGCCACGTCGCGGACATGGCCGAGGTCTTCGCCGAGCGCGTCCGCCGGATCGCGACCGAGCGGCTGCCGCGCCTCCCCGGGGTCGACCAGGACAGCGTCCACGCCGAGCGGCACAACGACGGGCGCGAGCCGATGGAATTCGCGAAGCGGATCCAGGCGGCGCATGGCGAGATCATCCGGATCCTCTCGACGCCCGCGAACCGCTCGCGTCTGGGCATCCACGAAGAGCAGGGCGAGATGGATGCCGCGCACGTCGCCGCATACCAGGCCCGCCACGCGCACGAGCACGTGAGCGAGGTCGCCGCCCACTTCCCGCCTTCGCGCTGATCGCGCGCTGGACGTCGCGGCTAGGCTTCGTCGCACGCCCGCTCGAACGAGCCCCATCTACGCGTCGGCCGCCGCGCTCATCGCGGTCCTGGGGGCCATCGTCACCGTCCCGCTCTTCGCGCTCGAGCTCGTTCTACTCGTCCCCGATCGTTACCTCGGGGCCCTCGCCACGAGCGCGGCGATGCAGCGCCTCGATGTGCTGAACACGGAGTTCGTCGGCGCGGGCGTGGCACGGGCGCTCTTCCTTCTCGCTCCCGTCGTCCCGATCTTCTTCGGCGTCGTCGCGGTCGCGCTGAGCGCCCACTCGCGCGCCGCGATCCTTCGCTGGTGGGGTGTCGTGCTCGCCGTCGGGGGCGGCGCCGCCGTCGCCATCGCCCTCGCGCTCCCGGGCGCGTTCGAGCGACGTTGGCCGATCGGCAGCGCCCCGCAGCTCTCGCCTCGCGTCGTCGACGCCGGCCACGACGTCGCGACGGCGGTCGTCGTCGCGTTCGCTGGCGTGTTCGGTTTCATCGCGCTCATCGTGACGCTCGTCGGGATCGTGAGCGTCATCTACGCGGCACGCCTCGCGGTCTCGCCGACCGCGGCCCCACCGATCCCCGCGCCGCGAGGTCCGGAAACGCGGTAGGTACGCGACGCGATCAGCGGGCTAGCGTGTCCCCGATGCGCCGCACGGCGTCGACCATGCCATCGACGTCGGCGAGGGTGGTACGCGGATTGACGAAGCAGGGCCGGATCGCGAAGCGCCCGCGCACCATCGTGGTGGACGGAACGAACGGTGTCTCCGAGCGCAGCCGCCGCGCGATCTTCGCGTTCAGCGCGTTGAGCGCGGCATCGTCGAGCCCCTTTGTCCGATAGCGGAAGCAGCAGATCGACAGCACTGGCTCGCTGAGCAGCTCGAGGCACCCGTCCGCTCGCACCCGGTCGGCGACGTGACGCGCGTAGTCGATATGACGCGTGATGCGCTCGCGCACGCCTTCGGCGCCGATCTCCAGGAGCACCGCCCACACCGCCGCGCCACGGGACGGCGCCGACTGTTCGAGATTGAAGTCGTGATACGGGTCGCCGAAATCATCGAACGGCGACTCCGGCTCACCCTCCGACACCGCGCCCTCGAGGTATTCCGCGGGCTCGAGCGTGAACGCCCGTCCGAGCCGAGCGCGATCGCGCACGAACACCGCCCCGGTACCGACCGTCACGGCGAGCCACTTGTGTGGATCGACCGCGACCGAATCTGCCTGTTCCATCCCCGCGAACAACGGCGCGACGCGGTCGTCGAGCACACCAAAGGCGCCGTACGCGCCGTCCACGTGCAGCCAGATGCCGCGTTCACGCGCCAGCATCACGAGCTCAGCGACGGGGTCGATCGCGCCGGTGTTGACTGTCCCCGCGGTCGCGACGATGGCGATCGGGTGGATCCCCCCGCGTGCATCCTCGTCGAGCGCTCGGCGCAGGGCGGCGACATCCATCCGCAGCGCGTCGTCGGTCTTCACCGCCCGCACGCTGCTCCGACCCAGACCGAGGATCGCGGCCGCGCGCGTCACGACGTGATGTACCTCGGTCGACGCGTAGACGCGCCAGCGCGTCGCCGGCGGGATCCCGTCGCGCGCGACATCGATGCTCAGGCGCTCGAAGGCGTGCTGGCGCGCGGCGCCGAGGGCGATGATGTTCGCGGTCGAGCCGCCGCTGCTGAACGTTCCCTGCAAATCGTCGGGGAGGCCGAGGAGCTCTCGCAGCCAGCGCAGCGCCACGGTCTCGAGGAAGTTGAAGGGCTGGACCCACCAGCGCTGCGAGCCCGCGACCGTCGCCGCGAGCGTGGCCCCGACTGACGACGTCGTCGGCGATGTCGTCACCCAGCCGGAGAAGCCGGGCGCGCCGTTGCGCAGGCCGTTCGGGATGACCACGTCTCGAAGCAGCGCGGTCACGGCATCGAGGCCCTCCCCGCGCCGTGGTAACGGCCGGTCGAGAGCCGAGCGCCACTCCTGACGCCGGCGTGCGGCCCGGTCCTGACCTTCGAAGCGATCGAACTGCTCGAGCGCCGGCCCGAGGGCCGCGAGCATCTCGCCGAGACGTGCGCTCTCCGCGCGATCGCGGTCATTCGTCATCGTTGTGCTCCGAATCTGCGGAGTGCGCTCATGCGAGCGTCACCGCTTCGCGCCAGACGGGCACCTTCGTGTCGAAGCCGAGCGCGCGGACCTTCGGCTCGAGCGCCGCTTCCGCCGGCGGGTCGCCGTGCACGATGAAGACGCGCTTCGGGAATCCTTTGTCGCCGGCCTTCCTGCCCTTCGCGAAGCTCGCGATCCAATCCAGCAGCTCGCTCTCGTCGGCGTGCGCGGAGAACCCCGAGATCGATCGGACGCGACAGCGCACCTGACGCGTCTGCCCGTCGATCTGGGCCTCGGTCGCGCCCGCCTGCAGGTGCGCGCCGAGCGTGCCCTGTCCCTGGTACCCGACGAAGAGGAGCGTCGCGGTCTCGTCGTCGATGAGGTCCCTCAGGTGATGGAGCACGCGACCGCCGGTGAGCATGCCGTTCGAGGCGACGATCATGTATGGACGCGGCGCGTCCTTGATCTTCTTCGAGTCGTTCGCGTCGTTCGTCACGATCGCGCCGGGGTAATCGAGCGGATCGTCGCGCTGGTCGATGAGCCTCCTGGTCTCTTCGTCGAAGTACTCGCGGTGGCGGCGGTAGATGTCGGTGGCCTTCGAGGCCATCGGCGAGTCGAGGTACAGCGGTAGCTTCGGGATACGGCCCGACTCCACCAGACGGTCGAGCTCGTAGACAACCTCCTGGGTACGGCCGATCGCGAACGACGGCACGAGGAGGACACCCTTCGCCTGCGCGACGGCCTGCACCGTCTCGGCGAGCACGCGCACCGCCTCGTCCTGCGGATCGTGCTCGCGTCCGCCGTAGGTTGATTCCATCAGAACGTAGTCCGCGTCGCTCATCGGCGTCGGGTCACGGACGATGGGTGTTCCCGGCCGGCCGATGTCGCCCGAGAACACGATCACGCGATCGGGCGTGCCGTCGCCGTCGTTGGCGACGACGCGGATGCTGGCGGAGCCGAGGATGTGGCCGGCGTCGTAGAACGTCGCCTTCACGCCCGGCGCGACGTCGATCTGCGTCTGGTAGCCGATGGCGCGGAACAGCCGGAGCGAGGCCTGCGCGTCGGCCGTGGTGTAGAGCGGCAGGTCGATCGTGCAGTCGGCGCACGGGATCTGGGCCAGCACAGCGCGCTCCGGGTCGCGGAACTCGTGCGAACCGTGTTTCGCGTGGGTGCCGGCGGCATTCTTCGCGACCGCGTCGTGCCCACGCCTCTGGCCGCGCCGGTCGTCGCGCTGGGCGAACTCCTCCTGCAGCTTGCCCGAATCGAGGAGCACCAGACCGGCGAGCTCGACCGTCCCCGCGGTCGCGAAGATGGGCGCGCGGAGCCCGCGTTTGGCCACGAGCGGGATGAGACCGCAATGGTCGAGGTGCGCGTGCGTCAGCAGGAGCGCATCGATCGCGGCGGGGTCGTAGTCCGGCGGCAGCCGGTTGTGCTCGGTCTCGTGCGGGTTCCCCTGGAACATGCCGCAGTCGATCAGCACCTTCGCGCGCTTCGTCGACAGGAGGAACTGCGAACCCGTGACGGTCGTCGCGGCGCCGAGGAATCGCAGCTCCATCTCCGGCTATTCTGCGTGCCCATGTTCGGCCCCGTTCTCAAGGGTGTGCACGTGACGCTTCGTCCGGCGGACGACAGTGACCCGCCGCGCTTCATCCCGTGGATCGCGGACATGGAGGTCACGCGCTACCTCGGCCGGCGCACCGGCGCGGCGCTCTATCAGGAGATCGACTTCTTCAAGACTTCTGGCGAGTCGAAGACCGACGTCCTCTGGATGATCGACGCCGACGGTGAGACGGTCGGCGCGACCGGCATCCATCGGATCGATTGGCCGAATGCGCATGGCACCACCGGCATCCTCATCGGTCGCAAGGACCGCTGGGGACGCGGGATCGCGACCGAGACGATGCGGCTGCGCACGCGCTACGCATTCCGCGAGCTCAATCTCGCAAAGCTCGTGACCGAGGTCTTCATCGACAACCAGGCGAGCCGTCGTGCGCTCGAGCGCAACGGCTACAAGACCGTCGGCATCCATCGCCACCATTTCTTCACGGGCGGGAAGTGGCATGACGTCTGGATCGGCGAGGTGCTGCGCGAGGACTGGCTGGAGACAGATCACGCCTAGAAGGACCTGACACCGTTATGCGACCGGGTCGCGCTGCGCTCCTCTGGTAGCCTTCGCCGCGGGCGGGTTGGTGAAACTGAAGCTTTCGAAGCGTCTTGTCGCGTTGATCGTCATCCTCCTCGTGTTCGTGGGAGGTGGCGCGTACCTGTATTTCCCGCGCGGGACCAACCTCAGCTCGGCGGTCGCCGCCACCCTCGCCATCCTCAATACCGACATCAGCGCGCAGAAGGGCAGCGCGGACTTCGCACCGGCCCTCGACGGCGAGCTCCTCGCCTCGGGTGACGTCGTGAAGAGCTCCGCGAACGGCCGCGCCGTCCTCACGTTCTTCGACGGCTCGACCCTCACCGTG
>JBGQFO010000025.1:0-18274 GCA_041496945.1 Candidatus Limnocylindria bacterium | reverse complement strand
GCGTCGGCGACGGCGTCGGGAGCGCCACCTCGACCTCGGGCGCGGTCGGCAGTGTCGACTGGACCAGGCGCAGTGTGTCGCTCTCGATCTGGCGGACCCTGCTCGCAGCGAGCGCTTGCCCGGTCTGCTCGAGTCGGGCCGCCTCGGACTGGCGCTGATCGAGGAGCGCCAGGAGGTACTCGGCCTTGTCCTCCGGGCTCGCGTGCAGCGCCACGGCCGCGTCCTCCACCGCGACGCGGATCCCGTACAGGACGCTGTCGCCCGATGCGTTCATCGTCGCGCCACCCAGGCCCGCGAAGAGCGCGATGGCGGCGAGCACCGGCGCGAGGCGGCGCAGGCGGAAGCCGAGGGAGCGCTGCCGCCGCCGCGTGGTCCAGGCGTTCTCCAGCCTGGCGCGGATGCGGTCGTCCGCGATGCGGTCCATGCGCTCGTTGCGCAGGGCGCCGAGGAGGCCGGTGAGGCGGTCGTCGTTCATGCCCGGGCCCGCTTCGCCGCGGCTGCCTGCGCCACGTCGAACTCTCTGCGCAGACGCTCGAGCGCGCGATGCTGCAGCGTGCGGATCGCGCCCTCGGTCTTCCCGAGCAGCTGCGCGACCTCGAGCGCGGCGTAGCCCTCGATGAAGCGCATGACGATCACGTCGCGGTGCTCGGGCTTGAGGCGCGCGAGCGCCGCCAGGAGGATCGAGCGCTCGACCTGGAAGGTGGCCTCGGCCTCGACGTTCTGCTTCGAGGCCGGCTCCACCAAAAGGCCGTCGACCGAGAGTGGCTGCTTCAGCGTTCGCGACCGGTCGATCGCCGCGTTCCGGGCGATGCGGTAGAGGAACGCGGCGAAGGGCAGGCCGCGATCCTGGTAGCGGTCGATGGACTGAAGGGCCTTCACGAACACGTCCGCCGTGAGGTCCTCGGCGTCGTGCGCCGTGCCGGTGCGCGACAGGCAGAAGCGATAGATGGCGTCGCGGTACCGCTCGTAGAGCTCACCGAAAGCCGTGGCATCACCGGCCTTCGCGGCCAGGACGAGGGCGGCATCGTTCCCGTTTTCGCCTCCTCGCGGCTCCGCCGGGCGAGCCGCGCCAGCGACGAATTTGGCGTCGCTCTGCTTCATGGAACGAAGTCCGTCGATTTCCGATACATCGCCATCCCCGGCCTGGACGCTATGGGTGGGAGGAGCCGGGCCACAAGGCCCCTCGGAGGGCTCTTTGGTAGCGTCGGCACGCCATCGCGGGTAGGATGTCGCGAACAACTACATATCGCGTTGCCGGCAAGAGGCGCGGACACGAGGGACCGTCGCGGAGGATCGAGCTTCCGCTGAAGCGACGAGAGGGCGTGGCCGCCGAAGCCGATGACCCGCTCAGGGTCACCAGCTGGCTCGCCACCCGGAAGGGAGCGGGCTGTCGCCTCGGGAGTGATCCCGAGGTGAAGCGCTACCGTGCGACCAAGCTTCGACTGAGGCTCGGTATGCGCGTGGCGCTGCCGGGCTTCTTCGTTGGAAGGGCCCGGCAGGCGTCGGCTTCGCGTGTGGGGAACCGGGAGGGACGCGCGCATGCCGGTCGAACGCTTCGCGATCATCGACTCGACGCTCCGTGAGGGCGAGCAGTTCAGCAACGCCCACTTCACGACCGAGCAGAAGATCCAGATCGCCCGAATGCTCGACGCGTTCGGGGTCGAGTACATCGAGCTCACCTCGCCGGTGGCCTCGCCGCAGTCGCTGGAGGACCTGAAGACGGTCGCCGGCCTCGGCCTGCGCGCGAAGGTCCTCACCCACGTGCGCTGCCACATGGACGACGCGGCCGTCGCGGTGCAGACCGGCGTCACCGGCATCGACATCCTCTTCGGCACCTCGTCGTACCTGCGCGAGTTCTCCCACGGCAAGAGCGTCGACGAGATCATCCAGGAGGCGAAGAACGTCATCACGTTCATCAAGGACCACGGCAAGGAGGTGCGCTTCTCGAGCGAGGACTCCTTCCGTTCGACCGAGGGCGACCTGCTGAAGGTCTACAAGGCCGTCGATTCCTACGGCGTGGACCGCGTCGGCGTGGCGGATACCGTCGGCATCGCGACGCCGCGGCAGTGCTACGCGCTCGCGGTCGAGCTCCGCCATCACGTCAGCTGCGACATCGAGTTCCATGGCCACAACGACGCCGGCTGCGCGGTGGCGAACTCGTACAGCATCCTCGAGGGCGGCGCCACGCACATCGACACGAGCGTGCTCGGCATCGGCGAGCGCAACGGCATCACGCCCCTCGGCGGGTTCGTCGCGCGCATGTATGCCGACGACCCCGCGGCCATCCGAAAGAAGTACGACCTCCGGAAGCTGAAGGAGCTCGACGAGATGGTCGCCAGCATGGTCGCGATCGAGATCCCCTACAACAACTTCGTCACCGGGAAGTACGCCTTCCACCACAAGGCCGGCATGCACACGAAGGCGATCTACATCAACCCGAACTCGTACGAGATCCTCGACCCGGCCGACTTCGGTCTCGAGCGCACCATGAACATCGCGCACCGGCTCACCGGTCACAACGCCGTCGGGAAGCGCGCCGAGCAGCTCGGGCTGACGTTCGGAAAGGCCGAGCTGCGCGAGATCACCCAGCGGATCAAGGCCATGGCCGACGCCGGGCCGCTCTCGATGGACCAGCTCGACGCCGTGCTCCGAGAATGGGTCGTGGCCTGAAGAGCCTCGCCGAGAAGATCCTGTCCCGCGTGTCCGGGCGCGACGTCCGGGCCGGCGATCTGGTGATCGTTCCGGTCTCGCGGGTCATGGTGCACGACTCGGTCATCGATGCGGTCATGGCCGGGCTGCGCGATCTCGGCAAGGAGCAGGTCTGGGACCGCTCGAAGGTGTGCGTGTTCGTCGACCACGCTGCGCCGGCGCCGACGCCCGTCGTCGCGGACTCGCACCGCGTCCTCCGCGAGTGGGTCCGCGTACAGAAGATCTCGACCTTCTACGACGCCGGCGAGGGCGTCTGTCACCAGATCATGGTCGAAGAGGGGTACTGCGAGCCGGGCACCGTCATCGTCGGCAGCGACTCGCACAGCAACTCGTACGGCGCGGTCGGCGCGTTCGGCGCCGGCATGGGCGCGACGGACATCGCGGTCGCGCTCGCGCTCGGACGCACCTGGCTCCGGGTGCCCGAGTCGATCAAGGTCACCTTCACCGGGAAGCTCCGCAGGGGCATCACGATGAAGGACGCGATCATGCGCGTCGTCCGGGAGATCGGCACTGACGGCGCGCGCTACGCCTGCATCGAGTTCCATGGCGTGGGGGCCCTGCCCCAGGGCGACCGCATCACCCTCGCGGGGATGACCACCGAGATGGGCGCGAAGGCCGGCATCGTCGTGGGCACGCCCGAGGCGCCCGACTGGCTGTGGCCGGACGCGGACGCTTCGTACCTGCGCGAGCTGACGATCGACCTCACGACGCTCGAACCGCAGATCGCGGTGCCGCCGCGCGTCGATCAGGTCGTCGACGTATCCGCGGCGATCGGGACCGCGGTGGACATCGTCTTCCTCGGCTCGTGCACCAACGGCCGCCTCGTCGACATGCAGCAGGCCGCCGCGGTGCTGCGCGGCCGGCGCATCGATCCGCGCGTGCGGCTGGAGGTCGTGCCATCTTCGCGCCGGCAGTTCGAGCTCGCGATGCAGGACGGCACGCTGCAGATCCTCTCCGCCGCCGGCGCGGTGATCGGGAGCTCCGGCTGCGGCCCGTGCCTGGGCCGCACCGGCGGCGTGCTCGCCGGCGAGGAGGTCTGCCTCTCGACCGCGAACCGCAACTACAAGGGCCGCATGGGCTCGCCGCAGGCGAACATCTATATCGGCTCGCCGCTCGTCGCCGCGGTGGCCGCCCTCACCGGCGTGATCGACGACCCGCGGCCGTACCTCGAGGCGTCCGAGCGCGAGCTCGACGAGCTCGTGGCGCGCCGTCGTGCCGAGCGCGGTGACCGCGGCGCCGCGTCGTCGCGCTCCGGTGACCGTCGCGAGGCGCTGGCGATGGCCGCGGTACCTCTGCGCATGCGACCGCAGGCCGAGGTGGACGACTGAGATGCCGCGCGCCTGGGTGTTCGGCGACGACCTCGACACGGACCAGATCGTGCCCGGCCGCTACGCGCCGTTCATGGTCGGCCAGGACAAGTTCCACACCTACGCCTTCTGCGACGCGCGCCCGGGCTTCGCGAAGGAGGTGCGGCCGGGGGACATCCTCGTGGGTGGCGAGAACTTCGGCTGCGGGTCGTCGCGCGAATACGCCGTCGCCGCGCTGGCGAAGCTCGGGATCGGCGGCATCGTGGCGAAGAACTTCGCGCGCATCTTCTTCCGCAACTGCATCAATCTGGGGATCCCGGTGCTCGAATCAGCCGACGCAGTTGAAGGCGTGAAGGACGGCGATGCCGTGACGCTGGACGTCGCGGCCGGCGTCCTGCGCGGTCCGCGCGGCGACGCGGCGCTGCGGCCGCTCGCGCCGTTCGCGCGCGAGATCCTCGACGCGGGCGGCGTCGTCGCGTATCTGCGGGCCCACGGAGACTTCCCCGCGGTCGGCTAGAGCGCGTTTCCCGGGAGCGCCACGTCGAGGTCGTGAAGGTCAGCATCTCCGATGATCAGCACCTCGCTCGTCCGGATACTGTCGCCGCTGCGCCACCACACACCGCGAAGCGTCGATCCCCCCGGTGGCCAGAACTGCAGGCGATACCTGCCCGTCGCGAGCCGCATCACCCAACCACCGCCGTCACTCGCGTCAAAGCCAGCGACCCAACCGCCGGTCGTAACGGAGTAGGCATCGACGTGGGCGCCCTTCACTGGCTGACCGTTCGATGAGATGTGGCCGGACACGGCGCGTCCCGCAGGAAGTCGAGCATCGATCGAGGGCGTGTTCCGGACGACGTGTACCACGTCACTCGACTCGAAGTCCGTGGCGTCGCGATACCACGATGCACCGAAACCAGCGAGACCGGTGGGGTAGAAGAGAAGGTGGTAGTCACCCTCCGGAACGCGGATCTGGTAGCGGCCCGTCGGGCCGCTTGCCACGCCCGGCACGACGTTCGCGCAGCAATCCCGGCCGGAGAGCGTGACCCAGATGCTGACATCCGGCACGGGATTCCCATCCTTGGCGCTCAAGACCTGGCCGGTGATGAAGAACCGCGACTCGGTCGTGTTCGCGTCGATGAGGGCCTCGGCGATGATGAAGGCTTTGCCGACGGTCGCGGGCTCGGCGGAGACGATCACGAACGACGTGGCCTGGAGCCACATGAAGCTCGTGAAATTCGACACGTTGAAATAGGCGACCGATCGAGCGCCTATGCCGACGTCGCGGGTGTCCGTGCGGCCGGTGGCTGTCGCGACGAGGTCCTCCTGGATCCCACTGCGACCCGCGACGAGCGGGTCTATGTCAAAGACTTCGACGGTCACGCCGTACGGATCGCCGTTGTAGGTGATCGACTTCACGGTGTAGCCGCGGACGGCTTCTCGTAGCAGCGCGCTGTTCTGCAGCGGTGAACGGAAGTCCACACCGCTCTTCACTTCGAGGGATGCATAGCGGTAACCGGTCAGGACTTTGAGATAGTCGTTCGTCGGTGTCGGAGGCGGAGTCGGGGAGGATTGCGCCGGCGACGGGCTCGGCTCGGCGGTGTCCGGCGGGGTGGTGTCACACGCCGTGATCGCGCTCACGATCGCCGTCGCGAGTATCAGCCGACCGAACACGGCCACAGGTTGAGCGGCCGGTAGAGGGCTTGTCAAGCATCCCTTGTGACTATCGCCGTCGATGCCGCGGGCGCACGCGCGATGGCCCACTCGGTGTCGACGTCTGACGTGCTCATCGCGTCTCGATGTTGATGCGTGTCGCTCCCCAGGCGGAGGGGTGGACGTCGGCGATCGACTGCGAGAACGTCCAGACGTGACCGCCGGGGTCCTCGCAGGTGTACTGGCGCTCGCCGTACGCTTGATCGGTCGGCGGCTGGAGTATCCGTGCCCCGGACGCCGACGCGTGCTCGTAGTGGCGCCGCGCGTCCTCGACGCGCATGAGCACGCGGTGATCGCCGATCGGCTCCCCGGTCATGCCGCGGGCGATGACGATGATGGCGCCGTTCCCGTAGAGGAGCTGCGCGCGGTGGCTCCCGATGCGCAAGCGTTCGGTGAACCCGAACGCTTCGCACAGCCAGTCGCTGGCCGTGGCCACGTCGTCGTACGCAAGCTCCGGGATCACGGTCGCGGTCGGTATCGAGCGATTGGCGAGCATGGCGACTCCTCTCGCGCGCCTTCAGGCATTCTGCGATGCGCGTCAGTCTGCCGGTAGGTCGATCGCCACCGGCGTCGCACCGCGCGCCCAGACCGAGAGCTTGCGGCCCGGCTGCCAGTCCATGTACTTCGCGTCGAGCAGCCCGCGCGCGAGGCGATCCTCGGTCGTGCGCCTCACGATGCGGCCGCGCGCGGCGACGCTCCGTGATCCGACCTGGATGCGCACGCGACCGTTCCAGATGATGTTCTGGACCCAGTCGGCGCTCTCGCCTCCGCCGGACAGGAGGTAGATCCGCCGGCCGCGCAGCGCGAACCAGATCTCGATCCGGTGCCGCCGCCCGCTCTTCCGACCGACCGTCGTCAGAAACGCGACGTCCTCTTTCCCGAGGCGCTCGAAGATCGGCATCAGCGCGGCCCGATACCCAGTCCGGCGATCGCGGCGAGGCTCAGCGACGCCATGACCAGCGCGGTGCCGAACCCGACGTAGAACGGTCGTGGACCGGTCGTGCGCATTTCGGAGATGCGTGTGGAGAGACCGACGCCGGCGAGCGCGACGAGGATGCAGGCCCGTGCGACCTCATCGATCGGCGCCGCGAGCGTTCGGTCGATGAGGCCGACGGTCCGCAGCATGGCCATCAGAAGGAAGCCGATCACGAAGAGCGGGAACGCCCGCAGCGCGCCGGCGCGGACCGTGCGATCTTCCACCGGGGTCGCGTAGCGGCCCCACCACCACGCGATGAGGACGATGAGCGGCGCCATCAGCGTGTTCCGCACGAGCTTCACGACGGTGGCGATGTCGCGTGCCTCCGGCGAGTAGGCGGCGCTCGCGGCGACGACCTGGCTGGTGTCGTTCACGGCGACACCGCTCCAGATGCCGAAGATCGGGCTCGTGAGGCCGAGCGCGTGCCCGACGAGCGGATAGGCGAAGACCGCGAGCGTACCGAAGAGGGTGATCGTCGCCACGGCGAAGCTCACGTCGCGGTCCTCCGCGTCGATCACCGGTGCGGTCGCGACGATGGCCGAGTTCCCGCACACGGCCGTGCCGACGCCGATGAGGATGGCAAGCGGCCTAGGAAGGCCGGCGATACGGCCGGCGAGGAGCGCGAAGGCGAACGCGATCGTCATCATCACGGCGACGAGGGCGAACGCGCCCGCGCCGATCTGCGCGACGTCCTGAAGCGAAAGCCGCGCGCCCAAGAGGATGATCCCGAGACGCAGCACGCGCTGGACGGTGAAGCGAAGCCCGGGTGTCGAGGTCGCCGGCAGCAGGCCGCTGTTCGCGATGACGATCCCGATGAGCACCGCGATGAGCACCTCGCTGAACGCGGGCGGGAGTGCGAGCGCGGCGATGCGGGCGACGACGGCGACCGACGCCGCCGCGGCGAGCCCGGGGAGCAGCGACGGCAGGCGCTCAGCCACGGACGGGGCGATCCGCGAAGCTCTCGCGCACCCACTCGGCCACCGTCGTGGCCATGCGCTCGCGCGCGGCGGCGGGCGCGAAGTCGTGGTCGCCGCCTTCGATGACGACGAGGCGGTTCGTCACCCGTGCCTGTGAGAGGACCGCGCGGTAGCGCTCGGCGTCCTCGATCGGGACGGCGGTGTCGCGCGATCCCCAGATGAGCAGCACACGCGCGCGCGTACGAGACAGCTCGGCCGGTGGCTTCCATGTGTCGTTGGTCCACACGGTGAAGTGGGGCTGTGATACCGCGGGCGCGGCCGCGAGGACGGCAGCGCGGATGCGGTGGTCGCGACCGGCGAGGACCGCCGCCACCGTGCCGCCGAAGGAGAAGCCGACGACGCCGAGCTTCTCCGGCACGCCGGGATGCGCCTTCAGCAGACGGATCGCTCCGGCCGCATCGGCGAGGCCGGACTCCAGCGTCATCCGCGGCGGCTGCGAGTCGCGGTAGGCGAAGCGCAGCGCCGCGACGCCCTGTCCGGCGAGCGCGTTGCAGGTCGCGACGACGTGCGGCTGGTCGGGGTGGCCGCCGTAACCGTGCAGGACCGCGCAGGCGCCGATCGTCGTTGCGTCGGGAAGGTGGAGGATGCCCTCGATCTCACCGTCGCTACCCGCCTGAGGACCCTTGCCCGCCGGCACGAAGAACGAAACGCGCTGCAGGGTCATTCGGTCGCGGTGGGCCTGGCCGGCACTTCGGGCATGGCGAGGAGCTCGAAGACCTTCTTGCGCTCGTCGATCGCGGTCCGCGAGGAGATGAGCTCGAGCACCTTCTTGCGGCCCTTCATCTTCCCGACGAGGATCGCGCCGACGAGCTTGTCCCCGAGGAAGAAGAGTCGCTTGTAGTTCCGACCCTCGTAGTCGACCTCGACCAACGCCTCGGCCTCCGGCTCTTCCTCGGTCGTGACGCCCATGACCGAGATGTTCGAGTTGAACATGCCCGAGGCGTACGTGGGGACCTCCACGTAGGGCTGCTTCGCACCGAGCATGTTCTTCGCCACGTGGCGGCCATGGTTCAGGGAGTTGTCCCAGGTGCCCATGCGGTGGTGGCGCTGGGAGACGACGTCATAGAACTCGGCCACGTCGCCTGCCGCCCAGACATCAGGGATGTTCGTCTCGAGGAACTCATTCGTGAGCACGCCGACGTTCGTCTTGAGTGCCGTGCCCGTGAAGATGTCGATGTTCATCGTGAGGCCGAGCCCGACGCCGACGAGGTCGGCCTTCATGCTGAAGCCCTTCGACCCCGTCACCGTGAGCTGGTCGTTCTGCTGGTCCAGCCTGGCGATCGACTCCTCGTAGTGGAGGTGCACGCCGGCGTCCTGCGCCAGCAGCGTCACGACCTTGCCACCAGGTTCGTCGAGCGCGCGTCGGAGGAACCACGGGCCGCGCTGGATCCAGTGCGTCTCGAGCTTGCGGAAGGCGAACGCCTCGGTGAGCTCGTAGCCGATGAACGAGCCGCCCATGACGACGGCCACCTTCGAGGCAGGGATCCGTTCGACCATGGCCTTTGTCTCGTCGAGGTATTGGAAGTTGAAGAGATACTTCGCGCCGGCCGCGCCGGGCACGGTGAGCGGATTCGGTCGGCCGCCGGTCGCGATGAGCAGGCGGTCGTACCGGGTCTCGCCACCGGGGTCCATGACCACGGTCTTCTCGGCGAAGTTCACCTTCGTGACCTTCGTCTCGAGGCGCAGATCGATGCGGTTCTTGGTATGCCATTCCCTGTCCCGCACGAACACGCGCTGCTCGAGGAGCACCCCTTTGAGGTAGCGGGGGAGGGAGACGCGGTTGTAGAGGGTGTACTTCTCGTCGTCGATCATCACGATCTCGGCGGCCGCGTCGTCCTTGCGGAGCTGCTCGGCCGCATATGTTCCGGCCGCGCCGTTGCCGATGATCACGAAGCGGGTTGGGGAAGAGCTCACGCGCACCTCCTCGATCGGTCGCGTGTAGTTTCGCGGAATTGCCGGCGGACCGTCGTGAGATCGGGGCGTGTGCGCTCTCGTATCCTTCATGCGCAGCGCCGGAGTGGCGAAATTGGTTCATACGCAGCCGACTTAAGATCGGCCGGGGTGCAAACCCCGTGAGGGTTCGACTCCCTCCTCCGGCACCGCTTCGACATTCCTGTTGCAACGCCATACGCAGGGCTTGGTCGCTGGGACTCAGCGCGGCGACCCGCCGCCGGCACAAGGGTGTTGGGAACTCGCAGAGCCGGTCCGCCGTCTGAATAGGGATGGAGCTCTTACGTCGCGCCTTACCGCTTGCCTTCGCGCTCACGCTGGTGCTGCCCTTGGGTCACCGCGTCGCCCTTGCGTCCTGTGTCCAGGAGACGGCAGCGGATCAGGCCGCCCGCGCTGACGTGATCGTCGCCGGCACCGTTACCGAGACGCGTCAGACCTTTGCCGCGGCGAGCGGCGTCATTCGTTTCCTGCCCGAACGCGTGCTCAAGGGCACGCTGGCCCACGAGGTGCAGGTCTATCTCGGGCCGACGCGCGGCGGAGCGGTCACGAGCGTTGACTACACGGCGGTCGGCAGGGGCGAGCTGCACACGCTCTACCTGCGCGCCGTTGATGACGGCTCCTACGAGACGAACGCGTGCAGCGGCAGCCACGCGGGCGCGCCGACCGCGAATGAGGAGAAGCTCCTCGGCGCCGGCACCGTCGTGGCCGCCACGAGCGACGACCGGCTCTCGCCCGCCGCCGCCGTCGCGATCGGCGCGCTCGTCGCGCTCGTGGCCGTGGCGGTCTCGCTCGCCGTTCGCCGGCGTAGGAGGGCGACCTAGTCGGTCGCGGGCCCAGGGACGTTCACGACGATCTCGCCGCTGCCGCCCCGCACGACCACGATCTCCGAGCGCTCGTCATCGGGATTGCCCTCCCGATGGATCTCACCCGGGGCCACGTAGAGCGTGTCGCCCGCGCGGGCATCGATGACCTGCGCGCCGCCGTGCCCGTACTCGAGACGGACGCGACCGCGCAGCACATGGATGACCGACTCGTACGCGCCGTGGTGATGCCAGCCCGAGAACGTGCGTCCCGTGGTCGTGGCGATGCCGGCCCACATCGACGGCGTCCGCACGGCCTCCTCACGCTCCATGCCCGGGGTCTGGGTCGTCTCGCGCCGGCGGTCGGCCGCGCGGATGAGCCGCGTGCGCTCACTCGGCGTCGTCATCCGGCCTCTCCCAGCGCTCGTGCTGCTCGTTCAGCTGCGCGCCCTTGCGTGCGACCCAGTTCCGCACGAAGCGGCGTAGCTTCGGCTCCGCCGGTAGCGGCGTCTCCACGCGGTGGCGGTTGGCGCACTCGAGCGTGACCACCGCGCCTTCGTTCGCGATGGGAAACATCGGGAGGTGGCAGGTCTCGCAGTCCGCCGTGCCATCCTGGCGCAGATCCATCAGCCCTCCCCGAGCCGCGCTTGCGGGCGCCCAGACCGTACGAGCCGCGCAAGCGGTAGCCGATCAGAGTGGGATGATGCTTCGCCCGCGCGGCTCAAGTACAATTCTCGCGACCGCCGCGGTATCGAGCCGCGGCGCCTTTTCGCCCCGGGATATCGTCCCGCGGCAAACCCGAGGAAAGGACACTGTCGATCTTGAGACCGTACGAACTCATGTACCTGATCCCCCCGACCGCGGACGAAGAGCGTCTGGCCGCGGTCAGCGAACGTCTCCAAACGGCCATCACCAGCCTGGGCGGCAAGATCGACAAGGTCACGCCCCCGGCGCGCCGCCGCCTCGCCTACGAGGTCGCGCACCACCGCGATGGCCACTACGGCGTCCTCGAGTTCTCGCTGCCGCCGGACCAGGCGCGCGAGTTCGAACGGACCATCGGTCTCACCGAAGACATCCTGCGCCACATCGTGGTGCGAAGGGACGAGTAGGTATGGCATCCGTCAGCAAGATCATCCTCGTCGGCAACGTCGGTCGCGATCCCGAGCTCAAGATGACGCCGACCGGGCGCGCGGTGTGCGAGTTCAGCATCGCCGTGAACCGCGTGAGCGGTCGCTCCGATTCGGGTGAGCGCACCGAGCAGACCGACTGGTATCGCGTCAGCTGCTGGGCGGGGCTCGCGGAGCGCGCGCAGCAGATGATCTCGAAGGGGCGCTTGGTGTACGTCGAAGGCCGCTTCACGCCCCGCCAGTACACCGACCGCGAGGGCAAGGAGCGCATGAGCCTCGACGTCAGCGCCTCGGACTTCCAGATGCTCGACGCCCGTCGCGACCGCGAAGGCGGCATGGGCGGCGGCCCGGGCGGCCCGGGTGGCCCCGACGCGCCGAAGGGACCGAACGGCGACAAGCCCGGCTTCGATCCCGACGAGATCCCCTTTTAGGAGTGTGTGAATGAGCTCTGAGATCCCACCGCCGCCGCAGAGCGACGCCCCCGCGGGCGAGGGCGCGCCGCGACCCGCGCCGTTTGGCGCGCCGCGCGGACCGCGGCCCGCGTACGGCGAGCGGCGTCCGTCTTACGGCGACCGCGGCGGCGACCGTGGCGACCGTGGCGACCGTGGCGGTCCCGGCGGCGCGCGCCGGCCGCGCCGCCGCGTGTGCTCGTTCTGCGTCGAGAAGGTGCAGAAGATCGACTACAAGGACGTCGGCCGGATCCGCCGCTACATCAGCGAGCGCGGCAAGATCGATCCACGCCGGAAGAGCGGCACCTGCGCGAAGCACCAGCGCATGCTCACCTCCGCGCTCAAGCGCGCGCGCTTCATGGCGCTCCTGCCGTACACCGCGGACCACGTGCGCTCGCTCATGTCGCCGCAGGCGCGCGCGATGGCCGGTGGCCCACCGCCGCCCAAGCCCGACCGTCCGCCGTACCGTCCGGCCGGCGACTTCCGTCCCGCGCCACGCTACGGTCCGCCACCTGCACCGATCGCACCGGGCGCGGCCGCACCGAGCGCGCCGACCGCCGCACCGGCGCCTGCCGCTCCCGCGCCTGCCGCTCCCGCGCCGGCGACACGCCGTCCGGAGGGCGAGACACCCGCGTCATAGGACCGTGTGGGCTACGGCGTCGGGAACATCTGTGACAGGTACGGCAGGTCGCCAAGCAGCAGCACGAGGGCCGCGAGCGCGAGCCCGATGAGCGGCGCGCTCGCCGCACGCCGCTCGGCCATGGCCACCGCGGCGCCCGCGAGTACGCCCAGGCCGATCCCGTAGACGAAGCCGAGGACCGCCGCCACGACGACCGCCGCGCCGGCGGCGACGCTCAGGAGCGCGGCCGGTGCCCGACGCATCGCCCATAGCGCGGTGCCGGCGAGGAGCGCCGCGGGCAGCACGAAGATCGCGCCGGTCAGCAGCAGGCCCGGCAGCGCGTCGACGAGCGTCAGGTCGGGATCCTGTGGGAAGAAGAGGACCTCGAGGATCGAGATGGCCCCGACGCCGAAGTGCAGGCCCACGACGTAGAGCGCCAGTTCAAGGGCGTGTCCACCGCGGCGGAGGATCCAGGTCCACCCCGGGTAGAGGGCGAACGGCGCGAGCAGGCTCGGCGCGATGAGCGACCCATTCCCGTAGAGCGCGTACGCGCCGAAGGCGATCGGGCTGTGTTCGAGGGCGACGGTGAGGACGGCGATGGTCGCGCCGGCGAGCAGTCCCGCGCCGACGATGACCGGCACGCGCTACGCGGCGTTCGGCGAGACGAAGCGGAAGTAGGCGTAGCCGAGCGTGAACACGGCGAGAGGCGCCACGATCGCCCACCCCGCGGCGTTGGTCACGCCGCCGAACTGCGCCAGCAGTGCTGCCGCCAGCGAGATCGCGTACTCGACGAGGATGGCCGTGGTGAGCGCGGTGCGCGTCGGGCCTGGCGGGATGTCGCGCATGCCGCCGCGCAGCAATGCCTCGCCGACGAGCGCCGCCCCGAACAGCCGGACGAGGAACTGGCTCCCCACATCGGACCGGCCGCCGAACAGGTCGAACAGTGGCCCGGGGAAGAGTACGCCGACCAGCCCGACGAAGCCGGACACCGCCGCATTCGCGAGGAGGAGCCAGGCGAGCTTCACGGCGCGCGAGCGTAGCCGAACCCGTGACGAGAAGGACCGGCCCCTGGGAGAGGGCCGGTCCTGTGCGCGGAGGGTGTTCCGCCAAAGCGTGGCCGGTGGGCTAGTAGTTGCCGACGCCGGCACCGGAGAGGCCGCCACCGCCGTACCCGCCGCCGCCGTCGCTGTCGGCGCGCTGGGTGGACGCCGCCGCGGTCGTCGCGAGCGCGAGCGTGA
This sequence comes from Candidatus Limnocylindria bacterium, assembly GCA_041496945.1. Taxonomy (GTDB): domain Bacteria; phylum Chloroflexota; class Limnocylindria; order P2-11E; family P2-11E; genus CF-39. The sequence goes on along the minus strand of JBGQFO010000025.1, from coordinate 4,412 downwards.
GCAGCAGCGCGAGGACCTTCACGAGGAGAGTGCGCTTCATGTCAGACCTCCTTCCGTGCAGCCGACGCTAGGGCCGGCCGGCGCGCGCCACGACGCTCGCGGTGGCATACGCGGCGTCACCTGCGTGGAGCGGCGAGTGGGTCGTGGGCTACGCGTGGACCGGAAGATGCCCCTCGCCGCGCAGGATCTTCACGATCTCGCGCGTGGACTTCGAACGATTCAGCGTGTAGAAGTGCAGGCCCGGGGCGCCGCCGGCGAGGAGCGCCCGGCACATCTCGGCGGCCCATTCGATGCCGAGGGCGGTCACCGCGGCGTCATCCTCCCGCACCGCCGCGAGGCGCCCACGCAGTCGTGCGGGGATCGTCGCGCCGCACATCGAGGTGAAGCGCTCGATCTGCCCGACGTTGGTCACGGGCATGATGCCGGGGACGATCGGCGTGACGATGCCGATGGCTCGCGCGCGTCGCACGAACGCGAAGTAGTCGTCCGGTTCGAAGAACAGCTGGGTGATGAGCACCTGCGCACCCGCCGCGACCTTCGCCGCGAGGTGACGCAGATCCGTGTCCGCGTCCGGCGCTTCGGGGTGCTTCTCCGGATAGGCGGCGCCCACGATGCAGACGTCCCAACGGCCGCGAATGTACGCGGCCAGCTCCGCGCCGTGCGCGAAACCACCCGGCGTCGGCTCGAAGACCTTTGCGCCCCCCGGCGGATCGCCGCGGAGCGCGAGGATGTTCTCGATCCCACCGGCCACGAGCGAGTCGACGATCTCCGCGAGCTCGTCGGCGGTGTGGTTGACGCACGTGAGATGGGCCATCGCCTCGATCCCGAGCTCGCCCTTGATGCGCTTCACGATGTCGACGGTCAGTCGGCGTGTCGAACCGCCCGCTCCGTACGTGACCGAGACGAAGGTCGGGTGAAGTGGCTTGAGCTGGGTGACCGTCTGATACAGGCGCGCCTCGGCCTCGGGAGTCTTCGGTGGGAAGAACTCGAACGACACGACCGGCACACCTGGTCTTCCGAAGGCGTCAGCGATCCGCATCGGCGGCCGAGCATAGCGAGTGACTCCCGACTGACTTATCGCCCACAAGAACGGGAGCCCGACCCGACCGGGCGTATGCTGCCTGGACTTCGGGATTCGGGTGGGGGGTAGCTGGATGCGTTGGTGGAACCGCTCAGCCATCGTGCGCTACGCGCTCGTCGGCGCGATCGGTTTCGTACTCGGCGGCACGGGCGGCATCCTCGCCGCAGGGACCATCCCGGGGCCCGGGGGTGTCCTCACGGCGTGCTACTTCGCACCGAAGCCGCCGAGCAACGCCCGGGGCGAGAACAGCGACAACGCCGATGACAGCCGCCGCAGTGGGCAAATGCGTCTCGTCGCCGACACCTCCGAGTGCAAGAAGGACGAGAAGGCGATCACGTTCAACCAGACCGGCCCGAAGGGCGACAAGGGCGACACGGGCGCTGCGGGAGCGACCGGCGCCGCGGGCGCGACCGGGCCGACCGGTGCGGTGGGACCGCAGGGCGCGACAGGCTCGACGGGTCCGCAGGGCGCGATTGGTCCAGTCGGGCTAACGGGTGCGACAGGTTCCACCGGTGCGACGGGTGCCACTGGTGCGACGGGTCCGACGGGTCCGACAGGTCCGACCGGACCGAGCGGTGGGGCGGCGTCGGGTGCCGCCACACTCGGCATCGTCGCCACCAATCCGACGACCGCAGGTGTCGCTTCGAACGTGACCGTGACTGCCCTCGACGCCTTGGGCATCGCCGTGATCGGGTATCGCGGCACCGTCCACTTCTCCAGCGCGGATGCCCTGGCGAGCCTCCCCGCCGACTACGCATTCACAGCGGCGGATCTCGGCACGCACACCTTCGTCAGTGGTGTCACCTTCCACACGGTGGGCTCGCAATCCGTCAGCGCCACCGACACGGTCAACGCGTCCATCACCGCGTCCGCCGCGGTCACCGTGAATCCTGGCGCGGCATCGAGCATCAGGATCGTCGTTGCGAATCCCGTGACCGCGGGCGTGGCCTCCACTCTGACCGTGACAGCCTTGGACACCTCTGGCAACACCGCGATCGGGTACCGCGGCATAGTGCACTTCACCAGCTCGGATCCGCACCCGGCGACGCTTCCCGCCAACTACACGTTCGTTGCGGCGGACAGCGGCACGCACACCTTCACCAACGGGGCGACGTTCTTCACGAGCGTCTTCACCGGTGTCGCCGTCACCGCCACTGACACGGTGAGCCCATCCATCACCGGCACCGCATCAGTCACCGTGAATCCGGCGGCGGCAGCATCGAGCCTGCGCCTCGATCTCAGTGCCACGCTGAAGTCGGGCGTCGCCGATAACGTCTGCGTGACGGCCCTGGACGTCTTCGGCAACAGAGGGGCCAGCGGCTACCGCGGCACGATCCACTTCATAAGCTCGGACGCGCTGGCGATCCTCCCGGCCGACTACACCTTCACCGCCTTTGACGCGGGCAGCCGTTGCTTCAATGGTGGGCTCACCTTCTTCACGCTGGGGTCGCAGACCATCCGCGCCACCGACACCGTGAGCCCGTCCATCACCGGCACCACCGCCTTCGGCCCCATCACCGTGATTCCCTGAACGGAGAGGCCGGCCGCATCCCGCGGCCGGCCTCCGTATGACCCCAGGGCCGTGACGCTTTACGCCGTCTTTTGCGCCTCGTGGAGCGGCTTCTTGTCGATCCTGAGCAGAGCCTGGTCCTTCGCCGGGATGGTGAACGGGATCACGCCCGGGATGAGCCACTCGGTCCACATCTTGTCGACCTGCGCCTGGAAGTGCTCCACGTCCTCGTCGATGAAGTGCGCGAAGCGGCCCTGGCGCCGCAGGTATTCGATCACCGGCTTGCGCTTCTTGCGGCCCTCGGCGATCTGCCGGGTGGGACCGGTGAGGTTGCACACGCCGTCGATGACCTCGTAGAGCGGCCAGATGCCGGTCTCGACCGCGAGGTGGCCGAGCTCCTGGCTGTACTGCGGGTGGTAGTCCCAGCCCTTCGGGCACGGGTCGAGGGTGTGGACGAACGTGGGCCCGCCGAGCTCGAGCGCCCTGCGGATCTTGTTCATGAGGTCGACCGCATACGCCGCACAGCCGGCGGCGATGTAGCGGGACTCAGGATGGCCCACGGCCATCATGCCGGGCATGTTCTTCTTCCAGCGCGTGTGCATGAGCCGCTTGCTGGTGCCGCTCGGTGAGAACGTCGTGACCGCGCCGTAGGGCGTCTGGCTCGAGAGCTGGATGTCGGTGTTCGCGTACGACTCGTTGTCGTACAGCAGCACGAGGCAGTTGTACTCCTTGTGCGTGAGCGTGGCGGAGATCGCGCCGATGCCCATGTCCGCACCACCACCGTCGCCGCAGAACGCGATGACGTTGATCTTCTCGTTCTTCAGCTTGCCCTTGCGCATGAGGACCTTGAGTCCGGCGGCGGTGCCGAGCGCCGCGGAGCCAGCCGCGCCGAGCTGGGTGTGCATCCACGGCACGACCCAGGGCGTCGTGTAGTAGGTCGTGTTCGCGACGTACATGCAGCCGGTCGAGCCGAGCACGATGGTGCGTGGCCCGGCGGCCTTCACCATGTGGCGCATGACCAGGGCCGACTCGCAGCCCTGACAGGTGCGGTGTCCCGAGACGAAGAGCTCCTCGTACGGGACGTCCTTGACCCCCCTGATCTGGGGCAGGTCCTGAGCCGGCATGATCTCTGACGTCATCTGATCACTCCCTCACGCCGATCCAATGGCAGGTGTCTCCCGCGGGGAGGCCGGCCTTGGCGGCGGCTTCGGTCTTCTCGAAGATCTCGGTGGCCATGGGCTGCTCGATCTCGCGACCGCCCAGGCCGGCGATGAAGCCGACGATGGCCGGGCGCGTGGCCTGCGAGTAGAGCGCGGAGCGGATCTCGTTGTAGAGGACGCCGCCGTAGTACGGCGATCCGAACGAGTAATCGCGGTCGATCACGCCGACCGCCTTGAAGTGGGACAACGTCTTCACGACCTCTTCGGTCGGGAAGGGCCGGAACCACTTGAGGCGCACGAGGCCGATCTTGTGGCCCTCCTTGCGGAGACGGCGGATCGCGACCTTCATCGGGAGGGCCAGCGTGCCCTGGCCGATGACGACGACCTCGGCATCCTCGGTCATGTACTCGTCGAGGAACGGGCTGTCCCCGCCGCGGCCGAAGATCCTCTTGAAGTCGGCGTGGGCCTCGCGGATGACCGTGAGCGCCTGCCGCATGGCGTTGTCGTTCTGCCGCCGGATCTCCATGAGCCAGTCCTGGTCGACCTGCGGCGCGATGGTGATGGGGTTGTCCGGGTGCAGGAGACGATCGCCGAGGTCGAACTTCGGCAGGAACCGGTCGACCGCGGCCTGGGTCGGGATCTTCACGATGTGCTGCGAGTG
>JBGQFO010000024.1:0-18405 GCA_041496945.1 Candidatus Limnocylindria bacterium | reverse complement strand
CGGAACAGAGCCTCGATCGCACCGCGCTCGGTCGCCTCGATGGTCCCGGGGTGCGAGACGAGCGTGAGCACGCGGCGCGCCGTCGCCGGCTGCCCGGCCGGTGCGAGCATCGCGAGGTCGTCGCGGATCGTGGAGACGATGGTGTTCACGGTGAGCCCGTAGGTGTTCCCCGCGATGTTGGGGACCTCCAGGAGCGAGAGATCACCGCTCAGGTTCGGATCCGCCGCCGAAGGGCGGTAGGGCTGCGCGTCCTTCGCGAGCGTCCACGGGAGCGGCAGCTGGCCGAAGACGCCCGCCGGTGTCCCGGAGGCGTCCACGCTGAATCCCGCCGCCGCGACCGCGCGCAGGTTCGCAGCGCTGGCGAAGAGGCCGCCGCCCCGGAACGAGGTCGGCCGCGCCATCCCGTGCTGCGCCATGAGCGCGAGGGCGCGGTCGAGGAGCCTCCGAGTCTCAGCCTCGTCGAACGCGGTGAGCGGGACGTCGTAGCCATCGCCGCGGCCGGCCCAGCTCGGCGTGGTACGCGGCAAGACGCCGGCATCCCGGACGTAGTCCGTCCAGGCGTGGAGGTGGAGCGCGATCTCGTCGCCCTTGGCCGCCCGGCCCTTCGTCCAGGCGAGCATCGCGTCGGCACGCTCCGCGCTCACCTGCGTCGTGGTCCAGACGCGCGGGTTCCACATGACGGTCATCGGGACGTGGAGGCCATCGGCGATGGCCGCGGTGTTGGCCATCTCGTCGTCGCCCGCGGCGTCACCTTCGAAGTCGAGCGTCCAGACGACGTAGACCGGCTGGGAGAGGACGATCTCGGTCGTCGCCACGACCGCGTCGGCGCCGCTGGCGAGGTGTTCCACGATGTCGACCGCGTACCGGCCCGCCTCCAGCCCGCGGGCATCGAAGGTGGCGCCAAAGAACACCGGGTCGGTCGCGACGCGCTCCAGCAGGGCCTCGCGGCCGCCCGGCCGCAGACGCGCCACGGGCCTCCCCGCGGTGGGATCGGCATCGAACTGCGCCCACACCGCGGGGGCCTGCGCGGGAAGACCGTCGGGGAGCAGGAACCAGCGCTGTTTTGACCCGGCCTGGGCGCGAACGGGCGCCTGCAGGCCGGCCCGGGTCGGGCTCGGGGTCGTCGGCGCTACCGTCGGTGCGCGGGGCGGTGTCGGCGTCGTCGTCGGCGGCGTGCACGACGCGACGATCGCCAGGATCAAGGGGAGGCCGAGGTGACGTCTGATCGGTCCATCGTACGAATCCCCATGAGAAACTTGTGCGTGAGATGACCCTCACACCGCAGCGGCGTTGGCTTCTCCCGGCGAACGGCCCCGTTGTTCCCCCCGACGGCATCGCGCCATTGGTCGCGCGGATCCTCGCCGCGCGGGGCTACGAGCCCGCGGAGATGGGCGACTTCCTCGCGGCGCGCATCGCCGAGGGCGGTCCGCCGATGACCGATGTGGATCGCTCGGTGGCACGGATCCGACGTGCGCTCGCGGCTCGCGAGCGCATCGTCGTCTACGGGGACTACGACGTCGACGGCATCGCCGGATCGGCGATCCTGGTGCGGGCCTTCCGGCAGCTCGGGGTCGTCGTCTCCGCCTACATCCCGGACCGGTACGACGAGGGCTACGGTCTGAACGCCTCGGCGCTGCGCAAGCTCGCCGCGGACGGGACGAACGTCGTCGTCTCGGTCGACTGCGGCATCACCGCGGTGCGCGAGGCCGAGCTGGCCCGCGAGCTGGGGATCGACCTCATCATCACCGACCACCACCACCCGCCGGCCGAGCTGCCGAACGCCTTCGCCCTGGTGAACCCGCGCCGCCCCGGCGATCCGTCGCTGGAGAAGGACCTCGCGGGCGCCGGTGTCGCGCTCGCGCTCGCGCGGTCGCTCCTGGGGGCGATCCGCTACGCCCTGCGCGAGGACGAGCTGCTGCCGCTCGCGGCGCTCGCGACGGTCGCCGACGTGGTGCCGCTCCGCTCGGCGAACCGCCGGCTCGTCCGGCGCGGCCTCGCCGCTCTGAACCGCACGCCGCTCGTGGGCGTGCGCGCGCTCGCGGAACGGGCGGGCCTCCGGCTCGGACGCATCAACGCGACGGACATCGGCTTCGTGCTCGGCCCGCGGCTCAACGCCGCGGGCCGCATCGCCGACGCCGAGGAGGCGCTCCGTCTGCTGCTCACCGAGGATGCCGACGAGGCGAAGGCGCTCGCGGACACGCTCGAGCTGCGGAACACCGAGCGCCAGGATCTCACGCGCCAGGTCGTGAAGGCCGCGCGCGAGCGCGCCGAGGAGCGGCCCGACGCGTGGGCCACCGTCGTCGCGGACCCGGAGTGGCCGGCGGGCATCGTCGGCCTCGCCGCCTCCCGTCTGGTCGAGGATCACGGGCGGCCGGCGGTGGTCATCGCGATCGCCGGTGACGAGGGCAAGGGCTCGTGCCGCTCCATCGCGGCGATCCACATCGCCGAGGCCCTGGACGAGTGCGATGACCTGCTGATGAAGCACGGCGGGCACGCCATGGCCGCGGGCTTCTCGGTCGCGCGCGAGCTCATCCCCGCGTTCACCGAGCGGCTCGATGAGGTCGTCCGCAGACGTCTTGGGGGGGTCCGGCCGGTGCCGACGCTGCGCGTGGACGCCGAGATCGAGCCGGAGGCGGTCACCGCGCGCCTCGCGCTGGAGCTCGCGGACCTCGAGCCGTGCGGGGCGGGGAATCCGCGCCCGCACCTGCTCGTGCGCAACGTTCGCGTGCATGGCATCCGGCAGGTGGGCGCGGATGCGGATCACCTGCGCTGCAAGATCACCCTCGGCCGGTTCACGTTCGATGCCATGGCCTTCCGCCGCGGCGACCACGCCGAGGCGATGACCGATGCGGGCTTCGTCGACGCGGTCGTCACGGTCGGCAGCGGGCTGCGCGGCTTCGTCGAGCTCGAGCTGCGGGACTTCGGTCCAAATGGGACGGCCGAATTGATGAGAGCCGAAGGTGTACGAGCTCAGGGAGACGCCGCGGCGACGCGAGTGGTCCAGGTATGAGCGCGCAGCGCGCGAATCCCATCACCGCGCGCATCGTCGGCATCACCGAGCGACTGCGTCCGCGCAGCCACGGGAGCGTGGACGCCGAGGCGATCGTCAAGGAGATGCTCCGCCATTACCCCGACGGCGATGCCGAGCTGATCCGCCGCGCCTACGTCTACGCCGCGGAGGCGCACGAGGGCCAGAAGCGCGTATCGGGCGAGGCGTACGTTACGCATCCGGCCGCGGTCGCCATGCTCATCGCCGAGCTGGGCATGGACCCCGCGACGATCGCCGCGACGCTGTTGCACGACGTCCCCGAGGACACCGCGCGCACGACCGACGACATCCGCCAGCAGTTCGGCGACGAGATCGGGCGCCTGGTCGAGGGCGTCACGAAGCTCGGCCGCCTGCAGGGACAGTCGCGGGACATGCATCAGGCCGAGAACATCCGCAAGATGTTCCTCGCGATGGCCGACGACCTCCGCATCGTCGTCATCAAGCTCTGTGACCGCCTCCACAACATGCGCACGCTCGCGCCGCTCCCGCCGGACAAGCAGCGGCGCATCGCGCAGCAGACGATGGAGATCTACGCGCCCCTCGCGCACCGCCTCGGCATCTGGCAGATCAAGTGGGAGCTCGAGGACCTCGCGTTCAAGTACCTCGAGCCCGATCACTACAAGGAGCTCGCCGAGCAGCTCGCCGCGCGCCGCCAGGTGCGCGAGCGCTACATCGAGCAGGCCATGAAGATGGTGGCCGCGGAGCTCGAGAAGGTCGGCATCCGGGCCGAGCTCTCCGGCCGGGCGAAGCACCTGTGGTCGATCTCCTCGAAGATGCGGCGGAAGGGCGTGGGCTTCAACGAGATCTACGACCTCCTCGCGGTGCGGGTGATCGTGGACGACGTCCCCTCCTGCTACGCCGCTCTCGGCGTGGTGCACACGCTCTGGCCGCCGATCCCGGGGCAGTTCGACGACTACATCGCCGTGCCGAAGGCAAACCTCTATCAGTCGCTGCACACCGCGGTGATGGGGCCGGGTGGGCAGCCGCTCGAGATCCAGGTGCGCACGTCCGAGATGCACGGGTTCGCGGAATACGGGATCGCAGCGCACTGGCGCTACAAGGAAGGCGGCAAGGCCGACCGCAACTACGAGTCGAAGCTCGCCTGGGTTCGGTCCCTCTTGGAGTGGCAGCACGACGTCGCCGATGCGCAGGAATTCGTCGAGTCGCTCAAGGTCGACGTCTTCCAGGACGAGGTGTTCGTGTTCACGCCGAAGGGCGAGGTGAAGGCGCTCTCCGCCGGCTCGACCCCGATCGACTTCGCCTATCGCATCCATACCGACATCGGCCACCGCACCATCGGCGCGAAGGTCAACGGCCGGATCGTCCCGCTCGACCACCGTCTGGCGTCCGGCGACATCGTCGAGATCGTCACGAGCAAGGCCGCGCGTGGCCCGTCGCGCGACTGGCTGGGCATGGTCCAGACGCCAAGCGCGCGCGAGAAGATCCGGCAATGGTTCAAGCGCGCGCAGCGGGACGAGAACGTCGCCCACGGGAAGGAGCTCCTTGACCGCGAGCTCAAGCGTCTCGCGCAGCGCTCCCTCGGCGACATCAGCGATGCCGACCTGCGGCGCGTCACCGAGGCGCTGAACATGCACGACGTCGAGACGCTCTTCGCATCGCTCGGCTACGGCGCTCTGACCGCCGCGACGGTGGTGACGCGTCTTGGGATCGTGGATGACACGCAGCAGGCGCTTCCGGAGATCGCGCCCGCGTCACCGCCGACGACCTCGCGCGGGGGCGTGCGCGTCAAGGGTGTCGGTGACCTGCTGGTGCGCTTCGCGGTCTGCTGCAACCCGGTCCCGGGCGACGGCATCGTCGGCTACATCACCCGCGGCCGTGGGGTCACCGTGCACCGCGCCGATTGCAGCAACGTGAAGTCGGGGAGCGACAAGGAGCGCCTGGTCGAGGTCGAATGGGAGCAGAGCGAGACGCGCACCTATCCGGTGGCCATCCGCATCGAGGGCTGGGACCGCGATGGCTTCCTCCGTGACGTGGCCGGGGTCATCAGCGAGAACCAGGTGCAGCTCGTGGCCCTCTCGGCGGCCGCCAATCCCGATCGCACCGCGACGGTGAACGCGACACTGCAGGTGACCAGCGTCGAGCAGCTCTCACGCGTCCTCGCGCGGCTCGAGAGCGTCCGGGACGTCTTCAGCGTCCACCGCGACGGCCGCTAGACCGTGCGCCGCCCCGACATCCGCAACATCGCGATCATCGCCCACGTCGACCACGGCAAGACGACGCTGGTGGACGGCATGCTGCGGCAGAGCCACATCTTCCGAGACAACCAGCAGGTCGCGGAGCGCGTCATGGACTCGAACGCGCTCGAGCGGGAGCGCGGGATCACGATCATGGCGAAGAACACCGCCATCACCTACAAGGGGATCAAGATCAACATCGTCGACACGCCCGGCCACGCCGACTTCGGCGGCGAGGTGGAACGGGTGATGAACATGGTCGACGGGGTCCTCCTGCTGGTGGACGCGGTCGACGGTCCCATGCCGCAGACGAAATTCGTGCTTCGCCAGGCGCTGCGCCGCGGTCACCGCGCGATCGTGGTGATCAACAAGATCGACCGGGCCGAGGCGCGGCCGAACCATGTGCTGAACGAGACCTTCGACCTCTTCCTCGACCTCGGCGCGACGAACGAGCAGGCCGAGTACGAGACGATCTTCACCAACGCCATCACCGGTTCGGCGGGCACCGACGCGAAGCACCTCTCCGGGTCGCTCGAGCCGCTCTTCGAGGCGATCGTCTCTGAGATCCCGCCGCCGGACGTCGACGACACCGCGCCGACGCAGCTCCTCGTCACGACCACGACCTACGACGACTACAAGGGCCGGATCGCGGTCGGCCGCCTGCAGAGCGGGAGGCTCCGGCGGGCCCAGGCGGTCGCGCGCATCGACCACGAGGGCCTGGTCACAAGGGCGCGCGTCACCGACCTCTTCACCTTCCAGGGCCTCGCGCGCGAACCGGTGGAGGAGGTGCGCGCGGGTGACATCGTCGCCGTCGCCGGAGTCGCCGACATCGGCATCGGCGACACCATCGCGGACCCCGATGACCCGCGTCCGCTCCCGCCGATCCGCGTCGAGGAGCCGACGCTGCGGATGACCTTCGCGGTGAACACGAGCCCGTTCGCCGGCCGCGAGGGTCAGCACGTCACCAGCCGCAAGCTACGCGAGCGCCTCTACGCCGAGCTCGAGCGCGACGTCGCGCTGCGCGTCGCCGACACCGAGAGCCCGGACACGTTCACGGTGAGCGGCCGGGGCGAGCTGCACCTGGCGATCCTGATCGAGAATCTGCGGCGCGAGGGGTTCGAGCTGCAGGTCTCGCGGCCGGAGGTGATCGAGAAGATCGTCGACGGCGAGCGGCACGAGCCCTTCGAGCAGCTCGAGGTGGAGGTCTCGAAGGAGGCCCTCGGCGCGGTCGTCGAGCTCGCCGGGAAGCGCCGCGGCGAAGTCGTCGACATGAAGTACCGCGACGACGGCTCGGCGCACTGCGTATACCGGATCCCGACGCGCGGGCTCCTCGGCTTCCGGCAGGCCTTCCTCACCAATACGCGCGGTCAGGGTGTGATGAACACGCTCTTCGCTGGGTACGGGCCGTACGCCGGCCCGATCGACTCGCGGAACTTCGGCTCGCTCATCGCCTGGGAGGATGGGGCGACCACGACGTTCGGGCTGAACCAGGCGCAGGAGCGAGGCACGCTCTTCATCGGCCCGGGCGTCGAGGTCTACGAGGGCATGGTCGTGGGGGAGCACATCCGCGAGCGTGACCTCGAGGTCAACGTCGTGCGGAAGAAGCACCTCACGAACATGCGCAGCAGCAACTCGGATATTGCCGTCAAGCTCGACGGAGTGCGCGAGCTCTCGCTCGACGACGCGATCGAGTTCCTTGCCGAGGACGAGCTCCTCGAGGTGACGCCGAAGACCTACCGGATCCGCAAGCGGATGCTCACGAAGCAGGACCGCGACCGGATCATCGGCCAGCGCAAGAAGGCCGCGGGAGTCGCGGACTGACGGAGCTCGCGCTCCCCGCGGGCGCCGGGCCGCACCCGGCGATCGTCGGGCTGCACGGTGCGAGCGACGGCTCGAAGGACTTCTTTCTGTTCACGCACCTCGCGAGGGTCCTGCCGCCGCGCGGTGTCGCCGTCGCGCGCTTCGACCGCCGCGGGGACGATGTCGCGCTCGACGTCCAGGTCGATGACGCGATGCGCGTCGTCGACGAGCTCGCGCGGCGCCCAGACATCGATGGACGTCGCATCGGCCTGTGGGGCTTTAGCCAGGGCGGCTGGGTCGCGCCGCTGGCGGCCTCACGCTCGACGAAGATCGCGTTCCTGGTCCTGCTAGCGTCGACGGGGGTGACGCCAGCCGAGCAGATGCTCTACGGGACGGCGAGGCACGTCCGCGCTGCAGGGCATCCCGAGCAGGCCGCGCGTAGCGTGGTCGCCACTCGCCGGCTCGTCGACGAGTGGCGCCGCGGGCGCATACCGCTTGAGCAAGCACAGCTCGCCGTCGATGGCTTGGGCCGCCACCCCTGGTTCGAGCAGGCATATCTCCCGCGAGATCTCTCCGTGGCGGGCCTCTGGGCAGACATGGACTTCGACCCCGAACCCGTCTTTGCCAACGTGCGGGTACCGACGCTGCTCTTCTACGGCGAGGACGACGAGTGGTCGCCCATCGACGAGAGCGTGACGGCCTGGGAGCGCGCAGCCGAACGAGCCGGGAATCGCGACGTCCTGGTGGTGCGCGTGAAAGGGACAGGCCACCTCCCGACGTTCGGTGGCGTGGAGTCGATCGACGCCCTCTCGCCGGAATACGAGCGCGCGCTCGTCGAGTGGCTCGGTCGCGTCACGCGCTCAGGCCGAACATAGGATGGTCCTCTCGTGACCGACACCCTCGTTCCCGAGCGCAGGCCGATCCACGGCGAGCCCGCGTGGAAGCGCCGCTTCCGCGCGCCGCGCGTGAGCTTCCCCTCATGGGCGCGAGACGACGCGGAGCGGCTCGTATATCTCTCCAACGCCGGCGGCAAGTTCGAGGTGCACACCTGGGACCGTCGGTCGGGCGAGCACCGCCGCCTCACGGACCGCCCCGAAGGCACCGGGTATCGCGTGCCCTCGCGGCTCGAGCCGGACGGACGGCATGTCTGGTGGTTCGACGACGCGAAGGGGAACGAGCTCGGCCGCTGGGTCCGTGAGGAGTTCGGCGGCGGGGATCGGCGGACGATCGCGGCGGCCCTCGAGCCGGCGTACAGCGCCGGCCTGGCCCTTGGCAGCAGCTTCGCGCTCATCGGACGCTCGCGCGGTGGCGAGGGCACGACCGTGTACGTCGCGCGCGAAGGCGTCGCGCCCGAGCGCATCTACGCACACCCCCAGAGCGCGTCGGTGGGCTGGGACCTGTCGCGCGATCAGCGGCTCTGCGTGCTGGCGCACAGCGAGCACGGCGACAGCCGCAATCGCGCGCTGCGGGTCATGGACATCGCCGGAGAGAGCGTCGCGGAGAAGTGGGACGGTCCGGGGAAGGGTCTTGGCGCGTCGCGCTGGGCGCCGATCGCGGGCGACCCGCGACTCATCGTGGACCACGAGCGGACCGGCACGACGCGCCCGATGATCTGGGACGTCGCGCGGGACGCGGAGGTCGAGCTCGACGTCGATCTCCCCGGCGAGATGAGCGCCGACTGGTATCCCGACGCGTGCGCGCTCCTCGTGAGCCACGACCATCGTGGCCGCAGCGAGCTCTATCGCTACGACCTCGCGACGCGGAGCCTCGATCGCCTGCCCACCGAGCCCGGGACCATCGGCGCCGCGCGTGCCCGGCCGGACGGCGAGGTCTGGTACATGCTCGACCGCTCCTCCGAGCCGCCCGCCGTCCGCGCGAGCGGCGGGGCGGTCGTGCTGCGGCCCGAGGGCCAGCCGGCGCCGAAGGGCGCGGCCTACCGCGACGCCGATGTCGAGGGCGTGCACGTGTTCGTGGCGGAGCCGCTCGGGCCGCGCCCGTTCCCGACGTACTTCTTCATCCACGGCGGCCCCGAGGCCCACGACCGCGACGCGTTCTCGCCGGCGGTCCAGGCGTGGGTCGACCACGGCTACGCGGTCGTGATGGTCAACTACCGCGGCTCCAGCGGATACGGCAAGGCCTGGCGCGACGCCATCGTCGGGCGCCCCGGCCTCACCGAGCTCGATGACATCGCCACGGTGCACGAGTGGGCGCTGCGCACCGGCCTGGCGGACCCGAACCGCTGCGTCATCGGTGGCGGCTCGTGGGGCGGCTACCTCACGCTCCTCGGCCTCGGCACGCAGCCGGGGCGCTGGGCGCTGGGCATCGGGATCGTGCCGATCGGCGACTACATCCCGGCGTTCGAGGACGAGATGGAGCCGCTCAAGAGGTACGACGCCGCGCTATTCGGCGGGACGCCCACCGAGGTGCCCGAGAAATACCGCGTCGCGAATCCGATCACGTACGTCGCGCAGGTCAAAGCGCCGATGCTCCTGCTCGTCGGGCAGAACGACCCGCGGTGCCCCTCGCGCAGCGTCGATGTGTACGTCGAGCGCTTGAAGGCGCTCGGGAAGCCGTACCAGGAGTACCGCTACGACGCCGGCCACGGATCGCTGGTGGTCGACGAGCAGCTGAAACAAGTCGCGATGGAGCTCGACTTCGTCGCGAGGTATCTGGGCACGCCCGCCGCGTAGCGTTTCCGCGACCGCGCCGATCGCCGGTGCGGCTAGCGCATCGCCTCGAGCAGCGGGTTGATGTCGCGCGTGAAGGTGTCCATCTCCGCGAGCGGGATGTCCTTCAGCGCGGGGATGCGCTTGTAGATCTCGTCCTCGTACGTCGGCAGCGCGGCCTCGTAGTAGACGCCCAGCGGGATGGGCTCGCGCTCGTAGCTCCTGGCCACCGCGGCGGCCTTCTTCGCCACGATCTCCTGCTCGTCGCCGGGGTCCTGCACCTTCCCGTCGTAGCCGCGCTCCTCGAGCTTGTAGAGACGCGACTTCTTCTCGGGCAGGTCGGCGCCCTCGTACCACTCCTTGGTGTAGAGGTCGTTGTACGTCGGACACGTCTGCAGGACGTCCACCAGGGCCGAGCCCTTGTGCTGGATCGCGCGCGCGATGATGTCCGCGGTGTACCTCGGCTCGAGCGCGTACGCGCGGGCGATGAACGTGTAGCCGGCGGCCACGGCCATGGCGATGGGGTTGATGCCGTCCTGGATCGCCTTCTCGGGCATCGACTTCGTTTGCTTGCCCTTTGACAGCGTCGGCGAGGCCTGACCCTTGGTCAGGCCGTAGACGTTGTTGTTGTGCACGAGGTAGGTGAAGTCGAGGTTGCGGCGGCCGGTGTTCACGAAGTAGCCCGCCCCGATGCCGTACCCGTCGCCGTCGCCGCCGAGAGCGATGACCGTGACGGCGGTGTTCGCGAGGCGGCCACCGGTCGCTACCGGCAGCACGCGGCCGTGCAGGGTGTGGAAGCCGTAGGCGTTGATGTAGTGCGGGGTCTTCCCCGAGCAGCCGATGCCCGAGAAGCACGCGACCTTGTCGGGATCGAGCTGCAGCTTCGCGAGCGCCATCTGGATGCTCGTGAGGATGCCGTAGTCGCCACAGCCTACGCACCAGTCGTTGTGGAGCTCGGACTTGTAGTCCTTGATCGTGAGCTTGACCGGAGCGTTAACGGACACGGGTCATCACCGCCTCGGCCACGCCACCGGCGTAGACGTTGGAAATCGCGCGGATCATCTCGTCCTCGCTGAACGGCCGACCGTCGTACTTGTTGATCTTGTCCTTGATGAGCACGCCGGTCTGCTCGGCGATCAAGGACGCGAGCTGGCCGGAGTAGTTCTCCTCGATGCACACCAGACGCTTCGCCTTCCGCAGGACCGCGCCGACCGCCTCCGCCGGGAACGGCCGCATGAGGCGGCACTGGAGGAAGTTGACCCTCTTGCCTTCGGCCGCGAGCACGCGGAGCGCGTCGAGGACCGTGCCCTTGGTGGAGCCCCACGCCACGACGGTGAGGTCGGCGTCGGCCGGACCGTGCAGCGCGTACTGCATGTCCTGTGGGATCGCCTGTGCGATGAGCGCGAGCTTGCCCATGCGCTTGCGCATCATCGCCATGCGCATCTCCACGCCCTCGGTGATGTGACCGTCGGGGTCGTGCTCGTCGGTCGTGGACCAGAAGCGGCCGCCCTGGATCCCCGGACGG
Source organism: Candidatus Limnocylindria bacterium (assembly GCA_041496945.1). Taxonomy (GTDB): domain Bacteria; phylum Chloroflexota; class Limnocylindria; order P2-11E; family P2-11E; genus CF-39. Next base: position 7,170 of record JBGQFO010000024.1, on the reverse strand, counting down.
CTGCGCGGCGAGATGCCGTCCTGCGTGAGTGCGTACCGGAGGTACTCGTTCACGGCGCCGCTCGGGCTCCCGTTCTGCCCGGCCTGTCCGTCGTTCGGACCCTTCGCGCCCTCGGCCGTCCACTCGCTGCCGGTGAAGCGCAGGCCGCGGTCGATCTGGTCGTACCGGAGCTCGAGCTTGTCGATGGTCGTGTAGATCGCCGCGAGCTTCTTGTCCGACAGGACGATGACCGGGAGCTGGTAGCGCTCCGCCCAGTTGAAGGCGCTGAAGACGTCCTGATAGGTCTCGCGCAGGTCGCCGGGCGCGGTGACGATGTGCGGGAAGTCGCCCTGGGCGGGATGGAGCGCGAAGAGGAGGTCGCCCTGCTCCTGGCGCGTCGGCAGTCCGGTCGATGGGCCGCCGCGCTGGTAGAGCACGATCACCGGGCCGGGCGCTTCGGTGATCGACGCGAACCCGATGCCCTCGACCATCAGCGCGAAACCGGGACCGCTCGTGGCGGTCGCGACGCGGACGCCCATGTGCGCCGCGCCGACGGCCATGTTGATCGCGCTGATCTCGTCCTCGCACTGCACGACGAGAAGCCCGTAGTCGCGCTGCTGACGCTCGAGATAGACGTTCTCGTCGGTGGCCGGGGAGATGGGGTAGTACGTCTGCAGCGCGCAGCCGGCCTTGAGCTTGGCGATCGCGCCGATCTCGTATCCCTTCGCGAGGATGCGCGCCTTCGGCTCCGGGCCCGGCTTCAGGGTGTACGGGAAGCCATCGACGTCGAATTTCGTGCGCACGTACTCGAACGCGAGCTTTGCCGCGCGCACGTTGAGCTGACCGATCTCGGACCGCTTGCCCTTGAACTGTCCGAGGATGACCTCCGCGACGAGATCGAACGGGTAATCACAGAGCGCGAGCGATGCGCCGAGGCCGACCGTGTTCTTCATCACCTCGTAGCGGCGCGCCTGCTCCGCCTTGCCGACCTCTTCGAGGGACTGCTTGATGATCTCCATGAAGGGGACCGGGTAGAAGCGAAGATCCCTCCGCTGCGCCTGCGACGGATCGAAGCCGATGTCGCTGTCGAAGACCACGCCGCCGCCGTCGTTCAGATCCTGCAGGTGTCCGAAGTGGGTGGCCCAGCGCCGGTGGTCGCCGTCGCCGGCGAGCGTCTCATGGTCGAGAGCGACGAGGATGTCGGCCTTGTCGCGATAGCTCCGGATGTCCTCGTCATCGACGCGCACTCGGTAGAACGAGTGCTTTCCCATGATGTTCGAGTGGTATTCGATGTTCGCGTAGACGCGCAGACCGGCTCGTGAGCAGGCCTTGGCGAACACCTCGGCGGAGGCGTTGATACCGCTCCCCTGGGGTCCGCCGATCATCCAGGACAGCCGATTGTTCTGCACGCGGAACACTTATTCTACCCATGACCGGGACAGAGGAGTTACCTATGGCGACCGCAGTGGACACGACGAAGAGCACGGCCACGCGACGCGAGAAGGACAGTCTCGGCGAGATCGAGGTCCCAGCGGCGGCGCTCTGGGGTGCCCAGGCCCAGCGCGGCATTGAGAACTATCCGATCTCCGGTCTCCGGCCATTCCCTGCGTTCGTCCGCGCCCTCGCGAACATCAAGAAGGCCGAGGCGATCGCCAACGGCGAGGCCGGCCGCCTGGACGCGAAGCGTCGCGACGCGATCGTGAAGGCCTGCGACGAGATCCTCGCCGGCCAGCATCTCGAGCACCTGACCCTCGATCCATTCCACTCCGGCGCGGGCGTCTCCATGCACATGGTCGCGAATGAAGTCATCGCGAACCGCGCGAACCAGATCCTCGGGGGCGGCCTCGGGACGTACGAGCACGTGAACCCGAACGACCACGTGAACATGGGCCAGTCCACGAACGACGTCACCCCGACGGCGATGCGGCTGGCGCATCTGGAGCTCACGAAGACCCTGTGTGCGGAGCTCGATGCGCTCGCCGACGCGTTCGCGGCCAAGGCCACGCAGTACCTGAACGTCGTGAAGCCGGGGCGGACCCACCTGCAGGACGCCGTGCCGGTCACCTTCGGCCAGGAGATCGGCGGCTGGGCGACCCGCATCAAGGGGGCGTCCACGCGCCTGCGCGCGGGGCGCGCGGAGCTCTGCGAGCTCGGGATCGGCGGGACCGCCGCGGGCACCGGACTCAACGCCACGCCCGGCGTGCGCGAGCGCGTGTGTCAGCTGCTCGCGCAGTGGTACGACGAGCCCATCGTGCCGGCGCAGGACCTCTTCGCCTCGATGCAGTCGATGGCCGCATTCATCCGCATCTCGAGCGGCATGCGCACGGCGGCGGTCGAGCTGTCGCAGATCTGCAACGACCTGCGTCTGCTCGTCTCAGGCCCGAAGACCGGATTTGGCGAGCTCATCCTGCCGGCCGTGCAGCCGGGCTCGTCGATCATGCCCGGCAAGGTCAATCCGGCGATCGCGGAGATGGTGAACATGGTGTGCTTCCAGGTCGTCGGCAACGACACCGCCGTCGTCTGGGGCGCGGGCGCCGGACAGCTGGAGCTGAACGTCATGATGCCCGGCATCAATTTCGCGATCTGCTTCTCGGCCACGATCCTCGCCAACGCCGCGCGGGTCCTGCGCACGAAGACGGTCGAGGGCATGCGCGTCGACGAGGTGCGCTCGAAAGAGCTCATGGACCTCTCGCCGTCGCTCATCGTCACGGCGCTGTCGCCGCACATCGGCTACGCGCGATCCGCGGCACTCGTGAAACGGGCATTGACGGAGAAGCGCTCGCTCATGGATGTGGCGCTCGAGGAGAAGGTGATGGAGAAGGACAAGCTCCAGAAGGTCCTCGATCCGCTGCCGATGACCAGGGGCGGGGTGCAGTAGGCCCACGGCGTCCCGCGGCGTGACCGAGCATCCGCTGAACGAGGTCGGCGTGGCGTTCCCGACCGACGAGGTGAGCGCCGAGCTCATCGCGTCGCGCCTGCGCGACGAGGGCATCCCGGCCCGTGTCGACCGCGGACTTGTCGGGTCCTATCAGGTGATGCCCCGCAATCAGGTGACGGTCCTGGTGGACGAGCGGCACGCGCAGCGCGCCCGTGAGCTGCTCGGGACCGCGTCGGGCGACGTGCCTCGCTCCATCCCGCTCCTGCGCGCCGCGATCGCGGCGGTCGTCGGCGCGATCGTGGTCGGCGTGATCGCGATCGTCGCACTGCTCGCGCGCTAGCCGATCAGGCGGCCTCAGCGAGCTCCGCGCGCCGGTTCGCGCGCGTGCGCCACCGCTTCACGATCCGGCGCGTGAGCGCATCCATCGCCGCGTAGCCCGCGCCGATGCCGCTCGGCGGATTCGCCGCGGGGAGCATGAGCAGCGGCAGGGCCGGCTGCCAGGTCCAGACGCCGAGGCCGGTGCCGTACAGCTCGAGCGCCGAGGTCATCGCGAAGCTCACCGCGTAGAGCAGCGGCGACGTGCCGCGGACGATGAACCGGATGAAGATCGCCCAGGTCACGAATCCGAGGAGGTCGGGCAGCGGCGGCGCGACGAGGTTGCGCAACATGTAGAGGGTCGCGCCCGCGGCCACCGCGATGACGATCGGCCGCGCGTTCCGCTGCACGAGCGGGAGGCTCGCGGCGCGGAGCGCCGAGAGGTAGAAGAGGCCGTGGCCCGCGGGCACGTAGAGCGGAAGGTTGTCCAGCCGGTAGCGATAGGCGCCCCATACGATCGACCCGATGACCTCGAGGACGGTCGCGATCGCCACGAGCACGAGGACCTGAACGCGCAGCTCGCGTGGTTGCAGCGCGAGCGCGATGCCGAGGAAGATCCAGGCCGACAGGCCGAGCACCGCCTGGCGCGTCAGGTCACCGACGCGGTCCTGCGGCAGCGCGATCGCGACGAAAGCGGCGAAGGCGACGAGCAGCGCGATGGTCCCGCGGCTCGAGAGGGCCACCTACTCGACGGTGATGCTCTTGATCTTGTCGCCGATCTTGATGCCGTTCACCACGTCCATGCCGCTCGTCACCTGGCCGAAGTTGGTGTACTGCTTGTCCAGGAAGGTCGAGTCCTTGAGCACGACGAACCACTGGCTCCCGTTGTTTATGGCCGGATCGGGGCCGCGCGCGATGCCGACCGCGCCGAGCTTGAACGAGAGGTCGTTGTACTCGCTGGGGACCTTCTCGCCGCCGGTGCCCGTGCCGAGCGGATCGCCGCCCTGGACCACCCAGTCTTCGACGCGGTGGAAGGTCAGGTTGTTGTAGAAGCCGCCGCGGGCCTTGCCCGCGAAGCGGTCGACGGTCTGCGGGGCCTTGTCGGGCCGGAGCGCGATCGTGAACGAGCCACCCTTCGCGAGCTCGACCGTGGCCTTCGTCGCGGACTTTGGCGTTCCGGTGGGTGTCGGCGTCGGATTGGGCGTCTTCGTACCTCCCGCTGTTGGTGGCGCGCCGGTCGTCGACGCCGCCGAGCCGCACGCCGCGACGATGAGTCCCGCGGCGGCGCGCTGGAGCAGCGATCGACGATCCATCACCTCCGACGATACCGGGTAAAGTCACCATACCGATGGCGGGCCTTCAAGCGCCCCGCGGCATGCGGGATCTCCTCCCCGAGGAAGCGGCCGGTTTCGATGCGCTCGCGGCCGTGGTGCAGGCGCGCGCGCTCCGTTACGGCTACGCGCGGATCGTCACGCCGGTGGTCGAGGAGCGTCGCGTGTTCGTCAAGACCTCGGGCGAGTCCTCGGACATCGTGAGCAAGGAGATGTACGAGGTGCGTCTCGGCGGGGAGGGTGACCTCACGCTGCGGCCCGAGGCTACGCCAGCCATCGCGCGCGCCTTCCTCGGCGCCGGCCTGCACAAGACGCCGCGACCGCAGCGCTTCTACGCGTATGAGGCGATGTTCCGGGGGCAGCGGCCACAGAAGCTGCGCTTCCGGCAGTTCTGGCAATGGGACATCGAATGCTTCGGCGCCGAGGAGGCCGCGGTCGACGTCGAGATCATCGAGTTCACCCACGGTCTGTTCAACGAGCTCGGGCTCACCGGATACGAGATCCAGCTCAACACGATCGGCGACGAGAAATGCCGCCCGAAGGTGAGGGAGTCGCTCCGGGCGTACTTCGCGCAGCATCTGGCCGAGCTCTCGCCGGCCTCGCAGCGCCGCGTCGAGACGAACGTCCTGCGCGTGCTCGACTCGAAGGAGCCGGGGGATCGTCCGGTCATCGAGCGCGCGCCGCGGATCCTGGATCTGCTGTGTGACGAGGACCGCGCGCACTTCGCCGCCGTTCAGGACGGCCTCACCGGCCTGGGCATTCCGTTCCGGGTCGTGCCGACGCTCGTGCGCGGGCTCGACTACTACACGCGCACCGTCGCCGAGTTCGTCCTCACCGCGCCGGAATACGAGGGCATCGCGGTGGCCGGTGGCGGACGGTACGACGGACTCTTCGCGACGATGGGTGCGGAGGACATGCCCGGCACCGGCATCGCGGGCGGCATGGATGTCCTCTACTACGCGCTGAGGCAGGAGGGCATCACGGTGGCCGAGGATCCGAAGGCCGAGGTCTACGTCGTCTCGGGGCAGCCCGACGACGTCGTGAACCGGCTGACGCTCGCGGCCGGGCTGCGCGCAAAGGGGTTCACGGTGGCCATCGACTACTCCCGGCGCCCGCTCGACAAGCAGCTCGAGAGCGCGGTGAAGCACGGGGCGAAGGTCGCCATCATCGCGGGGACGCCTGAGTCACGGGGTGGGCACGTCGTCGTGCGCGATCTGCGCCAGAAGGAGCAGCGCGTCACGCGCCTGGCCGCGGTGGTCACCGAGGTGAAGCGCCACGTGATGCCGCGGGCGATCCCCACGCTCTGGCGGCCGCCGAGCGATCCGGGCGACATGGAGCCGGGCGCCGCCGGCGAAGCGCCGTTCCTGACTGACCCGAGGGATTGAAGCGAGACTAGGGACATGCTGCGCACGAAGACGCTGGGGGAGCTGCGCGCCGCCGATGCGGGATCGACCGTCACGCTGGCCGGATGGGTGCACACCCGACGCGACCACGGCGACGTCACGTTCATCGACCTGCGCGACCGGTACGGCATCACTCAGATCGTCACGCACGCCAAGGAGCAGCCGGACGCGCACGCCGCGCTCAAGGACGCGCGCAACGAGTGGGTCCTGCAGGTGAAGGGGACGGTCCGCGCCCGGAAGGAAGGGACGAAGAACCCGAAGCTCGCGACCGGGGACATCGAGGTCGTGGCGAGCGCGGTGACCGTCCTCAACGAGTCGAAGACGCCGCCCTTCTACGTGAACGAGGAGACGCCGGTCGACGAGAACCTGCGCTGGAAGTATCGGTACGTCGATCTGCGCCGCGAGCGATCGAAGGACCTCATGCGCCTGCGCCACGAGGTCACGAACTTCATCCGCAACTTCTTCGTCGAGCGTGGCTTCTGGGAGATCGAAACGACCATGCTCATCCGGTCTGACCCGACGGGCGCGCGCGACTTCGTGGTGCCATCGCGCTATTACCCGGGGAAAGCCTGGGCGCTGCCCCAGTCGCCGCAACAGTTGAAGCAGATCCTCATGGTCGGCGGCATCGACAAGTACGTGCAGATCGCGCGCTGCTTCCGCGACGAGGATCCGCGCGCCGATCGGATCTACGAGCTCACGCAGCTCGACGTCGAGATGAGCTTCGCCGAGCCGACGGACGTCATGAGCGTCCTCGAAGCGTGCTACACGGCGGTGATCGAGAAGTTCGGGAAGAAGCCGTTGGACAAGAAACCCTGGCCACGCCTGACCTATGAAGAGGCCATGAGGCGCTTTGGCTCGGACCGTCCTGACACGCGCTTCGCGATGGAGGTGGTCGACCTCACCGACATCTTCCGCGGCACCGGCTTCGCGGTCTTCAAGGACGCGATCGCGGAAGGCGGTGCGGTCCGCGCGATCGTCGTACCGGGCAAGGGCGACGCCTCGCGGAAGGACGTCGATGCGTGGACGGCGGTCGCGAAGACGCGCGGCGCGAAGGGGCTTGTCTCATTCGCATTCGCGGGCCCCGAGGTGAAGTCACCCGTCGCGAAGTTCTTCACCGCCGAGGAGCTCGCGCGCCTGCGCACGGGGTCCGGCGCGAAGGATGGCGACCTCGTGCTGGCGGTCGCCGCCGAGTACCGCGTCGCCAGCCGTTCGATCGGCGAGGTGCGCCGCCAGCTCGGCGAGGAGTTGGGGCTCGTCGACGACT
>JBGQFO010000023.1:0-18559 GCA_041496945.1 Candidatus Limnocylindria bacterium | reverse complement strand
GCGAGGAACCCGGCGACGCCGTCCACGACCACGTCGTCCACGCCGCTGCCGCTCATCGCCACCACCGGCACGCCCGAGGCGAGCGCCTCGACGATCGCGATGCCGAAGGCCTCACGCCGCCCGGGGAGCGCGAACACGTCGGCGTCCGCGAGAGCGCGCGCGATGTCGTTCGGGCCGCGCGCGCCGTGGAACGTGACCAGGTCGTCGATGCCGAGGCGCGCGGACTCGCGCTCGAGGGCCGGCCGCATCGCGCCGTCGCCGAAGACGTCGAGGCGTGGCGCGGCCCCGTCGAGCGACGCGCGCACCTGCGCGATGGCGCGCAGCAGGCTCGCCGGAGATTTCCGGGCGTTGAGCCGCATGACCGACACGATGCGGCGGCGCGGCGCCGCGAGGCCGCCGTCGCGCGGTGTCGATGTGCCGGGGGTCTCGTGCGGCGCGGCGTGGCCGTGGGCCCACGCGGTCGTGTCGAGCCCGTTCGGGATGACGCGCACCGCTCGGCCGCCGGTCGCGAGGCGCGCGTCGCGCGCCGCGCGGAAACTCACTCCGGTGATGACACTCGGCCAGCTACTCCAGGGGAAGACCTCGTCGATCGCGCGGAAGAACACCAGGCCGGCACGGTCGAGGAGGCTGTGGTTGGTCAGGAGGCCCGGGATGCCCCGATCGCGCCCGAGCTTGATCGCCATATGCGCGAGCGAGGACCAGAACGAGTGCCCGTGCACGACGTCGATCCGTTGGTCGCCCAGGATCGCGGCGATGTCCCGCGTCGTTGCGCGCGGCATGGGATCGCCGAGCTCGTACCCGACGCGCTCGAGGCCGCGCTGCAGCGCGCGCCAGCCGGGTGGTATGCGCTGAGCGAGCCGATGCACCGGGATCCCCTCGACCGCGGCCGGGCCGGGCGTGAACGTGATGACCCGCACCTCGTGGCCATGCAGGCGCAGCTGGAGCGCGAGGTCCTGCACCTGCCGTTCGACACCACCCAGTCGCGGCGCGGTCCAGTCGGACACGAGTGCGATGCGCATCAGGCCGGCACGGGCGTTGCGAGCAGGACGCGCGCGATCCGCTCGCGTGTCGTCTCGTCGGCCAGGCCCCGCCAGCCAAGCGTGGTGCGACGGTCGACGACATCGTCGACGCCGACGGCCAGCTCGCACGCGGTGGCATGACGGACCTGCGCCCAGATGTCCGGGCCGCCGGGGTGGATGCGCTCGAGCGCCGCGGGATCGGAAGCCGCGTGGGCGAGCACCTCGCCCAGCCCATCGCCGTAGAGCGCCTCGAGGTGCGCGCAGGTCTCCGGCCCGAGCGCCCGTCGCGCGTCCGCGAGCGCCGCACCGCCCGCGCCCTCCGGACGCGCGCGACCGACGAGCGTCGCCCGGCTCGGTCCGCGGCGGCGCGGGCGCACGCCCGCCGGCAGACGCTGCAGCGCGTCCATCGCTTCGTGGCGGTGGGTGGTGAGCTTGCCGCCGCCGATGGACACCATCCCGTGCCGCCCGATGGCGACGACCTCCTCGCGCTTCGCCGTCGCGGTCGATCCGGCGCCGCGTGGCAACACCCGCAGGCCCGCGGTCACGCGGCGGATGCGCTCGCGGCCAAGGAGATGCGCCGGCAGCATTCGCGCTGCGAGCCCGAGGAGCAGCTCCACGTCCGCATCCGTCGCGCCGAGCGCGCTCGGCTCGTCGTCGAACGGCGTGTCGGTCACGCCGACGAGGAGCCCGCCACACCAGGGCACGGCGAAGAGGTTGTGCTCGTCGTCGGTGTGGACCGACAGCGCGGCGCGCCACGGTTCGTCGAGCGTCAGCACGACGTGTACGCCCTTCGATAGGCGGGCGATCGGCGCTGCGGCCGGGTCCTCCCATCGGCGCACGGCCTCGAGCCACGGACCGGTCGCGTTCACCACGCTCTTCGCGTGAAGCACGACGTCGCCCTCGGGGCCGTGCACCTCGAGCCGTGCTATGCCGTCCGGGAAGGCGAGCGCGGTCACTCGCGCGTGATTGATCACCGCCGCGCCGCCATCCGCCGCCGCCAGCGCGGTGGCCAGCGTGAGGCGGGCGTCGTCGACCTGCGCCTCGTCGAGCAGCAGGCAGCCGCCGAGCGGCCGTCCCGCGAGCGCGGGCACCAGGCGGCGCGCCTCGTCGTCGGTGATGAGGCGTGTGCGGGCCGCGGAGAAACCCCCGAGCGCGTCGTACGCGAGCAGGACCGCGCGCTGCACGAGCGCGCCTGACCAGCCGCGCCGCTCGACCGAGACGACGACGGGCATCGCACGCGCGAGACCCGGCGCGACATCGCGCACGATCGCGTGCTTCTCGCGGAGTGAGTGCCGCACGACGTCGACGTGGCCCTGCACCAGATAGCGGAGCCCGCCGTGGACGAACTTCGACGACGCGCCCGAGGTCGCGCCGCCGATGTCGCCCGCGTCGACCAGCGCGACACGAAGCCCATCACGCGTCGCCTCGTACGCGATGCGGCTTCCAAGGATCCCCGCGCCGATGACGCAAAGGTCGAACACGCCCTCGCCCAGGCGCGCGAAGTCGCGCGTACGCGCGCTCACCGCCGCGCCACCGCCGACGCCAGGCGTCGGAGCTCGTGTTCGGGCAGCTCGGGATAGGCGGGCAGGAACACGACACGCGAGATCAGACGTTCGGCATTCGGCGGCGCGTCGCCCCGGTCGTCGGCGATGGCCGCGATGCCGCTGGTGCGCTGCGCGGCATCGAAGCCCGCGCGGCGCAGATCCGCGATGAGCCGTGTGGCGTCGTCCGCGATCACCGGGAAGAGCCAGTGCGTGCGGCGTCGGGCCAGCCGGCCCGGCACGCAGACGACGCTATTGAGGTCGGCGGCGAGCTGCTCGCCGTGGGCGCGACGCCGGGCGACGCGCCCACGATCGACGTTCCGCAGGCGGCGCGCCAGGAGCGCGCGGAGCGGCGCGGACGCGCGCCGGCGGATCGCGGCGAGGAACGCCGCGTCCGACGGCGGGAAGCCGCGGACCGACTCCGACAGCAGCCGATCGACGTCGCGGCCAAAGAGGCGAGCCAGTCCGAAGAGCGTTCCGAAGATGCGGGGGTGTGTAGCGACCGCCAGCACGGCCATGCGCGCGAGCTTCGCGGCGTAGCCCGAGCGCGGCTGCACCGGCCAGGATCGCTGGGCCGCGAACATGTGCAGGCGCAGCTCGGGATCGCGTACGACGGCGACGGCGCCGCCGAGCGCGGTCGCGGTCTTGATCGTGCCGAAGGAGAAGAAGGACACGTCGGCGTCCGGGTCCCCGGCGAGGTCGCCGTCGAAGGCCTGCGCGCGGTCCTCCACCACCAGCACGCCGCGCGCGCGCGCCGCCGCCGCGAGCGGCGCGAGATCGACAACGCCACCGAAGAGGTGTGCCACGAGCAGCACCCGCGCGCCCTTGCTGAACGCGACCTGAATGGGCGCGAGCGTGTCGAGATCGATGTCCACCGGCACGACCGCGAGGCCATGCGCTCGCGCGATGCGCGCCATGTCCGGATGCGTCACCGCGCTCATGACGACCTCGCTGCCGGCCGGGAGCGCGAGGGCGGTGAGCAGCAGGTCCCAGGCCGAGCGGACCGAGAGGGTCACGATCGCGTCCGGGACCGCCATCCGCGGCGATCCGGGCACGACGCACCGCGCGAGACCGTACGCGAGGTCCGCGAGACTCACGTCCAGACGATGACGGGGGTACATGGCGAGGATGCTAGAAGCCCTACGCTGCCGCGCGTGAGCGCGCCGGCGACGGAGCGACGGACCGATCCGCGCCGTGGCCTCGCCGCTCGCGTGGGCCTCGTGCTCACCGCGACGGGGATCGCGAGCGCGGCCATCGACCGCCGTTCGCTCGCCGGCTCGACCCCGGATGTCCCCCTCGCGGTCGGCTTCGGGCTCTTCGTCGCGATGCTGCTGCTCGCGACGCTGCGCCGCCCGCCACGCGGCGTGACCTGGCTCGCGCTCGTGTCGTTCGCGATCATCTACCTTCTCGCCGCGGCCGAGCTCGCGTCGAGTCTCGTCGGCATGCTCTCGTATCTGCTGCTCGCGGTCGGGGCGACCCTCGTCACCGCTCCGCAGCTTCGGCCCCTCATGGTCGCGACCTTCGCGCTCTGGACGCCCGCGCTGTGGCTCTTCGGACCGACGGCGGCGCTCGAGCAGCTCCCCGCCGCGCTGCGGGTCTCGGCCGTCATGGCCCTCGCCTTCACCGTCGTCGCCATCGCCGATCCGCGGCGCACGCATCCGTCGGACCGCCTGCGCCACATCGGCTACGGGATCCTCGCGATCAGCTGCGTCGCGGCCAGCATCGGGCGGAGCCTGGTCGTCGCATCGAGCAGCGTCACACCCGGGCAGCTGCTCGCGTTGACGGTCGCCATCGGTCTGCCGCTGCTCTCGTACGTGAAGATGCGGCCGGCGTCGCGCGAGACGATCGCGACGTGCCTCGCGCTCGCGACGTTCGCGTTCGTCGGGCTCGCGTACATCGTGGGCAAGCCGTACCACACCGACGTCGTCGCCGCGGAGCATCGCGCCGCGGAGCTGCTCCTCGCGGGTCAGGATCCGTATGCGGCGTTCGACCTGCCCGAGGCGCTCGCGCGCTTCGGCCTCGATCCGCAGCTCGCCACGCATCTCGAGAACGGCAGCGTCGTGCACACCTACAGCTACCCGGCGGTGTCGTTCCTGGTCATCGCGCCGTTCGTGGCGCTCGGCGGCGATGACGTGCGCTGGGTCTACCTGGTCGAGGTGCTGCTCATCGCGGTGATCGCGGTGCAACAGCTGCGCCCGGCGTGGCGCTCGATGGCGCTGGCGTCGGTGGTCGGGAGCGAGATCGTCACGCGCCAGTGGATCCTCGCGGGGATCGATCCGTCGTGGGCGCTGTTCACCATGGGCGCGTGGCTCGTGCGAAGACATCGCTGGTGGTCCGCGATCCTCCTCGGCCTCGCCATCGGCGACCGGCAGCCGGCCTGGTTCGTCGCGCCGTTCTTCGTGCTCGCGATCTTCGAGCGTTTCGGGCGGCGTGAGGCGATACGCCAGGCGGCGATCGCGACCGGCGTGGCCCTGGCGGTGAACCTGCCGTTCGTGATCGGCGCGCCGGATCGCGCGATCGGCGGCATGATCGCGCCGATCTTCGCGCCGCTCGTCTCCGACGGCGTCGGCCTGATGCGCTACGGCGCGAGCGGCGTCGTGCCGATCTTCGCGCGGAACGTCTACACCGCATTGTCACTGTCCGCGCTCGCGGGTCTCCTCGTGCTCCTCTGGCGGCGTCCACGGGACCTCGCCGGCGCGCCACTGGCGTGGCCGTTCCTTCCGCTGTATTTCGCGTGGCGCAGCCTGCAGAACTACTTCGCGGCCGCGCCGCTCTTCGCTCTCGTCGCGGATGAGGAGCTGGAGAACGACCGCGACGACGGCACCCCGGGCTATCCTGTGGCGGGATGAGAAGGGGCGGCGATCGCGGGCTTTTGGCGCTGTTGAGCGCGCTGCTGCTGACAGCCGCCGTCGGCCTGCTCGACAACCTCACACCCGCGGACGTCGACTTCGGCGAGCTGTACATGATCCCGGTCATCCTCGTGACCTGGGCCATCGGCCGCCGGGCCGGGATCGCGATCGCGCTCGTCGCGGCGGTCATCGAGCTCGTGATGGACGAGGCACTGCGCTCGCCCGCGGCGGCGAACGGTCTGGCCATCTCGCTGTGGAACGGGGTCTCGCACCTCCTCGTCCTCGCGGCGATCGCGGTGATCACCGACATCGTCTATCGCGAGCGCGAGCGGTGGCGCGCGCTCGACGCCGAGCGGAGCACTCTGCTCCGCGTCCTCGAGCAGGAGCTGCCGCGGCCGCTCCGCGCAGCGGACTGGTTCGCGCGGACGTTCGAGGACGCCTTCGGCCACACGGTCACGCCCGCGGTGAGGGCGCAGTTCGCCGTGCTCCGGCACCACACCCGCGAGGCGATCTTCCTCGCGACCGACCTGCTCGCCCTCGGCCAGCTGCGGATGGGCGGCCTGCGCTTCGAGCGCGTGCCGGTCGAGCTGAAGGCCATCGCCGGTGAGGCGGTCGCCGATTCGCTCGACCGCTCGCGGGTCCTCCTCAGCAACACGGACGACGGTCTCACGGTGCTCGCCGACCCCGATCGTCTGCGCCACGCCGTCGCGAGCGTGGTCGCGCGCTTCCTCGAGATGTCCCCGTACGAGCCGGTCACCATCCTGCTGCGCTCGTCGGGCGACGAGGCCGTGGTCGAGATCGCCTGCCGCGCGCGGGCAATCACGCCGACGGAGGTCGAGCTCGCGGAGCTGCTCGTCGCAGGGAACGGCGGTCGCCTGGTGCTCGTGCCACAGGGCTCGCCGCGGGGCGCGACCGTGACGATGTATTTCCCCCGCGCCGCCGCGGCCGCTTCGGGCGCTACTCCGGTGCGCGCAGAGGAGCAGGCCCCGCGAACATGACCGCGACCGCGGTCGTGATCGGGACGCACAGCACCGATCCGACGTCCTAGCGAGCGGGTGTTGCTCGGGGCGCGCGTCGCACCAGTCGGCGACCGCCTAGGGGCGTCGCGAGCTCGTGCTCGAAGCGATCGATCAACGCGAACAGCAACGGGGCCTCGTAGAGGCGGCCGCGGCGTCGGCCGGGAAGCGGACGCACGACGCCGGCGTCAGTCAGCCGCTCTACGGCCAGTCGGGCAGCCTCGTAGACCACGCCCGCGGAATCCGCCGCCGCCGACACTTGAAAGACCGGCTGCGCGGGAAGCATCTGAATGATCCTCTCTGCCGCGGAGCCCGCGCGCGGGCGGCCGGCCGCATCGCGCCATCGTTCCTCGAGCGCGGCGATGCGCTCGGCGAACTCGACGGCTCGCAGCCCCGCAGACCGTAGCGCCTGGGCGAAGACGGCCGACCACTCCCCGACCGCACCGCGGCGATAGGCGGTCAGCCCACCCACATACGAGCGGGCATCCGTCGCCAGGATGAGGCTCACCGGCGGCACGTAGTTCGGTGTGACACCTCGCTGACGGAGGACGACATGAATGAGGCAGCGTCCCACACGGCCGTTGCCGTCCGCGAACGGGTGGATCGTCTCGAACTGCGCGTGCACGATCGCGGCCTGCGCCACAGCTGGGATGTCATCGCGACCCGCGAAGCCGCAGAGATCGGACAGGAGATCCGGGACCAACTCGTGCGGCGGCGGAACGAACTCCGCGTTCCGCGGTGACAGCTCATCGCCACCGATCCAGTTCTGGCTCCGGCGAAGTTTCCCCGCGATCTCGCCGTCCCGCGTGCCCTCGAGGAGAGTGCGGTGGAGCGCCAGGATGTCCCGGGGACGCAGCGGCCGTCGAGTCGAGCCGAGTCGGATAGCCTCTTCCATCGCCCGAACGTTGCCAAGGACCGCGCGGGCGGTCGCATCGGCATCGGATGGTGCCGCCAAAGCCAGCGCCATCCGACGCTGCGACATTTCGAGCCCCTCGATGCGCGAGGACGCGACGGCTTCCGCACGCAGCAGCTGCCGAGCAAGCGTCTCGAGCGCACCAAGCCGAGGACCCCGGTGATTGAGCTCACGGACGGCGACCTCCGCTTCGGTGATGACGGAGGCCTCGTCGGAGCTCAGGGCCGGCTCGATATCAGCGATGCGGTCCGGAACGTACGCGTCGTAGTCGAAGGAGGTGCGCGCCCGACGACCGCCGTAGGCGCCCGCCGCGGGCGTCCAGCGTCGTCTTACCGTCGTTGCCATCTTTGTGTGTCCATCGCAGATATACAAAGTTAGCACAATAACTTTGCATTAGCAAGCCACGGCGCAACGGGCACGGGTGGGCGAGCGGACCGGCTACTCCGGTGCGCGCAGAGGAGCAGGCCCCGCGAACATGACCGCGACCGCGGTCGTGATCGGGACGCACAGCACCAGCCCCAGCGACGCGGCCATCACCGCGATGAGCGACTCGACGATCTCCTCGCTGTTCACAGAGATCGCCAGGGGCTGGTAGCCCAGCGAGATCAGCAGGATGAGCGGCAGCGCGCCGCCGAAGTACGCGAGCGCGAGCGTGTTCACCAGCGAGCCGACGTGGTCGCGCCCGACGTTGAGCGCCGAGGCGTAGAGGCGGCGGCCGCGCAGCGTCTCGTCGACCGACCCGAGCTCCGTCACGGCGGAGGCCTGCCCGACGCTCATGTCGACGATCGCGCCCAGCGATCCGACCATCACCGCGGCGAGCGCGAGGCGCGGCATGTCGATCCGCCCATCGGTGCCGACGGCGAGGAAGATCTGGCTCTCGCTCCCGAGCCCGGTCATCCGCGCGGTCGCGAGCGCGAACGCGCCGATCGCGGTGACGATGCCCAGGCCGGCCATCGTGCCGCAGAGCGCGGCGAGGCTCTTCCGATTGAAGCCGTGGACGACGAAGATGGACACGGCGATCACGCCGAGGCACCCGACGAGCGTCGCGAGCAGCGGATCGTCACCGCGCTGGAGCGCGGGCACGATCGCGAGGAGGAAGACGGCGACGCTCGACGCGAGGCCCGCGAGCGCGGCGAGGCCCTTGAGCCGCGCGACGACGATGAGCGCGACGACGAGCAGCGCCGCGACCGGGATGAGCGCGGGGAGGCGAACGACCTCGAGGATGGCGTAGGTGCGGTCGTTCCCGCTCCGCACGACGGAGAGCAGGACGCGATCGCCGGCGCGCAGGAAGCCGTTCGCGTCGAGCGCGCGGCGCCCGCCCCACTGCAGCTCCACGACGTCGCCGCGATACAGGCTCTCGTCGATCTGCACGCGCAGCCGCTGGAACGGCTGGGGCATGCCGCTCCCGACGGGCGCGCGCTGCCCGTTCTCGAGCACCTCGGTCACGTGGCCGGAGACGGTGTCGGTCCGTCCGCCCTCCACCAGCGCGGCGCAGGAGGCGAGCGCGAACGCGGCGACCGCCAGCAGCAGGGCGCGTCGCATCCGCCTCATCTGGGCCGGATCTCGATGATCGTCCCGAGGCGCTGGGGCTGCTCGCCGACGACGAAATAGAGCGAGAGGGTGTACGTCTGCGCGGGGACGAGGACGCCCTTGTCATCGCGGCCGTCCCAGGTCACGTCGACGTGCGCGCGCTTCCCCGGGGCGACGTCCGTCCCGCCCAGGTCGTCCGGCGCGAGGTTCCGCACGAGCTGCTCGCCGGTCGCGACCTCGGAAGCGAGCACGCGGCCCGCGAGCGGACCGCGGATGAGCTGGCTGCCGGCGCGGATGTCGATCGCGAGCGTGACCGGCTCGCCCGGCGCGTAGCGCGGATGCACGGTGAAGCGGACCTCGCCGCCACCGGAGACCGCGTAGGGCACGACCACGTCGGCGTTCGGATCGAGCGATCGTGCGGCCGGCGCGGCGGTCTGGCACGCGATCACCGCCGCGCAGAGGACGAGCAGCGCCCCGCGCCTGGTCATCCGCCCCGCAGCTGCGTGGCCACCCAGGCCAGACCGAAGTCCGCGGTCGCGACGAGGACGATCGTTCCGCCTGACGCGGCATTCACGTAATACGAGAGCCACATGCCGGCGACGCTCGCGAAGACGGCCGCGGCCACGGAGAGCGCGACGAAGGTCCTCATGTCACGCGCGAGCAGACGCGCCGTCGCTGCGGGAGTAACGAGCATGGCCACGACCAGCACGATGCCGACCAGCTGCACGGTCACCGCCACGGTGAGGCCGATCAGCGCGAGGAGCACGGTGTCGTAGCGCGCGACATGCAGCCCCGCGGCCTGTGCACCGACCGGGTCGAACGAGACGAAGATGAACTCACGCCACCACAGGCCGAGGACCACGACGATGAGGATCGCTGTCGCGGCACCGAGCACGAGCTGCTCGGCGGTGATCCCGAGCACGTTCCCGAGCAGGACGCCGAGCAGGTCACCGGTGTACGTGCGGATCTGACTGAAGAGGACGATGCCGAGGGCGAACATGCCCGCGAAAACGACGCCGATCGCCGTGTCCTCGCGCACGGCGCCGCGACGCGAGAGCGCGCCCATCGACACCGCCGCGACGACCGCCGCGATCATGCCGCCGATGATCAGGTCGATCTTCAGCAGAAAGGCAATGACGATCCCGGGGAACGCCGTGTGCGCGACGGCATCACCGAGGAACGCGAGCCCGCGGAGGACCACGAGCACACCCACGGACGCGCACACCGTGCCGACGAGCAGTGAGCCGAGCAGCGCGCGCTGCATGAACGCGTACTGAAGTGGCTCGAGGAGGTCAGGCATGGTGCTGGTCCCCCACGAGGAGCGGCGAGGCGGCGCGGTGGCCTCCGTACGTGCGCCGGAGGATGTCGGCATCACGCAGGATGCTGGTGTCCCCGTCGGCGATGATGCCGGCGTTCATCGCGATCACGCGCGGGAAGTGCGCGATCACGCCGGCGAGGTCATGGGTGGAGACGATGATCGTGCGGCCGCCCTGAGAAAGCCCTTCGAGGAGCGTCATGAGCTCCTCCTCGGTCGCCGGATCCACACCGGTGGCCGGCTCATCGAGCAGGAAGAGCTCCGCCTCCGAGGCGAGCGCGCGCGCGAGGAGCACGCGCTGGCGCTGACCTCCGGAGAGCGCGCCGATCGGACGGCGGGCGAGATCGGCCGCGTCGACGCGGGCGAGCGCCTCACGGGCGAACGCGCGCTCCGCCGTGCCGGTGCCCCGAAAGCGCGGGATGCGGTCAAGGCGGCCCATGAGCACGACGTCCTCCACCAGCAGTGGGTAATCCCACCGCAGCTGCTCGGACTGCGGGAGGTATGCGACCTGGCGCGAGCTCCCCGGCGCGCCACCGAGCACGGTCGCGTCGCCGCTCATCGGCCGCAGGATGCCCGCGATCACCTTGAGCAGCGTCGACTTCCCTGCTCCGTTGCCGCCGACGAGGGCCACGAGCTCACCCGCCCGGATGGCCAGGGTCACACCGCTGATGACGGCACGCCCGTCGTAGCCCGCGCTCACGCCTCGGAGCTCGATGACCGCGCCCATGGCTCTGACGATAGGCGCGCTCATCGGAGCGCGTCCGCGATCTTCTGTGCCACCGCCCGCATGACGCCGATGTACGTGTCCGCGGGCGCGTCCACGACGCTGTCCGTCGGGAGGTCGGTCACGATCTTCGTCACGCCGGCCTCGCGCGCGAGCGCCTGCGCGATCGCGGGCGAGACGCCGGCCTCGGAGAAGATCGCCGGCACCCGCGCTGCCCGGATCCGCTCGACGAGCCGGGCGAGCTCGGCAGGCGTTGGGTCCTTCCCTGGCTCGATCTCGGCGAAGCCGATCACTTCAAGCCCGTACGCGCTCGCGAAGTACGGGAACGCGTCGTGCGAGGTGACGAGCTTGCGGCGGTCGCCGGGGATCGTCGCAATCTGCGCCTTCACGTCGGCGTCGAGCTTCACGAGCGCGTCGTCGTACCGCTTCGCGTTATCCGTGTAGACAGTCCTACCGTCAGGGTCGAGCGCGATGAACGCGTCACGGATCTTCTCGACGTACCTGCGCGCGAGCTGCACGTCGAACCACATGTGCGGGTTGTCCTCGATCGGCGGCAGACCATCGGTCAGCGTCACGACCTTTGCGTCCGCCCGCTTGTCACGCAGCAGCGGCTCGGCCCACTTGTCGAGGTCGAGGCCATTCTCGAGGAAAAGGCGCGCCTGGCTGACGCGCTTGCTGTCATCCGGCTTTGGCTCGTACTGCTCGACGTGCGATCCGGCCGGCACGATCGACTCGACCTGAAGCCGATCGCCGGCGACGTTCGTCGCCATGTCCGCGAACAACGTGGTCGTCGCGAGGACGAGCGGCTTGGCCGACGTCGCCGGGCCGGTCGGCACGCATGCCGCGAGCGCGGCAGCAACTCCCACCAGCACTCCCAGCGCGCGAAACATCTCGTCGGCCCCCTATCTGAGAATCGCTCTCAGAACGCTATCGAGAACCATACTCGATAACAGGAGCTCGGTCCACTAGACTCGCTTCGTGCCTCTCAAGAGACAGGAGCGGCTTGCGAAGCGCATCACCTCGCGGGGCCGCCGCCTGACCGACCAGCGCCTGGTCGTCGCGGTAGCGCTGGCCGCGACGAGAGAGGCCATCTCCGCTCAGGAGCTCTACGCGCGCCTCCGGAAGAGGAACCCGCGCCTCGCGCTCGCGACCGTCTACCGCGCACTCGAGGCGCAGGTGGAGAGCGGGATGGCGCGCCGGCTCGAGCGTCACGGACACATCTCGGCCTACATCGCCTGCGAGCCTGAACATCACCACCATCTGGTGTGCTCGCGCTGCCAGAAGGTCGAGGACCTCGATGAGACGATCCTGCGGCCGGTGCTGCGATTGATCGCCGAGCGTCACGGGTTCGCGGTCGAGCACGAGCGGCTCGACTTCTACGGCCTGTGCGTGTCCTGCCGGCGCGCGGTGGCAGCCGGCTAGAGGGCACGGACGACTAGCGCGGGCCGAAGAGCATCTGCTGCAGGTCGGGCAGCACCGTGCCGAGCCCGCCGATGAAGAGGAGCCCGATGACCAGGGAGGCCAGACCGGCGAACGCGCCGACGACGACGTAGAGGGTGCGCATGCGCTGCGCGCCGATGAATCCGCCGGCCGTCACGACCGCGATGAGCGTGTTCGACAGGAGCAGCCCCACGACGAACGCGAGCAGGATGACGATGCCGGTGACCCCGCTCACGCCCGCGATGCCGGCGAGGAGCAGCGCCTGCGAGCCGGTCTCGGCGCCGATGCCATGGATCATCCCGACGGCGAACGCCGTCCGCGGTCCGTACTGCGACCCGTGTGCCGACGGGACGTGTTCGTGCCCGTGGATCCGCGCCTGGAGCGCGCCCCAGCCGTTGCGTGCGAGGTCGAACACCAGCATCCAGCGGCTGCGCATGCGGAACTCGCCCTTGCCGCGCGCGTACTGCACCACCGAATAGAGGACCCACGCGCCGAGGAGCACGAGCGTGGCGCCGACGACGCGCTCGAGGATCGGGTCGACCCACGCCGGCAGGATCGCCCCGAGCAGGAGCGCGAGGACCCCCAGGACCACCACCACCGAGGCATGCCCGAGCGCGTAGAGCGTGCCGAGGCGGACCGCGTGTCTCTGCTCGTGGGCGAAGCGGGACTCGCCGAACGAGTGCATCGCGCTCGGCGAGCTGGTGTGCTGATGCTCGTGGCCGCGGCGCTCCTCGACGTCGTGGCCGTGCGGCGTGACCGGAGAGCCCGCGGGGACATCGACCTCGGTGTGACCGGCGGTGGTCGTGCTGGTGATGTCGGTGATCGCGGCGATGTGGTCCCAGTCGAAGCCGTGCCGGAATCCGAGCGCGACCATGCCGAGGAGCAGCGCGATCAGGGAGAGGTCCACCCAGCGAGCCTAATGAATAGAGGGCCTGGGCTACGAGCCGCTGACCCGGCGGCTGCGTGCCGAGCACGGCTTTCAGGCCGATCTGGCCCACTCCGCCGTCGTCGGGATCTGCCGTACGCGCGCGTCCGTATCCTCTGCATAGGGATGCGTCATTTCCTCGCGATCCTCGTCTTCGCGACCGCCGCCGGTGCGGCGGCCGCCGCCGGCTCCGGCGTCGTGGTCGCGCCGCACAGCGACCCGCCCGGGACGCCCGTGTTCCACAGTCACGTCTTCGCCGCGTATCGCCTGCCGCTGTTCCTCGGCGTGCTGCGCGCGCGTTACGACCCGCATCAGGGCCTGGTCAGCGCGCAGAGCGTCCTGGAACTCGAGGCGACGCTCGTGCTCGCGCTCCTCGCGCTCGTCTGGCCGCGCCTCCCCCGCCCGAGCCTGCTCGCGATCGCCGAGGTCGCGTCGGCGCGCATCGCGCGCGCCCTCTGGCGGACGCCACTTTGCAGCGGACCGCCCCGGCTTGCCCTTCACGCCTGACCGCAGAGGTCACCAGAGATCCGGCGACGGCGCCGGATACTCCGTTCGTGGAGGAATGACCGTGTATCGCGTCCTCTCTTTCGCGTCGACGATCGTGATCGTCGCCGCGAGCGTGCTGCTCTTCTCGGGCGCGGCCTACGCGCACGAGCGCCGCACCGTCGGCCCGTACCAGCTCGTCGTGGGCTGGCTGAACGAGCCCGCCTACGTCGGCGAGCTCAACAGCCTCGACCTGCGCATCACCGATACGCGAACGAACCAACCCGTGAGCGGCGTCGAGAAGACCCTGGCCGCGGATGTCACCGCCGGAGGCCTCGCGCCGTTCACGCTCACCGTGACCGCGCGGTTCGGCACGGCCGGCGCGTACAACGGCTGGGTCATGCCCACGGTGGTCGGTACGTACGCCTTCCACATCAAGGGCAAGATCGAATCGCTCGACATGGATGAGAAGTTCACCTCGGGGCCCGGCACGTTCGGTGACATGCAGGACACCGCGGCCCTGCAGTATCCGACGAAGGTCCCCGTGGGCGACGAGCTCGGGCAGAAGCTCGACCGGATCTCATCGGGCGTCGACCAGACGCGGGTCGTCGCCCTCGCCGCGCTCGTCGTCGGCGTCCTGGCCCTCGGTGGCGCACTCGTGGCCGGCCGGAGGCGCAGATAGCGCTCCGACCGCCACTCATCGCGCTCTGCGCCGTCGCGGCCCTCGCCCTCACCGGCGGGGTCGCGACGGCGCACGCGAACTACGTGAAGTCGAGTCCCGCATCCGACGCACGCCTGGTGAAATCGCCGTCGGAGGTCCGCATCACGTTCAGCGAGACCCCCGACCCGCGTGGCTCGGACATCGCGGTGCTCGACGCGAGCGGCGTGCGCGAGAGCGCGGCCGTCGCGGAGGCCGCGGCCGACGAGCCGAACACGCTTCGGGTGGGTGTCGCGACGCTGCCCGATGGCGGCTACCTCGTGTCGTGGAAAGCGCGATCGGCGGTCGATGGACACGAGACGCAGGGCGCATTCGCGTTCGTCGTCGGGAGCGGACCGCTCCCGACGATCCCCGACATCGGGCCCTCCTCGCCGCCGCCCGCGCCGCTCGAGCTCGCCGGGCGCGCGCTGTCCTTCGCCGGCATCGCCGTCGTCCTTGGGGCCGCCTTCTTCGTGCTGTTCATCCGCCCGCCGGCGAGCGACGACGAGCGGCGCCGCGAGCGGCGGCTCGTCACGGTCGGCGGCGGGCTGCTCATCGCCGGGAGCGCGGTACTGCTCGTCGCCTACGGCACGGGCGTCCCGGGCCGGCTGCTCCTCTTCCTGGTGCTCCGCGGCCTCGCGGGCGCCGCCGCGATCGGTGCGCTGTATCTGCCCGAGCGCGTCCTGCCCGCCGACGCGCGCCGCGAGGCCATCGCGTTCGCCGGTCTCGCCGCGGGGCTCTGGGCGACGCTCGTCTCGCACGCCGCGGCCAGCGCCGACCCGAAGTACATCGCCCTCGACTTCGTGCACGTGGTCGCCATCTCGGTGTGGAGCGGCGGCGTCCTCGCGCTCCTGTTCATCGCGATCCCGACCGTGACCGATCCGCGCGCGCTCGGCGCAACGATCGGGCGGGTCTCGCTCGTCGCGCTCACCTGCGTCGCGGTCATCGTGACCACGGGCACGCTGCAGGCCCTGGACCGGCTCGTGCTGCTCGAGGACCTCGTCGAGACGCCGTACGGCATCGCGCTCCTGGCGAAGATCGTCGCGCTCGTCGCGCTGATCACGCTCGGCGCCCTCAACCTGCTGGTGTGGGGGCCGCGCCTGCGCGCCGGCCGCACGGCGCGTGCCGCGCTGATCCGCGGCGTCGGTGCCGAGACCGGCATCTTCGCGGCGGTGCTCGTCGCGACGTCGTTCCTCACCGCGCTCGCGCCACCGGCGCAGGCGACCGCGGCCGCATTCGACCAGACGCAGCGCGTCGACGGCATCCGCATCGAGCTCCTCATGCCGACCACGGGCGCCGGTCGCAACCGCTACGTCGTCCGCGTGCATCAGGGACTCACGCCGATCGCCGACGCCCAGCAGGTCACGCTCCGTTTCACGATGGTCGAGCACGACATGGGCGAGCAGGAGCTCCTCGCGACGCCGCGCGCGCCCGGCGAGTACGTGGCCGAGGGGAGCCCCACCGCGATGTTCGGGACGTGGAAGGTGCAGACCATCGTCCGTCTGGCCGGGCGTCTCGACACGCGCGCGCTCTTCACCGTCCCGATCGCGAACACCGGCGGCCAGGCCGCGCAGGTCATCGACGTACCGGCGGCGCCCGCGACGCCCGTCTACCGGCTCATCGTCTTCTCCGATCCGGCGCAGCCGCAGTCCGGCGCGCCGATCGCGCTCAACGTCGTGCTCATCGACCCGAAGGGCGACCCGGTGGTGGGAAAGCAGCTGCGCGCGACCTTCAGCGGGCCCGCGACCGCGGCGCCCGTCGACGGCAGGGAGGACGCGGCGACGCTCGGGCCCGGGCGCTATCGCTTCGACATCCCCTCGCTCGACGCGGGCGCGTGGAAGGTGACGCTCAGCGTGGGGAGCGAAGGCAGTGGGACGTATACGCTCGATGTCGCACGATGAGCTTCTTCGCGGTCGTCGCGCATGGGGCATCGGGGTGGCTGGATGAGTTCATCGAGCTCGGCCTTCCGCTGATCATCCTCATCGGGCTGTATCTCTGGTCGAATCGCAAGCCGAAAGCGAAGCGCTAGGAGTGCAGTTCCCCATCACCCGTCAGGGCCTCCAGGACATCGCGCAGCTCCTCATCGCCGGGATGGCGGTTTTCGGCGTGCTCGCGCTCGTCACGCGCCGGCGCGGCCGGAGCCCGCGCCGCTACCTGCAGAGCGCCGGGATGCTCGCCGGGCTCACCGCCGTCGTGTATGCGCTCGCGTTCACCGTCGCACCGAACATACCGACGCCGCCGGTCCCGTTCACCGCGCGCTTCCAGTCGAACCCGGTGCCCGACACGACCGACAGCATCGACGCGGGGCGCCGTACGTTCCAGGAGAACTGCGTGATCTGCCACGGATCCCGCGCGCTCGGCGACGGCCCGCAGGCCTTCACCCTGAACCCAAAGCCGTTCAACCTGCAGGTCCATGTGCCGCTCCACCCCACCGGCGAGGTCGCCTATTGGATCGCGAACGGCGTCGCGAACACCGGCATGCCGGCGTGGCGGGACAAGCTCACCGACGAGCAGCGCTGGCAGATCATCCGGTACCTCGATGCCCTCGCCGCGAAGCGGATCGACCAGTAAGGCTCCTGGTCATCGCCGTCCTGCTCGTGGCCTGCGACACGCCTGGCCAGAGCGGGACGCTCGGGCTGCCGACGCCCGTGCCCACCCGCAGCGCGGGCGCGTCCGCGCCGGCGACGCCCTCGCCCAGGCTCACCCCGAGCGCCACGGCCACTCCGACGCCCACCCGCACCCAGCTCGCCACGCCGACGTCGCCGCCGACGGCCACGCCCTCCCCGACGCCCGATCTCGCGCGGCCCTACGTCGTGAGCGCGTCGGCGACCCAGCGAACGCTGACGGTGATCTTCAGCGAGCCGATGCGCGCCCGGCTGGCGTGCGGCTCGAGCGGCGTGACGAGTGGACCGCTCGGGTCGATCGACAATCAGCGGAGCGGTGAGTCGGGGAGTCCGTACCACAGCGCCGACCGCGCGCTTGACGAAACGCTCCGATCCGCGACGGCGGCCTCGGTCGGCGCCGACTGCTCGAGCATCACTTTCTTCTACGGGCTCGCCGGCCCGGCCGGCACCTTCACCATCACCGTGAATTCGGTGCAGGACCTCGCCGGCAACAGCATCGACACCGCACGAAGCGCGGCGCAGGTCACGATCCTCGACGACGGGCCGCCCTCCGTGCTCGGTGCGGACGCGAGCGGCGACAGCATCCTCGTCACCTTCAGCGAGCCGATGCTGCAGATCGGCGAGGGCAGCGGCGTCACCATGGCCGGCAACTACCGGCTCGACGGCGTGCCGGCCCCGATCGCGCAGATCACCTGCAACGACGCCGGTTGCCGCGGCGTACGGCTCGGGCTCCGTGCCGGGACGATCGTGGCGGGCCGGACCTATGCGCTGCGCATCGCGAACGTCGTGGATCGCGCGGGTCGCGCGATCACGCCCGACCCGACGACGATCAGCTTGCTCGCCCGACCCTAGGCGGGGCTCGTCACCCGCGCCGCGTCCAGCACGAGATCCATGCGCACGGTCGGTGGAGTGACGATCGAGTTGTGGACGGTGCAGTGCTCCGCGACCGCGAGGAGCGGCGCGCGCAGCTCTTCGGGCACGCCCGCCGGCACGACGATGGCGATCTCGATCGCCCCGACGCGCGAGGGGTGCTGCGCCATGGTGAACTCGCTCACCACGCGCAAACCGTCGGGCGCGACGCCGTGGCGCTCCAGGAAACGCTCGACGTAATAGGCCACGCACCCGGCGAGGCTCGCGACGAATACGTCGGTCGGCGTCGGGCCGGCGTCGCCGCCGCCGGCCGCGACCGGCTGATCGAAGACCAGCGCGTGGCCGCCCACCTCCGCGCGGAAGCGGACGCCGGCTTCGCGGATGACCTCGATGCGCGGCATCAAATGAAGAGCGTCGTCGCGCCCTCGGCCGCGGCGAGCGCGGTCGCGGCGCCGGCAGGCTCCTCGACGCCGTCGATGAGGTCGTCCTTGGTGAGGCCCATGAGATCCATGGTCATCTGGCACGGGATGAGCTTGACGCCCATGGCCTGCGCGGTCTCGACGAGCTCCTGCGGGCTCGCGACGTGGTACTGCTTCGCGAGCGTCCTCATCAT
>JBGQFO010000022.1:0-18653 GCA_041496945.1 Candidatus Limnocylindria bacterium | reverse complement strand
CTCCCGGCGACGCCATCCGCGACGGCACGGTTGTGGATGTGCTCGGCTGCGGCGCGCGGATGGAGCGTGACTGCCGCGGCCTTGAGCGTCTCGGCGCCCAGCCCCTCCACCAGCGCGCTGCTCGCGACGATCAGGGTGTCGCCGGACTCGACGCTCTGCCGCCACACCTTCGGGACGACGTCCGCATCGCTCCCGAGCGATGGCGCTTCACGGGTGGTGGTGCGGTGGACGAAGTCGGCGAGCTCGCCGGGCTCGTCGCCGGGGAGGAAGAGCCGCGCGCGGCGCACGAGGAAGACCTGTGCCGCGCCAATGCGCGAACCGTAGATCTCGTTGTTCACCACGACGGCGCAGGCGAGATGCAGGACCGCGCTGCTTCGATGCTCCCGGAGGCGCTGGGCCGCACGGCGGTCGGCCTGGCGCAGCGCCTTGCGGAGCGCGACCTCGATGCCCGCGGAGAGGTCGTAGAAGTACTCCTGGTTCGCGAGGTCCGCGACCTCCCGCGCGATCTGCGCACCCGGCCCCGACGACGGATGTGCGACTTCGCAGAGGAGATAGAGCCGGCCCTTGGTCCGAAGGAGCGCGCCCGTCTCGGGCTCGTGGATGACGATGGCGTCAGCCTTGCTCGCTCGGACCTCACGGGTGCTGCCGACCTTGGTGACAAATGAGGCTGCAGGCATGGCCGCGAGTCTCCCAGATATCAGCGTGGCGGTGTGGACGCGGGCACGGGTCTCACGCGCACGATGCCGCTCGCAGGAGCGATCCTGGTCACGGCGGCGATGAGCTCCCGTTCGCGCAGGCGGACCTCGCCGGCCCACTGCGCGCTCGGGACCGTCACGACGAGCGTGTCTCCGTCGGTCCGCACGGCATGCGTGCCGCGCGCGTCGTCTCCGAGCACGCTCACCGCGGCGTCGGCCCAGGCGCGGACCGCGTCCGCCCGGGCGACATCGCGATCGACGCCCAGGAGGCGTAGGGCGCGGTCGACGACCCGGCCGATCGGCTTCACGCGCCGACCTCCCCCCGCCGCACGGGGATGATCGTGGCGCGCTCGCGGAGGGCATCAGGGAGCGCGGCCGTCGTCGCGGCGGTCAGGAGCGCCTGCGCATCCGCCGGGATCGCGGCCGCGAGCGCCTCGCGGCGTCCCGGGTCAAGCTCCGAGAGAACGTCGTCGAGCAGGAAGACCGGCGGCTCACTCACGCGTACCGTGAGCCAGCCGGCCTCCGCGAGCTTGAGGGAGAGGACCGCGCTGCGATGCTCACCTCTCGACGCGAACGAGGGCAGCGCCCGTCCGTTCGCGGTCACGAGAAGGTCGTCACGATGCGGCCCGACGAGGGTCGTCCCCTGCCAGCGCTCGCGCTCGCGCTTCTCGCGCAGCAGGCGCTCGTAAGCGGCCGCGCGCTCCGCGACGTCCGCGCCCTCGACCTGACCGCCATAGGCGAGGTCGAGGCCGGCAGCGCCCGCGAAGCGCGCGGTCGCCACGCGGAATGGCTCGGCCAGCTCGGCCACAAGGGCCGCGCGGCGCAGCGAGATGCTCGACGCGAGCCGCACCAGCTCGCGATCCCAGAACGCAAGCTCGTCCTCGGAGAGAGATAACTCCTCTCGGGCGATACGCAGCAACGCGTTGCGCTGCTCCAGGACGCGCTGGAGCTCGCGCGTCTCGCGCCGGTGGGCACGTTCGATCTGCGCGAGCATCGCGTCGAGGTAGCGGCGGCGGGCGCTCGGCGCCGCGCTCAGCAGCTCCACGTCCTCCGGGAAGAACGACACGACGACGAGCTCGCCGGCCACGTCGTCCGCGCGCTTTCCGGCGCCGTCGAGGAGATAGCGACGCGGCCGGCGGCGCTCGCCCTCGGGCGGTGAGAAGAGCACCAGCTCCACCCGGCGATGACCCTCGGCGCGGTCGACCTCCACGCGCACGCGTCCACTGGTCGCTCCCCAGCGCACGAGCTCGGTGTCGTCATGGGCGCGGGGGGAGTCACCGCGGGCCGCGAGGTGGATCGCTTCGAGGAGGTTCGTCTTCCCGGCGCCGTTCGGACCGATGAATGCGGTGACGCCGCGTCCGAGGACGACCTCCGCCGTCGCGTAGGAGCGGACATCCTCCAGGGACAGGCTGGTGGCGCGCATGACTCAGGCCGGGATGCGGAGAGGCATCACCACGTGCAGGTAGCTGTCGTCGCCGACGATCTTCACGACGCCTGGCGCGAGGGGCCCGCCGAGCTCGAGTGCGATCTCGGTGGCGGTGAGGCTGCCGAGCGCGTCTGCGATGAATCGGCTGTTGAACGCGATCGTGGTGTTCTGGCCCTCGACGGTGGCGTCGACCTTCGCGGTGTTGTCGCCGACCTCCGCCGCGTTCGCGCTGATGATGAGCGGCGGTGACGCGCTCGTATCGACCTGGAACCGCAGCATGTTGGCCGAGTCCCGGGCGAACAGCGACGCCAGCCGTGTCGCCTGGAGCAGCTCCTCCCGCTGCGCGATGATCTTCGTCGCGGCCTTGCCGGTCGGGATGACCTGCCGGTAATTCGGGAATTGACCCTCGATGACCCGGGACACCAGATCGGCCTCCTCGGTGTGGAAGATGACCTGGCTGCCGTTCGGCGTGATGAAGACCTCGACCGGATTGTCACTCTCGTCGATGATCCGCTGCACTTCCTGAAGGCTGCGCGCGGGGATGATGACCTCGAGCTTGTTCTCCACCTTGGACAGAAGCGGCGCGGTGCGCACCGAGAGCCGATAGGGATCCGCCGCGGCCATCGTCACGCGGTCACCTTCGAACGTCGTGAGGACGCCGGTGAGCACCGGCCGGCTGTCGTCGGTCGTCGCGACGAACGCGACCTCTCCGATCATTCGGCGCAGCGTGCTCTTTGTGAGACGCGTGGTCGGCTTCTCCGGCGCGACGGGGATGATCGGGAACTCCTCGGCGTCCATGCCCTTGAAATTCGCCTCATAAGGGCCCGACTTCAGATGGACCGTCTTCGTACGGACGTTCAGCGAGAGCTCCGCCGGTCCGGGTGGGAGCGAGTTCACGAAGTCGGTGAAGAGCTTTGCCGGCACGGTGATCGCGCCTTCGTCATCGACCTTCGCCGGCACCCACACGTTGATGCCGACCTCGAGGTTGGTCGCGGTGAGCTTCAGGCGGCCGCTCTCGGTGCGAAGAAGCACGTTGCCGAGGATCGGGAGGCTGCCACGCGTCGAGACCGCACGCCCGGCGACCTGGAGGCCCCGGGCGAGGTTCTCCTGTAGACAAGTGACCTTCATGCGCTCTCCCGTCCTCCCCGTAAGAGTTATCTATACGCAGTAGTCACTAGGAGTAGTGGTGTGGACTATGCGGCTTCCGAGATGCTGGTGTCTGGATCGAGGCTGGCAGGGTTGGGTCGTTCATCGACGCGTCAGATTTCGGCCTCCGTGGACGGCCTCGGGATGGGCTGCGGACGGCACGGGAGAGGATCACCACGATTGTCAGAAGTCCGGACACATGATGCCCATCGACACCCACTTGACGGCCACCTGTCCACAATTGGGTGCGCTTATCCACACAGATGGTGGCCTTATCCACATGCAGGCTTCCTGCCAAATCGCGCGATTTCAGCCGGATTTTCGGCCCGACGAGGGCTACTCGGTGTAGAGCATCTCGCGGAGCGCCCCGACGTCCCGGCGGAAGTCGTCGTTGTCGGCCATCTCGCGCTCGATCTTCTCGCAGCCGTGGAGGACGGTCGAGTGGTCGCGGCCGCCGAGCGCCTCGCCGATCCGGAGGAGCGGTGCCTCGGTCTCCTCGCGCATGAGATACATCGCTATCTGCCTCGGTAACACGATCTGCTTGTCACGCGCCTTGCCCTTGAGCTCGCCGACCGGCACGCCGTAGTAGCGCGCGACGGCATCCACGATCCGATCCGGCGAGAGAGTCTTCTGCCGCGGGTTGTAGAGGATGTTTTGCAGGATCTCCTGCGCGAGCTGGGTCGTGATCGGAACGGCGTTCAGCGTGGCGTAGGCGACGATGCGCGTGAGCGCTCCCTCCAGCTCGCGGATGTTCGAGACGATGCGCTGCGCCAGGAAGTCGATGACCGGCGGCGGCACGGGAACGGACGCTGCCTCGGCCTTGGCGCGAAGGATCGCGATACGCGTCTCGAGGTCCGGCGTGGAGATGTCCGCGATAAGACCCCACTCGAAGCGCGACCGCAGACGGTCCTCGAGGCGCTCGATGGCCTTCGGCGGCCGGTCGCTCGTGAGCACGATCTGCTTGCCCTCTTCGTGGATCGCGTTGAACGTGTGGAAGAACTCCTCCTGCGTGCCCTCTTTCCCGGTGAGGAACTGGATGTCGTCGATGAGGAGCACGTCGATCCGGCGATAGCGCTCGCGGAACTCCTCACCCTTCTGGGCGCGGATGGAGTTGATGAACTCGTTCGTGAATTTCTCGCTCGTCGCGTACGCAACGCGCTTCTTCGGGTGACGGCCGATCACCGCGTGCCCGATCGCGTGCATGAGATGGGTCTTGCCGAGCCCCGAACCGCCGTAGATGAACAGCGGGTTGTAGGAATGACCCGGTCGCTCGGCGACCGAGAGGGCCGCGGCGTGTGCCAAGCGGTTGTTCGAGCCGACGACCAGGGTGGAGAACGTGTACCGGGGGTTGAGCACCCCCCCAACAGGAGCTTCCCGGGGTCGCTCCGAGCCAGTATTTGCGGCCTGATTCGCGCTTCCGCCCGGCATCGCGGCGACGGGCCGGTCGGAGCGGGCGGATGCGGCGGCCATGGTCACGAAGCGGGTGTCCACGGTGCGCCCGATGAGCCGCTGGAGGGTCTCGCGCACCTGCGTTCGGTACTTGCTCTCGAGCCATTCGCGGGCGAACGCGTTGGGTACGCCGATCATGAACACATCGTCTTCCTCTGAGACGATCGCGGTGTCCTTGAACCACGTCTCGTAGTTGCCTTTCGAGAGGACGAGTTGCATCTCGCCGAGGGCGGCCGACCACAGCTGTTTCAGGTTCAATGGCTCGCCTTCTCTCCGCTCGAACACGATGATGACGCTCCCCACATGCCGAACGCGCCGTGATCACCACACCGATGGAAGACGAGGGTTTGGATCCGCCCGCTGGAAGCCGCCGAACAGTAGCACCGCCTCGAATCCGCGGGCAAACGCGCGATGCGCCTGCCGCGGGACGCACATGTAGACTGAACACCACATACAGGTCGCCACCTCTTTTGATCCACATACACCCGCTTCCAGGGGAGAAGGGACTCGATCGTGAAGCGCACGTATCAGCCGAAGACGCGTCGCCGCGCGCGGGTGCACGGTTTTCGGGCTCGCATGAAGACGACCGGTGGACGGAAGGTCCTGTCTGCTCGTCGCGCGCGTGGGCGCAAGCGCATCACCGTCGTCTGATCCTCGAACACGTGATGCGTGCCGCGCGCCTGCGGCGCTCCAGTGACATCGCCGCCCTTCGTAGCGAGGGCCGCTCGCTCCGTCGAGGGACGTTCAGCGTGCGCGTGCGGCGCACCGGCCTGCCGCAGACGCGTCTTGCGGTGACCGCGCCGCGTACGGTCGGGCGCGCGGTCGCGCGGAATCGCGCGCGCCGTCGGGTGCGCGAGGCGTTTCGCCGGACGATCGCGGGGGCCGCGACCACGACCGGCCTGGATCTGACGGGTTTGGATCTCCTGGTGACGGCGCGTGGCGAGGCCGCGACCGCGGATTTCCCGGCGCTCCTGGCGGACGCGGCCGCCGTGTTGCGTGAGGCCGGGGGATGAAGGGCCTGATCCTGCGCGCCCTGCGCTTCTACAAGGCGGCCATCAGCCCGCAGCTGCCGCCGGCGTGCCGCTACACGCCCACCTGCTCGGAATACGCCATCGAGGCCATCGAGCGCCGCGGCGTCCTCGTGGGCGGTCTCCTCGCGGCAAAGCGCGTGATCTCCTGCAATCCGTTCACCCGAGGCGGCTATGACCCGGTGCCCGAGGGACACACGCGATGAGCTTCCTGCAGGACCCCTGGAACGCGTTCCTCGTCCATCCGCTCATGGCCCTGGCGCTCGTCGCGTTCTCGCTGGTGCACGACTTCGGCTTCGCGATCATCCTCGTGACCGTCGCGATCCGCCTCGCCGTGTACCCGCTGTATCGCGTTCAGATCCGCTCGCAGCGCGCCATGGCCGAGCTCGGTCCGGCGATGAACGAGCTGAAGCAGAAGTACGGCAAGGACCGCGCACGCTTCGCCGAAGAGCAGATGAAGCTCTACAAGGAATACGGCGTGAACCCGATGGCTGGGTGCCTGCCGCTCGTCCTGCAGATGCCCATCCTCTTCGCGCTCTACTCCGCCCTGACGCAGCTCGGCTGCGGTCTGGGTGGTGGTGGCTCGAACTGCCCTGGCCTCACGAGCGACGGGGCTCAGAGCATCCTCGGCTTCCTCACGAGCGTCTTCACGAACCCGGTCCTCCCCGGCGGCACGCTCGACACGACCGCGCACTGGCTGCCCTGGCTGACGAACGGGCTACAGCATCCCGACCCGCTCTTCATCCTCCCGGTGCTCGCCGGCGCCGCGCAGCTGGTCGCGTCGGTGATGGCCATGCCCGCGAAGCCCGTGGCGTCGACCGATCCGAACCAGCGGATGTTCCAGTCGATGGCGTACACCTTCCCGCTCATGACGGTGGTCCTCGGCGCGCAGTTCCCGTCGGGGCTGACGCTCTACTGGATCGCGACGACGGTGTTCCAGGTCGTGCAGCAGTACTTCGTCTCCGGTTGGGGCCAGCTCCCCAAGTACCTGAAGTTCCTGCGGAACGTTCCGACGCCGGCCGATCGCGCGATGAAGAGAGAGACCGAGCAGATGGTGGCCGAGGGTCGCGCGGACCTGGAGAAGAACGGCGGGCGCGTGGCGAAAGCGAGCGCGAGCGATGACGCCGACGACGAGCCGAACGGGGATACCACTGCCGCGGGTGCGGGACGGGGACAAGGACGCCGGCGCGGACGGCGGAGGGGAAGGCGATGAGCCCACTGCGTGGCGAGGAGTTCACTGGACGTACGGTCGAGGAGGCCATCGAGCGCGGCCTGCGCTCGCTTGGTCGGAAGCGCACCGATGTGGACATCGAGGTGCTCGAGAAGGGCAAGCCCGCGAACGTGCTGGGGATGGGCGGTGAGGACGCGCGCGTGCTGCTCTCATTCCAGGAAGCGGAGGCTTCCGAGCCCGAGCCGGCGCTCGATGAGGCCGAGATCCCGCGCCGGCCGGACACCGCGCGCGAGCCGCGCGACGAGGACGAGGGGTCACCGGCGTTCGCCGAAGATCTCGCGCTCGGCGCGACCGTGCTCCGGGAGATGCTCGCGGCGATGGGCGTCGAGGCCGAGGTCAGCTACGGCGAACAGACGCAGCAGGACGGGCTCGAGGTGCTCGGCCCGGATCTGGGGGCGCTCATCGGACGTGGCGGCGAGAACCTCGTCGCGCTCCAGCAGATCGTCGGCGCGATCACGTCGAAGAAGGTGGGCCGCTCCGTCCACGTCGGCGTGGACATCGAGGGCTACCGGCATCGGCGTGAGGAACAGCTCAAAGAGATGGCCGGGCGCGTCGCCGCGCGAGTGAAGGCCACCGGATCGGCGGTCACGCTCGAGCCGATGCTCGCGTACGAGCGGCGCATCGTGCATCTGGTGGTGCAGGAGCAGACCGGCGTGCGCACGGAATCGGTCGGTATCGAGCCGAATCGCCGCGTCGTCATCTCGTCGACCGCGCCGGGCGCGCGCGGTCCATTCCCTTCGGCCGGCGGGGGGTTCCGCAGGCCGATGGGACGTCCCGGCGGGGGCTACGGCGGGGGCGGCTACGGCGGCGGCCCACGGCGCACGTTCGGCGGACCACGCCCGGGGGGTTATCGCCCGAGGCCCGATCGGTAGATAAGGTCTGGCGGTGATCGACCCCAACTGGGTCCCTTCCCGCGTGCGGCGCAACTTCCGGATCGACGTCTTCAGCGCGGTGTGCGCCGGCACGTTCGTGTCCGTGCTCGTGGCCTTCATGCCCGTGGTCGTCCGCCGCATGGGCGGCACCCCCACCGATGTCGCGATCGTCGTGGGATCGCCCTTCGTGGGACACCTCCTCGCGCCGTTCTTCACCTACCTGTTCGCGCACCTCCCCGCGGTGCGCGTCGTGGCCGGCACGTCGACGCTCGCGCGTTCGATCTTCATCGTGGGCATCCTCCTCGCGACCACACCGCTGATGCTCGCGCTCACGACGGTGGGGTTCTGGGTCATCACGATCTCGAACGTCGCCGCGTATACGGCGCTCATGCGCGGCATCTACCCCGACCGCGAGCGCGCGCACGTCATGGGCAAGGTGCGCGTCGGCGCGTCGGTCGCGGGCATCGCCGCCGCCGCGATCGCCGGGACCCTCATCGATGCGGTGCCCGCGCAGTGGGTCTTCGCCGGTGCCGCGCTCATCTCCCTGCCCGGCTCGATCGCGTTCTTTCGGATCGAGCACGAGAGCGTCGGCGGATTCGGCACGCGGCGGCCCGCGATCGACATCGCGCGCGACGTGTGGCGCGATCACCGCTACCGGAGGCTGATGCTGTCGTTCACCATCTTCGGCTGGGGCAACCTCATGAACTTCGCGGTGTTCCCGATCATGCTCGTCGACCGATTCGACGCGCCGAACACCTTCATCGGCATTCTCTCGGCCGCGCAGTCCGCCACGATGATCGTGGCGTACATGGTGGTCGGTCGCCTGATCGACCGCGGGTCATCGCTCCGCCAGACGTTCCTTGGGACGCTCCTCATCCTCCTCGTGCCGCTCGGCTATCTGTTCGCGCCGCAGTACTGGTTCCTCCTGCCGGTCGCGGTCGTGGCCGGCATCGCGCAGGCCTCGGGCGAGCTCACCTATCACACGAACGTCGTACAGCTCGCGCCGCGCGATCGGCTCACCGACTACGCGGCCGCGCAGTCGCTCCTGCTGGGGATCCGCGGATCGCTCGCGCCGTTCGCGGCCTCGGCGCTGCTCGGCCTGTACGAGCCGCGCCTGGTGCTCGTCGTCGGCTTCGCGTTCATGGTCGCCGGCACCCTGATCATGACCGGCGTCGTCCGCGAGCCCGCCGCGCCCGCGCCCCTGGTCGCCCCGGCCTCGACGGGCTAGGGCCGAAGCGGGACGCCGTTCGCGCGCATCGCCGTCGCGAAGCGCTCGGCGATGAGCCGGTACCCCTCGTCAGAGGGGTGGAAGCCATCGCCGGACACGGTGATCGTCGAGACGAGCGCCGCGCTCCCGGTGAAGAGGTCGACCGCGAAGGCCCTGCCCGGCGCGCTCTTCACGACGGCGGCGATGGCGTCGTTGTACGCGGTGATCTGCGCACCCAGGGCGACCTTGTCCGCATCCTTGTACGCCGGCACGCCGCGCACGTCGGGCACGTTGCCGACGAAGATCTTCGCGTCGGTGCGCGCCACCAGGCCGTCGACGATCGCCGCCAGCGCCTCGCGGTAGGACGCGGGCTGGATGGTCGCGTTCATGTCGTTGACCGCGAGCCAGACGCTCACCACCGTGGGCTTCTGCGCGACCGCGCCGGGCAGCTGCTGGTCCTTCGCCTGGACCGCGACCGACCCCGAGACGCCGAGGTTCACGTAGGCGCTGCCGGGCGGAAGGAGCGCCGCGATGCGCGACGGCCACGAACCCGTCGTCGGATCGGTCGCCCCCACCCCGACGGTGTCCGACGCGCCGATGGCGACGTAGCGCACGGCGGGTGACGCCGTTGGCGTCGGTGAAGCACTGGGTGCCGGCGTCGGTGTGGGCGTAGGCGCAACGGTAGCGGCGGGTGCGGCGCCGGCGCCGCAGGCCGTGCCGGCGGCGACGACGAGCGCGGCGACCTGGAACACCCGGGCGATGCGCATCGTTAGAATTGATGGTGCCTGATGAAGGCCACGGGGATGCGTGGTTTCGACAGGGCAGGCGACGGGATCGTCGCGAGCCGAGGAACGCCGTTCCTCCTCGTTAATCCGAACGGCAGCCATGTAAATGGCAACACGTACGCACTCGCTGCCTAGTCAGTGAGCGTCCTCCCGGTCTCCCCTCCGCGGGCCGGAAGGACGTAAAAGCGGAGGTGCGGTCCGCCGACGGTCGGTGAGCGGGCCTAAGAGAACCGACCTGGAGCGACCCGGAGCGCGTCGGCGCGCGCCGGGGAGCTCAAGACAAAAAAGCGCCGAACACGCTCGTAGACGCGATCCAGTCAAGAGCCTTGGACGGGGAGTTCGACCCTCCCCCATCTCCACAGTGCCGCGAAGCGGCGGTGCACGGAGTACGGACGAGGCGGTGGCGGGTGCTGCACCTGACCACCGCGCCGGCGCGTTCTTACCGTGCAGGACACACAGAGGAGGCGCCGTGCCCGGTCTCCGCACCGTCGTCATCGCGATCGTCGTCGGTCTCGTCATCTCCGGCTGCGGCGGCGCGGCTGCCGCAGGGGAGATCCGGTCGGGCCTGCCGCGCTCGAGCGCCGATCCCGCGGCCGCGCAGGACGTGCGCGCCGCGATGGACGCCTTCTCCGCCGATCTCTATCGGATCCTCGCCCGCGAACAGGGCAACGTCGTCCTCTCCCCGTACAGCGTCGCTGCCGCTCTTGCGATGACGCGGGCGGGCGCGGTCGGGGAGACGAGGATGCAGATGGACGCCGTGCTCCACGCCGCACTTGCGAAGGACATCGATGCCGGGCTCAACGCGCTCGAGCAGGCGCTCGCGAAGCGCCCGGGGAAGTACAAGCAGGGCGACCAGACCCTCGAGCTCGAGCTGGCGACCGCGAACCGCCTCTGGGGCCAGAAGGACTTCACCTTCGAGGCGGCGTTCTTGGACGCGCTCGCGCGGCAATACGGCGCCGGGATTCAGGTCGTCGACTACAAGACCGCTCACGAGGCCGCTCGCCTCACCATCAACGCCTGGGTCGCCGCTCGGACGAAGGACCGGATCAAGGACCTCATCGCGCCGGGCGTACTCGACGAACAGACGCGGCTCGTGCTCACGAACGCGATCTACCTGAAGGCCGCGTGGGCACTGCGCTTCGACGACGGCGTCCCGGGTACGTTCCATCGTGCGGACGGCTCCACGGTGCCGGCGACGCTGATGAGCCAGACCGAGACCCTCTCGTATGGGGCCGGCGACGGCTACCAGGCGGTGCGGCTCCCGTACGTCGGCGGCCTCTCGATGGTCGTGATCGTCCCCGACGCGGGCAAGGTCAGCTCCTTCGAGCGCGGCCTCGACGGCGCGACGCTGCGTCGCATCGTGAACGGCCTCGGAGGCACGTCGGTGATCCTCTCGATGCCCAAGTTCTCCTTCCGGTCCAAGGCGCAGCTGAAGGACGCGCTGTCTCAACTGGGCATGCCGATCGCGTTCACCGATCGCGCGGACTTCTCCGGGATGACGAAGCAGGAACCGCTCGAGATCGCCGACGTGATCCATCAAGCGTTCATCGCCGTCGACGAGAAGGGGACCGAGGCCGCCGCGGCCACCGCGGTCGTGATGCGCGCCACGGCCGCACCGCTGAAGCAGGTCGAGCTCAAGGTCGACCGGCCATTTCTCTTCCTGATCCAGGACGACGAGACGGGCGCGATCCTGTTCATGGGACGCCTCGCCGACCCGACGGCGTAAGCACGTCCCGCACGTCGCCGATCGCGATGACCCTTCCGTCACACGGCCCTGCCCTGCGGAGGCGACGATGACCCGGTGAGATCGATCGCGCTCGCCGCCGCGCTGCTTCTGGTCGCGTGCGGCTCGACCGCTGCCAGCGGCTCGCCCTCGCCGCCGGCATCGGTCTCGTCGCCGGCGCCGACCGGTGCGCTGCCTGGCTCGGTCGTGCGGATCACGGTGAACGGCGCGCCCTACGTCGATGGCACCGGGTTCACGCTGACGCCGACAGGCGGCGTAGTCACGATCGTCATGGCGTTCCCCTTCGCGGTCGACAAGTCGTCGGTCGAGCGCTGGCTGTCGAAGTCATCTCCGATCACCTGGACCGACGACCGGACCGCGCGCCTCACCTTTCCGGAGACCGAGTCGATCGGCTTCAAGATCGCCGAGACGCGTGCGGCTGACGGCAGCGCGGTCATCGGTTGGTTCACCGTCAACATCGACTTCCCGGCGACCCGCGTGGTGAACGAGTTCACCGTCGCCGAGCTGCACGCGATCGCGACCGGTGGACCACGTACCGCCGCGGCGTCGTTTCGGATCGGCTCGGCGGGCGCCGTCACCGTATCGCCGGATGGCCGGCGTGCGATCGTCTACCAGGCGATCACGCCCGTCGCCGTCGCACCCGCGATCATCGAGCTCGCGGGGCGCGGGAGCACGCCGCTCGCGCAGCCGACCGCGGCCGACGGGCCGTTCGCGTTCGCGGACTGGCTGCCGGACGGTCGGCTCCTGATCGTCGGCCGGAGCGTCTGGGTCGGGAATGCGGACGGCAGCGCGATGCGGCCGATCGCGGATGCGATGGCCGCGGCCGGCGGGCTGCCGTGGACCGCGGTCCCGAACGCGGCCGGCGACAGGGTCGCGATCTGGGGATACAACGCCGACGGCCACGTCGCGCTGGTCGATCTTCGCGATGGCACACTCGCGCGGCTCGCCGGTCCGTTCCGACGGTACGCGGCCGACGCCCGCGTGTCACTCGCGTGGTCGCGCGACGGGAAGCTCCTCGCGGGCATCGACAGCGACGCCGAGGCCGGCGCGACCAAGGCTCGGGTGCGGATCGTCGATGTCGCGACGGGCCAGACCGTGCGCACGATCGAGGGCGGCGTCTACCGCGTGTCCTCCTTCCCGAACGGCGAGCTGGTCGTGGAGCGCGATTCGGGTGAACAGGGCGCGGGCGCCCAATCGCTCGGACTGATCATGGGCTTCGACGGCGTGGAGCATCAGCGCTACCGCGGCGCCGGGTGGTTCATGTCCCCCGACGCCAGGTACATCCTCCAGCCCCAGGCCGGCGGTGCGGGGTACGCGGGGTACACGTTGATCGATCTCTCCACCGGTACGTCCTACGGGTTCGGCCTACCGTCTGGCTTCGGACGCTGGCTGTCCGACGGTCGCCTCGAGTTCCACTGAGCCCGGTGGGCTTCTGGCGCACGTACGCCACCTGCGCGGTTCCGGCGGTCCCGCGCGTCCCCGTGACGACTTCGTAATGAGCCGGCGCCACGCACGGGCTACCTTCGTGAGCGATGGCTCGAACCAAAGTCGCTGCAAAGAACCGTAAGCCGAAGGACGCCACCGGCCGTTCTCGCGCCGCGAGACACGGAAAGAGGCAGCTGACCAAGCGCAAGGGCTGATCGCCCCCGGCCTCAGCGCGTCTTCGTCACCCCTTTTGCGCGTTTCGTGCTTCCGGGCAGCATCCCGCGCTCCTTCGCCCAGGTGTGCCACTCAGGCACGGGCTGCTTCACCGACCAGAGGAAGTGGTAGATGCCGCTCGGGCCGAGGAACTTGAAACGCTTGTGCAGGTCCTTCTCGAGCGCGTCGTAGTCGGCGAACGAGCGGAGGTACTTCTTGAATCCGATCTCGCGCTCGAGGGCCACGAGCACGCCGGCGTTGTGGACCACGGCCGCGAGCTTCGGACGGCTGCGGATGACCCGCTCGTCCTTCGCCAGGGCGTCCACCTCGCGGTCGCTCATGCGCGCGACGCGCTCGGTCTTGAAACCCTTGAACGCCGCGCGGATCGTCGGCCACTTCGCGTCGACCACACGCCAGCTGATGCCCGCCTGGAACACGGGCTTGGACATGTGCTCGAGATAGTCGTCGAGCGTCTTCGCGGTGTACTGCGGTGGTGCGCCTTCCATCGTTGCGCCTCCCCTGATGCCGGGAGAGGCTAGTCGAAGCCGACGACGACGAGCTCGCGGCGATCCGGCCCCTTGCGCTCCTCCACCCGCACGAACTCGAAACCCATCACCGAATCGAGGTAGTCGGCGACCGCGGTCGCGGGGTCATCCGCCGACTCGGCGATGGCGAGTGCCTGCAGCGCCTTCTGGCGCGTGAGGCCGTGCGGGAACAGCGCGCCGACGATGGGGATCGGGATGGGGATGCGCACGTTGACCTTCTCGCGCTTTGGGCCCTTGATGTCGATGACGAAGACGCGGAACCACAGGAAGACGAAGCGGCGCGCCACCCGTGCGAGGGGCTGTGCGGCGATCGCGCGGATGTGGTCGATGTCGCTCCGCATCCCGGCGACGGAGCGATCGCGGGTCACCACCTCGACGACACGCGTCGCGATCGGGGCCGGCAGACGGTCGCTGGTCACCCGCGCAGCATAGGCGCCGACGAATGCATCACCGGGCACACTCGCTGAGGCCGCTCAACGAGGCGCGCGCGGCGTGTCAGTGCGCGGAGCCACCACTCCGCAGGGCCACCACCACGGCGCCCAGCACGACAACGGCCCCGATATAGGTCTCGGGCGCGCGTGTCTCGCTTCGCACGATGGCGCCGAGGATGACCGCGATGACCGGCACGACGACACCCACCATGCTCGCGTTCGTCACCGGCCAGTGGCCGACGAGCCAGGTGAAGATCACGTACGCGCCGAGCGAACCTGCGAGAGTCAGGTAGAGGATCGGCCACCAGCCCGCGACCGTCGAGGGGAGCGTGCGATCCTCGCCCAGGACGAAGCTCGCGGCAAGGCAGATGACGGCTCCCAATGCGCAACCGATCGCGTTCGTCGCGAAGACCGACGGCTGAGGTGGTGCGCGCTTCAGCAGCACGCTCGAGAGCGCGGCGAGCGTCGCCGCGATGAACACCGCGACGAGGCCCTCGAACGGGACGTCGAGCCGCATCTCGCCCGCGAAGATCGTCGTCACGCCGACGATCGCGACGATCGCGGCGATGACCTTGCGCCGCTGCAGCGCCTCGACGCGGAAGATCGCCGCGAGCGCGGCCGTCGACAGCGGCACCGTGGCGTACAGGACGGCGGCGATGCCGCTCGGCACGACACGTTCGCCCCAATAGAGGAACGCGAGGTTGCCGCCGAACTGGAAGATGCCGAAGAGGGCCGCGCCCAGCAGCGCGGCGCCGCGTGGCCACGTGTCCTTCCGCAGCACCACGATGAGCGCAAGCAGGGGGGCCGCGAGCGAAAGGCGCAGCGCCGCCGCCCACTCGGGCGCGACGGACTCGTTGCCGATGCGGATCGCGAGGAAGGTGCTGCCCCAGATCAGGCAGCAGGCGACGAACGCGGCGTACTGCACCGTTGCGAACGATACGAAACGAGCCCCTTGCGCCGGATCCGGCGCGTGACCTAACCTTTCGGTCTCCGAACTATTCGGGCACCGAAAGGAAACACGACACGTGTCGCCGACCCGCACACCGAGCGAAGAAGAGATCGCGCTGGCGGAGAGCCTCTGGAGCCTCTTTGGGCTCTTCAAGGGGATCACGCAGCGTGCCGCGCACACCGTCGAGCTCGGCTCGCCCGAGCGCGCACGCCTGCTCTACGGCCTGAAGGCCGGCGCGTGCCGTGCCGGGTTCCTCGCCCAGCAGGCGAAGATCTCGCCGTCGACGATCACCGAGGTCGTCGAGGACCTGGTGGCGGATGGCCTGGTGCGGCGTGAGGCGGATCCCGAGGATCGCCGCGCGGTCCGCGTGGCGCTCACCGGGGAAGGCCGGCGCCATTTGCAGCGTTTCGAACATGCCGCCGCGATCGCGCTGGCCGACAGCCTGCGGGTCCTTTCGCCGGCGCAACGCCAGCACATCAAGGTCGCGTTCGCCGACCTGCGGGAGGCGCTCGGCGATCCGGACGTCATGAGTTCTTCACAACCCGAGGCGAATCTTCTTCCGACGACCCGGACCCACAAGGAGGCCACACATGCCCGCTGAGATGACCAAGAACGCCCGGATCCTTGCCACGGTCGGGGTCGCGCTCGCGATGTTCCTTGCCGCGCTTGACCAGACCATCGTCGGCACCGCGCTCCCGCGCATCGTCGGGGAGCTGCAGGGCCTGGAGTTCTACGCCTGGGTCGCGACCGCGTACATGGTGGCGTCCACGACCACGACCCCGATCGCGGGCAAGCTCGGCGACCTGTTCGGACGGAAACCGTTCCTGCTGATCGGGATCGCCGGCTTCGTCCTCGCCTCGGCGCTCTGCGGCCAGGCACAGGACATGACCCAGCTCGTCATCTTTCGCGGGGTCCAGGGCCTGTTCGGCGGCGCTCTCTTCGCCAGCGTCTTCGCCTCGATCGCGGACCTCTTCGACCCGCGCACCCGCGCCCGGATGCAGGGCCTCTTCGGCGGCATCTTCGGCATCGCCTCGATCGTCGGACCGGTCGTGGGTGGCTATCTGACCGACAACGTCGGCTGGCGCTGGGTCTTCTACGTGAACGTGCCCGTGGGGATCATCGCGTTCGTCGCGGTGTTCCTGACCCTTCCCGCGGTCGCGCACAAGGCCTCCTGGCGCGACATCGACTTCCTCGGTGCCGGCGCGCTCGCGGCGACCCTCGTCCCGCTGCTCATCGGCTTCTCGATCACGCGCGACCATGACTTCACCTCACCCGAGGTCCTCGGACTTCTCGGCTTCTCCGCGGTCATGGCGGCGATCTTCTTCCTCATCGAGCTGCGCGAGGCGCACCCGATCGTCCCGTTCGGTCTTTGGAAGAACCGGACGTTCGCCGTGTCGATGATCACCGGCTTCTTCGTCACCTTCGGCATGTTCGGCGCGATCCTGTACGTGCCGCTCATCTATCAAGGCATCCTGGGCGTCGCCGCCACGAACTCCGGGCTCCTGGTGACGCCGATGATGCTCGGCATGGTCGCCGCGAGC
Source organism: Candidatus Limnocylindria bacterium (assembly GCA_041496945.1). GTDB lineage: Bacteria > Chloroflexota > Limnocylindria > P2-11E > P2-11E > CF-39. The sequence continues at coordinate 1,966 of JBGQFO010000022.1, read as the reverse complement.
CTCCTCACCGGTCAGATCATCACGCGCGTCGACCGGTACCGGCTTGTCGGGACGGTCGGGATCCTCGTGATGGTCGCAGGGCTCTTCCTGCTGGGTCAGGTGGGCGTGGGTACGAGCGAGCTCGAGGTCGTGCGCGACCTCATCCTCGTCGGTGCCGGTCTCGGCGTGACGTTCCCGCTGTACATCAACGCGACGCAAAGCGCGGTGGCCCACCAGTTCGTCGGCGTGGTCTCGAGCCAGATCCAGTTCTGGCGCAACATCGGCGGCACCATCGGCGTCTCGATCCTCGGTGCGGTGCTTTCGCACCAGCTGCCGCAGAAGATCCAGGAGCAGATCGCCGCGCTCAACCTGCCGCCGCAGGCGCTTGCGGCGATCCCGAGCGGCGGAAGTCCACAGGCGATCTTCGACACCGCGCGCATCGCGGCGACGCGCGCGCAGCTAGCGCCGCAGCTCCAGCCGGTGTTCGACCAGGTGCTCAACGCCATCCGCACCGCGCTCGCACTCACGATCCACGACGTCTTCTTCTACGCGACCGCGATCGTCGCGTTGGCGGCGGTGGCGTCACTCTTCCTCAAAGAGGTCCCGATCCGCGGCCACACGCCGCGCGAGCGCGTCGAGGCCGAGGTGCAGGAGGGCGCGCCGGCGTTCGGCGGCTAGCCCTCACGGCTGACGCGTGGCTCAGGAGCGTGGGACGCGGCGCCTGATAGCGGCGTCCATCTCGCGCTGTGCCTCGCGCTCCTTGATGACCTGCCGCTTCTCATAGCGGCGCTTGCCGCGCGCGAGGCCGAGCTCCACCTTCGCTCGGCCGTTCTTCGTGTACAGGCGGAGCGGGACGAGCGTGTAGCCTTGTTGGGCGGACCGGTTCGCGAGGAACAGCAGCTCGGAGCGATGCAGCAGCAGCTTTCGTGGCCGGAGCGGCTCGTGATTGGCAGAACCCGGATGCGTCCACGGTGAGATGTGCACGCCGCGCAGCCAGGCCTCGCCATTCTCGATCTTGGCGTAGCCGTCGCGCAGGTTCACGTGCCCCGCGCGGAGCGACTTGATCTCCGTGCCGGTCAGGCTGACGCCCGCCTCGAAGCGATCCTCGATCGAGTAGTCGTAGCTGGCCTTCCTGTTGTCGGCGAGCTGGACGTCGCGGCTCTTCTTCTCGGCCGGCGGCGGCGTGCCGCGGGCGCGTTCACGCATATCCAGAGCCTAGAGCGAGGGAGCAATCCGGCCGCGACCGAACATGAAGAGCGGCGGCATCTCTGCCGCCGCTCTTTGTATGCCGGGTCACCAAAGACCCCGCGAGGTTAGTTCGCGATCACCTCAGATGGATTCATTCCGAAAGGCTGAAGTGAGGGCCGTCTGGGTCTTTGGATTCCCACTGGCATCACCCACTCCACATCACCTCCTTTCTTTCGTCCCGCATCCTACGACACCGGAGCTCACCCGAGCGTGTGAACTTCGCCACAAAAGGCAATGAAAAGCGCCGGATCGCTCCGGCGCTTCTCGAGTTATCCACAGTCAGCTGACTACGACCTCGTGAGTGCACGCACCGCGAGCTCAGGCATGGACCGCCGTCCTCTTAGGGCAGGTATGGCCTCGGGTCGACCGCGCGGCCGTTCACGATCGTCATGAAGTGCACATGGGGTCCGGTCGTCCAGCCGGTCATGCCGACGTACGCGATGATCTGCCCCGCGGCGACGGTCTGACCCACGCGCACCACCGGCGGATGCGGTCCGTCGTCGAGATGCCCGTAGAGCGTCGAGAAGTTGTAGCCGTGCGCGATGATCACGACCGTCGCGGTGTCGCCGTACGCGAGGTACGGCTTGCCGACGGTCACGACCTGGCCGGCCGCCGCCGCCCGGATCGGGGTGTACATCGGCGCCGCGATGTCGAGCCCGTTGTGGAAGCCACCCCAGCGCGCTCCGAAGCCCGAGGTGATCGGACCGCTGAGTGGCCACAGCGGAAGCTTCGTGCCGTT
>JBGQFO010000021.1:0-19535 GCA_041496945.1 Candidatus Limnocylindria bacterium | reverse complement strand
TCCACTTCCTCACGTTCTTCGTCGGCTTCAACATGGCGTTCTTCCCGATGCACCAGCTCGGGCTCGATGGGATGCCGCGACGTACCTACCACTACGTGCAGTCGCCGGAGTGGGGACTCTTGAACCTCATCTCGACGATCGGCGTCTACATCATCGCGTTCTCGATATTGGTGTTCATCTACAACTTCATCTCCAGCGTGATGATGAAGAACGGCAAGGTCGCCGACGACGACCCATGGCACGCCGACACGCTCGAGTGGGCCACGTCGTCGCCGCCGCCCGCATACAACTTCGCGCGGATCCCCGTCGTCCGCAGCGCGCGGCCGCTGAAGGAAGACCTCCCGCACTGACCTGACCTCGCGCCTTAGTCTGGGCCGGTGACCTTCGGACCCCGGTACCGCACCCTCGTCTACCTGACGCTCCTCACGTCGTTCCTCGTCGTGGTGTGGGGCGGCGTCGTGCGGGTCACCGGCTCCGGCCTCGGATGCCCGGACTGGCCGACATGCCATGGCCAGTTCCTCCCCAGCCTCGACGCGGCCACGCAGATCGAATGGTTCCACCGCTTCCTCGGCGTCGCCGGCGGGCTGACCGGGGCGTCACTGTTGATCGCGACGCTCGTCTCCTACCGGCGCGACCGTCGCACCGTCGCGCTCGTCGTCACGGCCGCGGCACTCTACGTGCTCCAAGCGGTCCTCGGCGCGGTCGTCGTGCTGCTCGAGCTGCCGAACACCTGGGTGACCGTCCACCTCGCGAACGCCGAGCTCGTGCTGGCGGTGCTCACCGTCCTGGCCGTCGGCGTGCGCTGGCCCGCGACCGTCGCCGCACGCCAGCGCGGCGCGCCGTGGACGGCCCTGCTGCTCGCCGGCGCGGTCGGGACGTTCGTGCTGATGCTCACCGGCGCGTACGTCCGCGGCGACGGCGCGACCGCGGCCTGCACGACGTGGCCGCTCTGCGACGCCGGTGCGCTTCCGGTGTTCGGACCGCCCGCGATCCACATGGCGCACCGCTGGGTCGCGCTCATCGTCGGCGTCGTGGTCCTCCTGGGGTGCTGGCAGGCGTGGAAGCACGGCCGCGAGTCCGAAGGTCTGGGAGCGCTCGCCGTCGCGACCGCCGTCACGTTCGTCGTGCAGGTCGTCGTCGGCGCGCTCAACCCGCTCACCACGTTCTCGCCCTGGGCGCTGGGCGCGCACCCCGCGGTCGCGTCGCTCCTGTGGTGCTGCACCGTCGCCATGACCGTGGTCGCGTGGCACCCGAGCATGCCCACGCGTGCGATGGTCTCGGACCTCGTCTCGCTCACGAAGCCCGCGATCATGTCGCTCCTGCTCCTCACCGCGCTCGGCGGGATGTTCCTCGCGGAGCGTGGCGTGCCGCCGTTCGGGCTCCTCGCGGCCACGCTCATCGGCGGCGCGGCGGCTTCGGGTGGCGCGTCCGCGCTCAATCACTATTTCGATCGCGATATCGACGATCTCATGCGGCGCACGCGGCGCCGGCCGCTCCCGTCGCAGCGGATCCCCGACGAATGGGCGATCGGCCTCGGGATCGCGCTGAACATCGTCGCCTTCACGGTGCTCGCGTTCTTCGCGAATGTGGTGGCCGCCGTGCTCGCGATCAGCGGCACGCTCTTCTACATCTTCGTCTACACGCTGTGGCTCAAACGCACGACGGTGCAGAACATCGTCATCGGTGGGGCGGCCGGCGCGATCCCGCCGCTCGTCGGCTGGGCCGCGGTGACCGGATCCCTCGACCTCGAGGCCTGGCTCCTCTTCGCGATCGTCTTCTTCTGGACGCCCGCGCACTTCTGGGCGCTCGCGCTGCTCATCCGTGACGACTACGAACGTGCGGGCGTGCCGATGCTGCCCGTGGTCCGCGGTGAGGAGGCGACCGCGTGGGGGATCTTCAGCTACGCCCTCAGCCTCATCCCGATCTCGCTCCTGCTCTTCGTCAGTGGCGGTCTTGGTCTGATCTACCTGGTGGCCGCGATCGGTCTGGGCGTGGTGTTCGTCGGGCTTGCGGTCCGCCTGCTTCGCGCGGCCGCGGCACGGCGACGCGCGATCGCCCGGGGCATCTACCTGTACTCGCTGCTATACCTCGCGCTGCTCTTCGTCGCGATCATGGTGGACTCCTCATTGAGACTGTAGCCATCGTCTCGGCCGTCCTCGCGGGCGGCATCTATGCACGCGGCGTGCGTCTGCAGCGTCGCCCGCGGCGCTGGTGGCGGACGGTGCTGTTCTTCCTCGGGCTCGCGACACTCGTCCTGGCCCTCGCGTCCGGGATCGAGGTCCTTGCCGGCGACCTCTTCAGCGTCCACATGCTCCAGCACATGCTGCTGACGATCGTGGCCGCGCCGCTGCTCATGCTCGGCGCGCCGGTGCGTCCGCTCCTGCGCGGCCTGCCGGCGGCCGTGCGCGCGTCGGTCGTCCGCCCGCTCGCCGGGAACCGTGCCGTCCGCGGGGTCCTCCACGTCGCGCGGCATCCGCTCGTGGCCGTCGGCATCTACGTCGGCGGCCTTTTCCTCTGGCACTGGCCCTCGCTGTATGACGCCGCCGCCGGGAACGACGCGCTTCACGCGCTCGAGCACGCCCACTTCTTCCTCGGCGCGCTTCTGTTCTGGAGCGTGGTCATCGACCCCGAGCCGTTCAAGGGCACGCTCCCATACGCCGCGCGCATCGTGTACCTGCTGCTCGCCGGTGCGGCGCAGAACACCCTGCTCGGCGGCCTCCTGGCGTTCTCCTCCCGCGCCTTTTACACGCACTACGGCGAGCGTGCCGCAGGCCTGGGGATCGACGCGCTCACCGATCAGCGCGTGGGCGGCGCGGTGATGTGGGTCGCGGGCGACCTGATCTTCCTGGTGGCGGCGTCCGGCGCGTTCTTCCTCTGGCTCGAGGTCGAGGAGCGTGAGCAGCGTCGCCGCGAGCAGGGTAGGCTGCCGTGATGATCCCTCGGCTCGTCGTCGGCCTCTGCTTGCTCGTGCTCGTCGCGACGTCCTGCGCGCAGCAGGTCGAGACCCTGCCCGCGGACGTGAACGTCACCGTCGACCTCAAGGAGTACACGGTCACGCTCAGCACGCCGACGACGAAGGCCGGGACCGTGAAGCTCGGTATCCGGAACCTCGGCACCATGATCCACGACTTCGACCTCATCAGGACCGACCTGGCACCCGACAAGCTCCCGATCGACACAGCGTCGGCGAAGGCGAAGACCGACGGGCTGGTGAAGCAGGTGATCAACATCGCGGCAGGCCGGGTGACCACGGTGTCGGCGGACCTCGCGGCGGGCCACTACGTGATCATCTGCAACGTCTCGGGCCACTATCAGCTGGGAATGCGCGCGGAGCTGACGGTCCAGCCCTAGAAAAACCTATCCCGTCGTGAGCGCGGCGAGCACGATCGCGTTACTTCAGCGTGAGCAGCCACTGCACGATGTCGTGGATCTGCTCGTCCGAGAGCCCGAGGTTCGGCATGAGGGTTCCCGGCTTCACCGCCGGCGGGTTCTTGATCCAGCGCGTGAGCGTCTCCTCGTTCACCGGCGAGAGCGTGCCGGCGGCGATGCTCTTCTTGCTCGCGACGTGCGTGAGCTCGGGCCCGACCTTTCCGGCGGCGACGGTCCCCTGGACGGTGTGACAGCCGACGCACGCGAGCGAGAGGAATGTCTCGCGACCCGTCTTCGTCGCCGGGTCGTTCAGGCGGTTCGCTTCGGCCAGAGAGTCCTTTATCCACGCGGCGAACTCGCTGGGCGTCTGCACCACGAGGGTGATGAGCATGTCGGCGTGGCCGGTGCCGCAGAACTCGAAGCACTGTCCCTTGTACGTCCCGGGCTTGTCGGCCTGGATCCAGAGATCGGTATGCCGGCCGGGCACCGCGTCCTTCTTCCCGCCGATGTTCGGCACCCAGAACGAGTGGATGACGTCCTTTGACGAGAGGTTGATGTGGACCTTGGTATTCACCGGGATGTGCAGCTCCTGAGCGCCCTGCAGGTAGCTCCCGTCGCTCAGCTTGAAGCGATCCTCCTTGGGGTAGTTCATCTGCCACGTCCACTGCTGCCCCTGGACGTCCATCGTCATGCCCGCGCCGCTGGTGTCGTTCATCACGGTGAGCTTCTGGAACGACAACACCGAGAAGCTGATGACCATGAGCGTCGGGGCGACCGTCCAGAGGAGCTCGAGGAAGTTGTGCCCGTGGAACTGCTTCGCCGTGTGCCCTGGGCGATCTCGGAAGCGGATGCCCGCGTAGATCAGGCCGCCATCAACGATCACCAACACGACGATCGCCGCGACGAACATGATCCAGTAGATCTCCGCACTGGACCGCGCCTGCGGTCCGAGGGGGTCATTTGGCCACGGTCCCATGCGCCGCAAAGATTAGGGCCTCACTTCGACACGTGCCAATCCACCCCATACCATTCGCGCCGTGGCCGAGCATCAGACGTCCTCCGAACCGGCGAGCGAACACGAGATCCATCTGCCGGGCCCGAGCTTTTCTCCGCCGATCCTCGGTCTCGGCGTCACGATCCTCGCGTTCGGCATCCTGTTCGGCCTGCCGCTCATCCTGGCCGGCTTCGCCATCATGGTGATCGGCCTGGCCACCTGGCTCATCGATGACGCACGGCACTTCGCCGAGGCCCCCGACGAGGGCCACCACTAGAGAGTGAGCACGCAGCTCGAGGATCGCCCAGTCCTTCGCGGCCGTCGCGAGCGTCCGCGCGATCGCATCCCCGTCGTCGAGGGTGGTGGGCCCGAGCTGCAGCCCGCGCGCTTCACCTCGGGGATGTGGGCCGTGATCCTGTTCATCTCGAGCGAGGCGATGTTCTTCGGCGCGCTCTTCACGACGTACTTCTACCTGCGCGGGCGCCTCCCCGAGTGGGAGCCGGTGTTCCAGCGCTGCATCGCGGCCGTCTGTGAGAAGCCGACGTTCGCGGTGGACCCGATCCTCGGCGTCGGCCTGCCGACGATCAACACGGTCGAGCTGCTCGTCTCGAGCGTGACCATGCAGCTCGCGGTGAACGCCATCAAGAAGGGCGACCGCACCGCCCTTCGCAACTGGCTCATCCCGACGCTCGTCCTGGGCATCGCGTTCCTCATCGGCCAGGGCTACGAGTACACGCGGCTCGGCTTCCTGCCCGACAACGGCGTCTTCGCCGGCGTCTTCTTCACGCTCACCGGCTTCCACGGCGCGCACGTGACCGGCGGTGTGCTGATGAACTCCTACGTGCTCCTGCGGACGGCGAAGGGTCAGTTCTCGGCGAACCGGCACCTCGCGGTCGAGGCCGCCTCCTTCTATTGGCACTTCGTCGACGTGGTCTGGATCGGCCTCTTCGCGACCATCTATCTCATCGGCTGAACCACGCCGTCGCACTCCCGCGTTATAGGGATATGAGGCGTTTCGTCGCCCTCGTCCTCCTGCTCGCCTGGGCCTGCGCCCCGGCCGTTACTGCGCCGATACCCTCGCCGCCCCTCGTGACGGCCGCGCCGACGCTGGCGCCGACGAGCGCGTCGCCGTCCGCCCCGGCCACGGCCGCGCCCTCGCCGACCGCGTCGGCGACCCCGGCGCCGACGGCCTCAGCACCACCGGCGACGCCGGCCCCGACGGCGCCGCCGCCGACCGCGGCGCCGATCGCCAGCCCGATCCACAACGACGGGCAGGTCATCGTCGCGGAGCTCTCCCCGGGTCACTCCACGTTCGTCGGCGAGGCCGGACCCGGCCCCGCGGTCCTCATCGGGACGCACTGGAAGATCAACGGCACCGTCCTGGCCGGCGCCGACATCCGCTGCATCAAGCGGACGGCGACACCGGGTCAGGATCTCTGCATCGCGGTGCGCATGATCACCGACAAGGTCCGCCTGCGGAACGGGACCGCCTACGAGCTCGTCCTCGACAGCGACGTGATCGGCAGCTTCGTGGCGAGCGGCATCACCGCGGCGACGCCGCACGTGGTCTCGCTGAAGGCGACGCAGTACGACCTCATCGTGCAGTTCGACCGTCCGATGCTGCACACCGGCGACTGCGGCCTTGGCCCGGTGTGGTCGTTCGGCACGCCGGGGACCATGGAGCACGTGCGCGGCGCGGGAACGTTCCCGGCGCCCCTTGGCTCGTACACCTCCTCGAGCGCGTCCTATGGCGTGTTCCTCTCCGCGTTCGTCTCGGAGGCGAACCTGTCCCCAGACTGCACCACGGTGAAGTTCGGCAGCGGCTGGGGCGGTCCGACCGGCCGCTTCGACATAACCGTCTCCGGCGTGCAGGACATCGACGGCAACCTCGTGCAGCCCCGCACGTTCACGGTCGATGTCCAGGACGAAGGCGCGCCGAGGCTGATGTTCGCGCAGCTCGAGCTGCAGACCGCGGAGAAGAAGGTCATCCGCGTCGCCTACAGCGAGGCGATGGACGAGGACTACGTCACCGACGCGGAGCGCTACTTCCTGAACGGGAAGCCGATCCCCGCGGGCACGACGATCGAGTGCGAGCTCGCGGGTTGCACCTGGGTGCGCCTCACCTTCCCCCCGACGGCGTTCACCTACGGCGCGGACAACGTGCTCAGCATCGTCGCGGTGCGCGATCTCGCGGGCAACGTCATCGCGCCGAACATCGCGACCTCGGGCACGTTCCAGGTCCGCTAGCGGCGGTCTAGCCTCCGCCGAGCAGCGCCCGCAGGTCGCCGACGAAGTCCTTGAGCACGAGGTCGGAGTGCAGGAGCTCCCGCTCGCGGCCCCGCGCATCGATCACGAAGATCGCGTCGTTGTGGTCCACGAACGGTGGGGTCGGATCGGGGAACGAGCCGATGCCGTACAGCGCCCAGACCGCCTCCAGCGCCGTCCGCGGTCCGGTCAGGTAGAGCCAGTTCTCCTTCAGATCGTGCGTCGCCGAGAAGTCGCGGATCGCCGCGGGCGTGTCGCCCTCCGGGTCGACCGACACGGCGACGAAGCGGACGCGCGCGGCATCGGCGCCGAGCGCCTTCTGCGCCGCGCGGAACTGCGCGGCGGTGAGCGGACAGGCATCCGGGCAGTGCGTGTACAGGAACGCGAGCGCGACGACCGTGCCGCGGAGCCCTGACAACGTCACGGCCTGCGCCGTGAGCCCGTCCGTGAGCGTGAAGTCCGGTGCATCCTTCGCCGGAAGCTCGGTGCCGGAGAGGCGCAGCCCCGATGGCGCGCACGCCGCGGCGACGATGATGAGCGAAAGGAACAGGACGCGGATCACCGAGCGAGCATATGCGCCATCATCGCTGCGCATGCCGCCATACCGCGTGCTCGCGGGCTACATCCTCCTCGTGCTGGTCTGGGGCTCGACCTGGGCGGCGATAAAGATCGGCGTGGCGACCGTGCCTCCGTTCGTGTTCGCGCTCGAACGTGCCGTCGCGGTGTCTCTGCTGCTCACGACGATCTCGCTGGCCCTCGGGCTGCGGTTCCCGCGCGATCGGCGCACGATCGCCGCCGCGGCGTTCGCGGGCATCATCAACACGGGTACGAGTTGGGCGATCATCTTCTGGGCCGAGCAGTACGTGCCGAGCGGCCTCGTCGCGGTGTTCGGCGCCGCCGGGCCGGTGTGGACCGCGTTCCTCGCGCACTACACCGTCCACGGCGACCGCCTCTCACCGCTGAAGATCGTCGGGCTGCTGTTCGGGGTGCTCGGCATCGCCGTGCTCGTGGGCGCGCCCGATCCCGGCTCACGACCGGAGGCGTTCTTCGCCACGATCCTCCTCGCGCTCATGCCGATCTCGTGGGCCTTCGGCACGATCGTGCAGGTCCGCGTCCTGCGTGAGGGGTCGCCGCTCCCGCTCGTCGCCGTCGGCACGTGGACCGGGACGCTGGCGCTGCTCCCGTTCGCGCTGACCCAGGCCGAGCAGCCGGCGTCGTGGACGCTCGAGACCCTTCTCGCCTTCGGCTACCTCGTGGTCTTCGGCTCGTGCGTCGGTCTGGTCGTCCAGCTGTGGCTCACGCGACGGCTCCGCCCGACGACGATGACGCTCTCGCAGCTGCTCATCTCGGCGCAGGCGCTGCTCGTCGGGTCGCTCGTGCTCGGCGAGTCCATCAGCTGGCGGATGCTCGCCGGTGCCGCCATGGTGGCCCTCGCGCTCGGCCTCAACGCGCTCGCGGGGGGCGGCGTGCGCCCGAGCGAGACCGCGATGGCGACCGTGCCGGGAGATTAGGTGGCGCCACCCTCCCCGTTCCGGCGCAGCGTGACCGGTCGGGTGAGCATCGTCGCGCACCGCGGCCTCTCGGCGACCGCGCCGGAGAACACGATGGCCGCGTTCAGACTCGCGGCCGAGGCCGGCTGCGACCTGCTCGAGTTCGACGTGCACCTGACGAAGGACGACCAGCTCGTCGTGATCCACGACGACACCCTCGACCGCACCACCAATGGCGCGGGCTACGTCCGTGACCGCACCCTCGCGGAGATCCAGGCGCTCGATGCCTCATACGGCAACGCCGCGTACGCCGGCGAGCGGGTGCCCACACTGGATCAGCTGGTCGGCTGGGCGCGGGGCGCCAGGATCATGTTGTCGCTCGAGATAAAACAGCCGACGCCGGCGAAGGGCCGGCCGGCGTACCCAAAGATGGCCGAGCGCGTCGCCGACCTGCTCACCGCGCACGACATGGCCCATCGCGCGCTCGTCCACTCCTTCGACCACCCGACGATCCGGCGGATGCGCGAGCTGCTCCCGAAGCTCCCGACGGCCGTGAGCTACGGCGGCGCGACGCTCCTCGATCCGCTGATGCTCGCGGTGGCCGCCGACGCGTCGGGCTTGCACGCCTACTGGTCCTGGGTATCGGCGGAGGTCTGCGAGGCGGCGCACCTGCGTCGGATGCACGCCCACGCCTGGGGGATGCCCGACCCGCCCGACCCGGACGTCGTCGCGCTCCTCGTCCGGGCCGGTGTCGACTCTCTCGACGCTTCGGACCCGCGCACCCTCCGCGCCATCCTTGCCTCGATCAACTGAACCCTCGTATTTGGCCGGCCCGGCGCTCGGGAAAGCCCCGCTTTACTTCCACGATGAGAGCGCCGATAGTCGGCGCGACGGGCCCAGCGACAGAAATCGCCGGTGGGGTCGGGAGGGACCCACCCAATGTCGATCCGTCGTGTTTTCCAGATCGTGACCATCGCGCTTGCTCTTGCGTTCTCTTTCGGCGCCGCCGGAATCTCCAATGTCGCGTACGCCTGCGACCCCAGCGTCGGCAGCCCCGGCTTCTGCTGATAGACACCGCCTCCTGGCCATGGCACTGGCCGTGGCCGACCGAGACACAACGGGCTACCTGGGCCCGGGACCCCGACCGGCATCGCCCCGGTCTCGGTCCCTTAAGCCACAGTTCAGGCCAGGTTGACCGCCGACTTGTAGCGCCGTAAAGTGCCACCCCGATGGCCCTGATCCGTTCCCCGATGGTCGCCGACGTGGGCGCGCGCATCCGCTCGCTGCGGACCGCGAAAGGGCTGACCCAGGCGCAGCTCGCCGAGCCGCTGTACACGAAGGCCTACATCTCGATGCTCGAGTCCGGACGCACTCGTGCCTCGATGAAGGCGCTCGAGCACATCGCCGGCGTGCTCGGCGTGCGGCCATCCGATCTGCTCGGCGGCGCGTCTGGTCCGTCGACACCGCAACTCCAGTTCCTCGAGGCTCGACGGCTCATCGAGGAGAGTCGAGCGGCTGAGGCGGTGCCGATCCTCGAATCGCTCGAGGAAGGTCTCACGGCGGCGGATCAGCTCGTGCGGCTGCGCTACCTGGCGATCGGCTACAACGCGACCGGCCAGCCGAAGGCGGCATTCCCGGTCATCGAGCGTGCGCAGCGCATGGCCGAACTCCTCGGCAACCCCGAGGAGCAGGTCCGGATCAAGGCGGTGCTTGCCGGCGCGCACGGCCGCACGTATGCGTACGACGAGTCGATCCGCCTGCTGAAGGAATGCATCCTCGCGTGCGACAACGGCGTGGTGAAGGACACGGGCTTCCACTTCCGCCGACTCGTTGAGCTTGCCGTCGCGCTCACCAACCACCGTGACTCGCGTCAGGCCCTGACGACCTACGAGCGCGCGCTCGAACTCGCCGCGCAGTTCTCCGACAGGCCCTCGCTGGCGGCGCTCTATGCGGGAATGGCAAAGACCTACCAGAACGAGGGCGACCTCGAGGCCGCCATCAACTACAACACCAAGAGCCTGCAGGTCTATGAAGAGCTCGGGCTCATGCATCAGGTCGCGTGCACGCTCGACAACGCGGCGCTCCTCTACGCCGACTATGGCAACCGCGAACGTGCGCGCGAGTGCCTCGCCCGCGCGGAGGTGCTCGCGAACGAGACGAAGCGGCCCGGCACGCTCGCGTCGATCCGCACGTCCGGGGCCGAGGTCACCGCGAAGACCGACCCGGAGGCAGGTCTCGCCGCCGCGCAGGAAGCGCTGAAGTTCGCGAAGAAGGTCGACCAGCCCGACGCGCAGATCCGCGCGCTCGTGCTCATCGGCGAGCTGAAGATGACAACGGCGCCCGCCGTGGCCAAGCGCTCGTTCCAGGAGGCGAGCCAGCTCGCTGAGGAGCGCGTGCCGCACCTGCTCCGCGTCATCTTCGACCGCTGGTCGCGTGCCGCCGAGGCGCGCGGCGACGGCGACGAGGCACTGCGCCTCGCGCGCCGAGCGCTGGAGACGGTCCGCACATAACCCGCGCCAACGCGGGCTAGCCTTTCCCCATGACCCTCACGGCCGCGCTCGTCCGTGACCGCGTGCGCGGCACGATCCTCGAGCACATCGGCGACACGCCGCTCATCCGCCTGCGCCGCGTGACCGCCGGCCTGCGCGGCGAGCTCTGGGCGAAGCTCGAATCGGCGAATCCCGGCGGCAGCGTGAAGGATCGCGCCGGCCTCTGGATGGTCATCGCCGCCGAGGAGGAGCGCCGGATGGGCGCGGGACGGCGCCTCCTCGACGCGACGAGCGGGAACACCGGCGTGGCGCTCGCGCTCGTGTCCGCCGTGCGCGGCCACCCGCTCACGCTGGTGATGCCCGACCGCGTTTCACTGGAGCGCAAGCGCATCGTCCGGGCATTCGGTGCGGAGCTCGCGCTCAGCGATCCGCTCGAGGGCACCGACGGCGCGATCCGCGAGGCGCGCCGTCTCGCCGCCGAGGAGCCCGATCGTTACGTCTATCTCGACCAGTACTCGAACGCGGCCAACCCCCTGGTGCACGAGCTCACCACCGGACCCGAGATCTGGCGGCAGACCGATGGAAAGGTGACGCACGTCGTCGCGGGGGTGGGGACGTCGGGCACCGTCGTCGGGATCTCCGCGGCGCTGCGCCCAAGGGGAGTCCGCATCGTCGCGGTGCAGCCCGACGACGCGCTCCACGGGATCGAGGGCTGGAAGCACATGCCGAGCGCGCTGCGTCCGGCGATCTGGGACGAGCGAGTGGCCGATCTGCATATGACGCAGTCGACCGACGAGGCGATCGCCATGACCCGCCGGCTCGCGCGGGACGAGGGGATCTTCACCGGCCCCTCCGGCGGCGCCGCGGTCGCGGCGGCCACACGCATGGCGCGGGAAGAAGGGGGCCGTATCGTCGTGTTGATCGCTGATGGGGGCGAGCGCTACCTGAGCACCCCCCTCTGGGAGTTCTGAATGCCGGTGACCGTGCGTCTTCCGGGCGCGCTACGCGATGCGGCGGGCGGGCAGACGAAGCTCGAGGCGAGCGGACGGACGCTGGCTGAGATCTTCGCGGACATCGAGCGCCGCCACCCCGGCTTCCGCGGCCGTGTCGTCGACGAGAGCGGACGGCTGCGCTCGTACGTGAACGTCTACATCGGCGAGGACGACGCGCGCAGCAGGGGCGGCACCGACGCTCCCGTCCCCGACGGCAGCGAGGTCATGGTCATCCCCGCGATGGCGGGCGGCGCGGGTGGGGATGGGGTCCGCCACGGGCTCGGTCGCTGAGTCGTTCGCGCTGACGCGCGAGCTCCGCGAGCGGATCGTCGCGCACGCGCGCGAGTCGGCGCCGAACGAGGCCTGCGGCCTTGTCGCCGGGAAGGGCGGCGTCGCGACGCGCGCGATCCGCTGCGCGAACGTGCATGAGGCGCCGACGACGCGCTACCGCATCGACCCACGCGAGCAGCTGCGCGTCTTCCGGGACATGGACGACCGCGGCGAGGAGCTGGTCGCGATCTATCACAGCCATCCGGCGAGCCAGCCGTACCCGTCGCCGACCGACCGCGCGGAGTCGCATTACCCGGATGCGGTGTATGTCCTCGTGTCACTGCGCACCGAGGAGCCCGAGGTGCGCGCGTTCCGCGTCCACGACGACCTGGTGCGGGAGATCCCGCTGAGCTAGCGGCCCTCGCTGGTGATGTGCCAGGTGGCCGCGATCGCCGCGGCCTCCGCGAGCGCCACCTGCTCGTCGGCCGGCTCGACGACACGGTAGAGGAGCGCGAGACCCTGCCCTCCCGGGACCGCGGTGAACTGCCGCCACAGGACGTGCCGGCCCTCATAGGTGCCGCCGTAGCGATCGTCCACGACGAGCATCCCGTTGAGGCGCACGACGTCGCGCTGCATCCAGATGTCGTGGACGCCCACCCGTTGCGGGATACCGACGATGTCGGCGTAGCTGTCGGCCGTCGAAAGCGCCGCGCCGCGTGCGCGTGCCACGACGAGCGTGGCGGTGGAGGACTCGAAGCGCGCGGCCTCGCCGCTCACGCCACCGCTCGCGATCGTCCACCCCTGCGGCACGGTGAGATCGAAACCGAGGAGCTCGTATCGCTTCCCGGTGGCCGGGGCCACCGTGAAGTCGCTCACGATCTGCGGTGCGACGGCGTATGCGAGGAAGCGCATGCGGGAGATCTCGTCGGCGAGGACCGACGCGCCCATGACGATCACGACGACGAACGCGAGCACCGCGACGAGCGGCGGCAGGATCCCGCGGATGTTCAGCGCGAGGCCGACGATCACACGCGCGAACAGGGCGAGGATGATCGCCGATGCGATCGTGAGGGTCGAGTTCGTCGCGTCGACGGAGAGGACCGTGCTCGCCACCGGCACAGCGAGGCCGACGACGGGCGCGAGGATGAGCGGCGCCAGCGAGAACGTGAGCGCGGTGAAGAGCTGATCGAGCGACCCGCCTGTTCGGCCGGCGATGCGCACCGCGCCGGTGGCGATCCAGGCGACCACCGCGGCGGTGACGGTCAGACGGACACTGAGCAGGAGCGCGTCGATGAGCATCCGCGGCACGAAGCCGGTCGGGCTGATGCCCTTGGACGCGAGGACGAGCAGGTCGATGCCGATCGAGAGGCCGACACCGGCAACGAGCGCCACCAGCACACCCGCGAGGCCGTAGTGGTCGCGGGCGAGGTGGCGCGCGAAGTCGCGCGGTCGGGTGAGCGAGCGCCAGATCTCATTGCGGAACCAGGCCAGCTCGCCGACGGCCTCCATCCACTCCACGGTACGGCCGGCGTGCGGCGTACGTTCGCGACTGCAGCGAGGATGACAAAAAGCGACCCCCGCGTCCGGGGGTCGCCTTGTTCGCTTCCCATGAGTCCTTTGGAGCGACCGGTTTCAGGCCTCACTTCCGGCCGATGTGGCGGATCGCATCGAGTGCGATCGTCATTCCACTTCTTCTATCCGCCGGTCGTCCTCGCGGTCAGGCCCTCTTCCGCCGAGGGCGTCGTCAATCGACCTGCAGGACTCCGAACCACTTGTGCAGCCGGACCATGACACCTCCTGTGCGTTGGTGCGTTGGTCTTCTCTGCTCCGTTCCGCGGAACTCCTCTGTTGTACACCCGCTGTCGAATGGCCCGTCAAGGGGTCATCGCCCGACACGACGCATAGGAAAGAAGTGGTAGCGGGCGGCTGAGCTAGGTGTTGTCGCGCTTGAGGAGGGCGCGCATGTCCGGCGGCACGACCCGCACGTCGGGCCACCACGATTCATCGACATCGGAGCCGGCAGCTGCGGCCGCTTCGACGAGCAGGGCGACCGCTCCCCGCAGGTCCGAGAGGCGCACGATCTCCGGGACGAAGCGGTCGTGCTCCTCGGTGATGTTGTGGTAGTTCACGTTGGGTAGGGCGATCGCTGTCGTCGTCCACCCCAGGCGCACGAACGCCGAGGACTCGCAGGTCCCGCCGGTGAGGAGCGCGCGCTGTGTGGGAATGCCCGCGTCGGAGAGACGCTCGCGCGCCACGCGCAGGAACCGCTCGCCGTCGTTGCTGAATGTGTTGTACAGGTCGCCCGGCCGCACGACGACGCCGGAGCCGGGTCGCGCCTGCGGGAGCGCGCGGCTCGCCTCGAGCGAAACGACGACGGCGTCCCGCGCGACGAGCCCGTCCTCGGCGACCAGGCGCGCGCCGTACAGGCCGGTCTCCTCGGCGCGCGTGAACACCGCGTGGACGTCGTGCGGCCGTGCGTCGTCGCGCAGCGCGGCGAGCGTCAGCACGATCACGGCGCACAGGGCCAGATCGTCGGCGGCGCGGAGGTGCAGCTCGTCGCCACGGATCTCGAAGGCGGGCAGGTCGAGCACCGCCCACTGGCCGACCGCGAGCGCGCTGTCCGCGCGGATGCGGCAGTGGCCGAGGGAGTTGTTCGCGAGCTCGAGCGCCGGTACGACGTCGTCCAGGACGCCGCCGAGCGGCTCCGCCTCGGCGTCGTCACAGACAAGCACGCGCACCTCGGCGGCGAGGTTGCGCGCATAGAAGCCTCCGAGCACGCGCGCTCGTCCTTCACGCCCGCGGACCGCGGTGAGGTCGAACGCGGGATGGTCGGTGTGCGCGAGGAGTGCGAGCGGATGGGCGGGCGATCCGCTGCGCACCCGCGCGTGGACCTGGCCGTAGGCGTCGACCTCGCTCGCGATGCCGAAGCGCGTGAGCTCGGCGGTGATCGCCCGCAGCGCGCGCTGCTCGTGATACGGCGCCGTCGGAGCGGACGCGATCCGCTCGACGGTGGCGAGCGTCGCGTCGGTCCCGGGCAAGCGCGCCATGTGTCGCGAGGATATCGTCACGCGAGGTGCTGACCCTCTACGACACACGTCGCCGCGGGATCGTGCCGTTCCGCCCCCGTTCGTCCCCGATCACGATGTATGTCTGCGGCGTGACGCCCTACGACACGACCCACCTCGGGCACGCCCGCACCTTCCTGGTCTTCGACCTCATCGTCCGGCTCCTCGAGGCGCGCGGACGGCATGTCCGATACGCCCAGAACGTCACCGATATCGACGAATCGATCCTGCAGCGCGCCGCGCGAGATGGGGTCGACTGGCGCCAGCTCGGGCGGCGCGAGGAGCGCCGTTTCCTCGCCGACATGCGCGCCCTTGGCTGGCGCCCGCCCGATGTGATGCCTCACGCGACGAGAGAGATCGCCGCTATGGTCCGGCTCGCCCGGCGTCTCGAGGCGCGTGGCCGGGCCTACCGCGCCGACGGCGGCGGCCTGTACTTCGACGTGTCACGCTTCCCGCGCTTCGGCGAGATTTCGCACCTCTCCGCCGCGAAGATGCGCGCGATCAACGCAGCGCAGGACGACGCCGCGCTGGACGCGCCGAAGCGCCGCGCTCCCCTCGACTTCGCGCTCTGGCGCGCGGTCCCCAGTGGACCCACCTGGCCGAGCTCCTTCGGTCGCGGACGTCCGGGCTGGCACCTCGAGTGCTCCGCGATGGCCGCGCGCTACCTCGGGCTGCCGATCGACATCCACGGCGGCGGAAGCGACCTCGCCTACCCGCACCACGAGTGCGAGACCGCGCAGAGCGAGTCGGCGCAGGACCACGCCTTCGTCCGCCACTGGGTGCACGTCGCGCCGGTGCGCCTCGGCGCCGAGAAGATGTCGAAGTCGCTCGGGAACATGGTCTTCGTGCGCACCGCGCTCGAGACGACCACGCCCCAGGCGCTGCGTCTGTATCTCTTCGATGTCCACTACCGGCGGCCCTTCGACCACGACGAGGTCCGTCTCCGGCGCGCGCGCGAGCGGTCCGCGGCGCTCGCGACGTCGCTCGGTCGCGGGACCGTCGGACCGCTCGGCCGCGACGACGCGACACGGGCCGTGCTCGCCGCCCTCGAGGACGACCTCGACACGCCGCGCGCGATCCGCGCGCTGGAACGCGCCGCAAGGCATGCGCCGATGACGGTGCGACCATCTCTGCGGTATCTCGCGAGGAGGGTGCTCGGCATCCTCTAACTTAGGCGCGTGTTGTTCGGCCCGATCACCCTTCCACGGCCCGGGGAGCGCGCAGCCGGCTCGTTCACCTTCAGCGGCGACGCCGGCCTCGCGAAGTACGCGTGGCCGTACCTCGCTTTCGTCGGCCGGGAGCCGGGCCCGACGGTGCTCGTTACGGCGGGCATCCACGCGGCCGAGTACACCGGCACGCTCGCGGCCATTCGTCTGGGCCGCGCGCTCGAGCCGGCGGAGGTTCGCGGCACGCTCGTCATCCTTCCGCTCCTCAACCGGCCCGGCTTCTTCGAGCGGAGCATCTACGTCAATCCCGAGGACAACGACAACCTCAACCGGCTCTTCCCCGGCGATCCGAACGGGACCTGGGGACAGCGCTTCGCGCACCGTCTCCTCACCGAGATCATCACGAGGTGCGACCACTCGATCGACCTGCACGCCGGGGACCTCATCGAGGATCTCGTGCCCTTCGTCATCTACCGCGAGACCGGCGATGCCGCGCTCGACGCGAAGATCAAGCGGATGATCGATGCCTACGGCGCGAAGTGGGCGGTGAAGAGCGCACCGACGGGTGAGCGGCCTGGCTCGCTCTACGCGGTCGCGGCACTGAACGGCGTCGCCGCGATGCTCGCCGAGTCCGGCGGCAACGGCCTGCCGCTCGAGCCCGACATCGCGCGCCACGTGCGCGGCGTCACCAACATCCTGAAGACGATCGGCTCGCTCTCCGGCGCGCCCGAGAAGGTGTCGCCGCCCACGGTCGTGAAGAGCTTCGATTGGCTGCGCTCTCCGGTCGAGGGGATCTTCCGCTCGAGCGTCCGGGTCGATCAGCGCGTGTCCGCAGGCGATGTCGTTGGCGAGATGACCGACCTGGTGGGTGAGCCGCTCGCGACGATCAGGGCTCCGGTCGGAGGTGTCGTGCTCTTCACGGTGACGAGCCCGGCGATCAAGAAGGATGGACTGCTGCTGGCGATCGGCGCGCTCTGAGCTGCGACACCGCCGTCGCGACCGCGAGCAGCGCGGCGCTCAACAGGAATGGCGCTCCGGGGACCCCGAGCCCGGCGAGCGGTCCGATCGCGAGCGCGAACGTCTGCGTGTAGAGGATCGGAGTGATCAGCGTGGCGATGGACCGCAGCGACGCGAGCGCGCCCTGAAGCTGCCCCTGCTCGTTCGGTACGACCTCGCGTGAGGCCATCGCGGAGATCGATGGGCCCACGAGCCCGAAGAACGACCACACCGGGATGCCGAGCAGGAAGAGTGGCACGGTCGGCCCCAGTCCGAGGAGCAGCTGACCGGCCATGCCGATGACGAGGCCGGCGATGAGCGTGCGATGCTCCCCGAACGCCGCGACGGCGCGGCCGACGACAAGGCCCTGAACCACGAGGCTCGAGACGCCCGCGATGGTCAGCCCGAGGCCGATGGCGCGCTCGTCGAACGCGAAGCGATACGACGAGTAGAGGACGAACGTGTTCGGCAGCGAGTCGTGCGCGAGATACGCGAAGAGCGATACGAGCGCGAGGCTCGCGATGACCGGACGCGCGCCCAGGAAGCGCAGCGCGCCGACCGGGTTCGCGGCGCGTGGATGGAACGGACCGCGCCGTTCCGGTGGCAGCGACTCCGGGAGGATGAGCAGACCGTAGAAGAAGTTAGCGAACGACAGGAAGGCCGATGCCCAGAACGGCGCGCGCAAGTCGATGCTCCCGAGGAAGCCGCCGAGCGCCGGCCCGACGATGAAGCCGATGCCGAACGCGACGCCGAGGTAGCCGAAGCGCGCGGCGCGCTTCTCGGGCGGCGTGACGTCCGCCACATACGCCGCCGCCGTGCTGAAGGACGACGAGGTGATGCCTGAGATGAGGCGGCCGGCGAAGAGGATCGGGAGGCTCGGCGCGAGCGCCATCACGACGTAGTCGGCGCCGAGCCCGAGGTTCGAGAGGAGCACGACCGGCCGGCGGCCGAAGCGGTCTGAGAGCGCACCGAGGACCGGCGCGGAGATGAACTGCATGAGCGCGAAGACCGTTCCGAAGAGGCCGAAGATCCCGGACGCGCTCGCCAGGTCGCCGCCCTGCAAGTGCACGATGAGCTGCGGGAAGACCGGGATGATCACGCCGAACGAGACCATGTCGAGCAGGACCGTGATGAAGATGAAGATGAACGCGGCCCGCGCGCGCGTGATCACCCGCAGATTTCTACAGCGTCCCGCGTAGACTTGAGCTCACGGCCCGGTCGCCTAGTGGTCCAGGGCGCTTCCCTTTCAAGGAAGAGGTCAGGGGTTCGAATCCCCTCCGGGCTACACTGTGTGATGTGTCGAGACATCGGAGACAGATGTCTCAAGACATCGTAGACAGAGCATCACGCCGACTGCCGCTGGTAGTTGCGGGTCGGATCGAGCGTCAGGTGGCGCAAGAGCTCGCCGTCCGCGGCTGAGACCACGCGCACGTCGCGATCGGCAACGAGCAGCACGACCGGCAGGCCCCTCAGCCGCGCGCCCATCCCGATGTGCAGGAGCCTCGACTCGTAGCGCAGCGTGAGCTTGCCGCCCTTGTCGATCTTGTCGTGGCGGATCCGGAAGTGCGTCTCGACCCTCGCCGTGGGCCGCGCCTTGACCTTGGCGTCGTAGACCTCGCGCGGGGTCGCCCGTCCGAGCGCGCGGTGCGGCCGCTGCTCGTTGTAGTAGGTGACGAAGCGCTCGATCTGGAGCTGGAGCACCTCGAGCGAATCCGCCGCTGGCTGCTTGGCCAGGTACTTCTTGAGCGTCTGGTGGAAGCGCTCGACCTTGCCGCAGGTCTGGGGGTGGTACGGCCGGGCGTGCTTGTGGCGGATGCCCAGGCGCTCGAGCTCGGTCTGCAGCACCACCTTTCCGCCGCGGTGCTCGGCGGTATAGATGCAGCCGTTGTCGGTGAGCACCGCCGCGGGCGTGCCGTACTGCGCGCGGGCCTGCTGGAAGATCGTGCCCACGTCGACCGCGCTGGTCACCGCGAGCGCGACCGAGCGCAGGCACATTCGGCTGTGATCGTCGATGAAGTTCACGATCTCGCAGCCCCGGCCGCCGGCCAGGGACCAGTGGGTCATGTCCGACTGCCAGCACTGGTTGGGCAGCTCCGCCTGGAAGCGGACCAGCGAGGAGCGCGGGCGCTTGCGCGGCTGCGGCACCACCAGACCGCGCCGGCGCAGCACCCGCCAGACCGAGCTCACCGAGGGCACCGCGCCGTGGCGGCGCGCCAGGTGCCAGTGCAAAGTCAGCGCGCCGGCGTCGAGTCCTTGATCCAGCAGGTTGGTGCGCAGCGCGACGATCTCATCGGCGAGCGCGCTGTCCATCGCCGAAGGCGAGCGCCGCGGCCGGCGCGAGCGCGCCGCCAGACCCGACTCACCCTGGCGGCGATAGCGCGCGAGCAGCTTGTACAGCCAGCTGCGGTGCACGCCGTGCTCGGCGGCGAGCTCGGCGAC
>JBGQFO010000020.1:0-19649 GCA_041496945.1 Candidatus Limnocylindria bacterium | reverse complement strand
TCATCGACGCGGCTCGTCGCGCGGACTGGGACGGCTACTCGATCGAGCGCCTCGGCGACATCCTCGGCGTGCTCGTCTCACGGGACGTCATCACCGCTCGGCAGCGCGACGCGATCCAAGCCGGCGTGCGCTATTCACGGAACACGGTGTTTCGCCTCGCGGCGGTGCTCGACGTGCTGACCCCGCGTGTGCTCAGCACCGCGCAGCGTGAAGCCATCGTCGACGCGCTCCACCGTGCCGACTGGGACGGGTTCTCGGTCGAGCGCCTCGGCGACATCCTCGGTGGCCTCGTCTCGAAGAGCGTCATCACCGCTCGGCAACGCGCAGCCATCCTCGACCTCATGAGGCGTTAGCCCCTCCCTCCATCTGCGGACGCCGGCCCCGCCCCACGGAGCCGGCGTCTCCGCGTCCGGTGATCAGGACTCGCGCCGGGAGAGCGTCCACGCGAGCAGGCCGTACGCCGCCGCGGCCCAGATGAAGAGCACGACGAACGAGAGCCATACGTCGCTGAAGACCGCCTTCCCGGCAAGGCCGTTGGCCATGATGCGCATGCCCTGGCTCGTCGGGAGCGCGCGCAGCATGGCATCGACCGCGTCGGGGACGGGCAGGCCGACGGCGAAGGCCGGGCCGATCACGGGAAGCAGCATCACACTCGACCAGCTGTAGACCTGCTGCGCGCTCTTGAAGAGGCCGCCGACGAGCAGGCCGATGCCGATGAGCGAGAGCGCGAGGAGGCCCGTGCCCAACACGAAGGTCAGCATGTCTGCAGGTCTGAGTCGGGTCAGCGAGAGCATGACCGCGACGGACACCGCGGTGTACGCGAGGCCGACGAGCGCCTTCGCGGCGATGACCTCGAGGTAGGAGCCCACGATGAGCAGCGCATCGAGCGTCTTCTTCTCGACCTCCTCGGTGAGCATGATCGGCACGGCGAGGACCGCGATCATTCCGAGCATCATCACCACGGTCGCCAGCACGAAGTAGCGGCGGGGCCCCATCTCGCCCATGACGCCCTGATCGGCGGAGCCGACCTTGACGCTCTCGGCTGCGACGACCGCCGGCGGCTTCTGACCTGCGAGCGCCCGCGCGCCTGCTTCGATGCTGGAGGACACGAAGCTCACCGCGCCGCCGGTCACGAGCTCCGGCTGCACCAGCGTGATGGTCGGCGCGCGGCCGGCCTTGATCGCGTCGTCGACGTCGTCGGGGAGCACGAAGGCGACGTCGACATCCTTCGACGTGACGAGCCGGCGCGCGTCAGCCGCCGTCGCCACGTGCTGCAGCTTCAGATTCACCGAGTTGCCGGTCTCGGCGCGCGTCTTGAGCGTCTGCACGATCGCCGAGGTCTCCGGTCCGGCGTACGCGACCTTCGCCTCGAAGACCTTGTCCTCGGGGAAGAGGGTGTTGTAAAGGACGGCGAGGAGGATCGGCGTGATCAGCGAGATGAGCACGCGGGACTCGCGCAGGCCGTCGACGATGTCCTTGCGGAACAGAACGGCGACGATGCGCGGCCGGATCACAGCGCGCGGCCCGCGAGCGCGACGAACACGTCCTCGAGCGTCCCCTCCTGCGAGTGCACCGTGAGCACCAGCCCGTCCCGCATCCACTGGTCGAGCCGGGCGGCGTCAGCCGGATCGTCGAGCCGCACGCTCTGCTCGGTGCGGTCCTTCAGCAGCACGACGGCGCGGCGCTCGCCCTGCTTGAGCTTCAGCTCGCGCGGCGTGTCGAGGGCGACGATGCGGCCCTGGCTCAGGAACGCCACGCGGTCGCAGAGCTGATCGGCCTCCTCCATGTAGTGCGTGGTGAGGAAGACCGTCGTGCCAGCGTCGGAGAGCTGCGCGACCAGCGTCCGGAGCTCGCGCGCCGACGTCGGATCGAGGCCGCGCGTCGGCTCGTCCATGAAGAGGACGCGTGGCGTGTTCACCAATGCGCGGGCGACGAGAAGGCGCTGCTTCATGCCGCTCGAGTACGTCTTCACCTTCCGTTTCGCGGCGAAGGTGAGACCGACCGTCTCGAGGAGCTCGTCCGCGCGTGTCGCCGGGGCCCCGTACAGGTCGCCGAAGAAGCGCAGGTTGTCGCGTCCGCTGAAGCGCTCGTACAGGTTCGGATCCTCGAACACGGCATTGATGAGCGGCTTCATCTGGTCCCGCTGGTGGACGATGTCGTAGCCCGCGACCGTGGCCGTGCCAGCCGTCGGTCGCGCGCGTCCGGTGAGCATCCGGATGGTCGTGGTCTTGCCCGCGCCGTTGTGCCCGAGAAGACCGAAGACCTCGCCCTCGGCGACGGAGAAGCTCACGCCGTCGACCGCGCGAACGTCGCCGTAGTGCTTCTCGAGGCCCTTCACCTCGACGGCCACGCCGCTCACCTCACGCTCCCGCGTCGCGGTGCGCGCGGCGCGACCTGCGACCACGGCTGTCGGGCGCGCCAGGCGGTGAGCACGATGAAGAGCGACCAGAACACGAGCTGCGCGATCGTCTCCCACGGCCACTCCGGTGGCGCGAGGCGGCGCACGACGGCCATGACGAGGAAAGTACTCGCGTAGGCCAGCGCGGCGAGCCACATCTCGAGTCCGCCGAACGGACCGCGCGGCCCGATGATCCACGCGTCGGTCGCGCCGCGGATGAGGTCCACCACAGTGCGCGTGCCAGCGTGCTGTTCGGCGAGGAGCGCGGCCATCTCGGCCTCGTAGCGCCGCCGCCACGCGGGTGGATAGAACTTCAGCAGCCACCTCACGCGCGCGCCAGCCTCCGGATGCCGGTCGCGGTGAGACGCCGCAGGCCCTCGAGGTGCGCCTCGAGCATCGCGCGACCGCTCGTCGTCAGGCGATACGGCACGCGGCGATCGTGCGAGACCAGCGCCTCGATGTGCCCCAGCCGTTCCAGGCGCGCGAGCGCACCGTAGAGCGTGCCGGCGCCAAGCGTCGCGCCGGCGAGCCGGCGGATGTCCTCGATCATCGCGTAGCCGTGCTTCGGCCCGTCGGCCAGGCTCACCAGGATGAGCAGGGCCGGCTCGGTGAAGCGCCCAAGGTCGAGGCCGCTCTCACGTTTCACGGTATAACGTGAAACGTAATAGCCGCCGCCGGCGGACGTCAAGTCGCGTCGCGGCCCCACACGATGTGCGGGAGGACCCCCCTAGGCGATGGTCGCCGCGTGCACCGACGTGACATAGGGCAGGTACTGCGCGATCCGCTCCCAGGACTTCCCCTCATCGCGGCTCGCGTAGACGTCGCCGTTCGCTGTACCGAAGTACACGCCCACCTCGTCGAAGTCGTCGTTGTCCATGCCCTCCCGCAGCGACTCGAGCGGCGCGCCCTTCGGCAGGCCGGCGCCGTTCCGCGTCCAGGTGGCGCCGCGATCGGTCGTCTTGAAGACGGCGATGCCCGGATCGATGGCGGTGCGCTTGACGTCGTGGAGCGGGATGCACCATGCCGTCTTCGGATCGTGCGGATGGATCGCCGCGGCGAAGCCGAAGCTCGTCGGCAGCCCGGGGGTGCGGAAGGTCCACACGGTCTCGCCCGGATCGCGCCAGTACACCTCGAGATGCACGCGCATGAAGCGCACCCCACCCACCTTCGGGTGGGCGAGGAGCTTGTGGATGCAGCCGAAGACGTCGGGCCGGTCCTCGGGGCCGCCCCTCTGGGTGTTGTCCTGCGCCCACGACGCGCCGCCGTCCTTCGAGGTGTACACGCCACCGACGCTGATGCCGATCTGCATGAACTTTGGATCGGCGGCGTCGATCGCGATCGAGTGCAGGCCCATGCCTCCGAACCCCGGGACCCATTTCGCGCGCGACGGCTGATCGTCGAGGGCGGTGTTGAGCGACCAGGTCTCCCCGCGGTCCTCGCTCTTGAACAGCGCGGCGGGCTCGATGCCCGCCCAGACCACGTTCGGCGTCTTTGCGTGCCCGGGCTCGATATGCCAGGTCTGAAAGAAGGTGCGATCCGAGCCCGCCGGGAACGCCGGATTCTTGCCCACCGTCCAGGTCTTCCCGAGGTCACGGCTGTATTCGATGCGCGATCCGCCCCAGGTCGAGTTGATCGCCGCGTACATCGATCGGTCGCGCGGGTCGAACGACGCGTGGTGGATGGGCGCGGGGGAGCCGTACGGCCCCTCGAGCGCCCACTTCTTCCGGTCGGCGTCGCTCTTCAGCTGGAAGAGCCCCTTCTTCGTCCCCACGAGAAGCGTCACGGTCTTGGCCACCTGTGTTCCTCCCTTAGTTCTCTGGTTGTCTCCGCCGCCCGACAGCGCGGGGATCACGTGCACGATGTCTCCATCCTTCAGCGCCGCCGCCTCGCCGCCCAGAAGGCGAGCGTCCTCCTCGTTCACGAAGAGCGCGAGGTGGGGCCGAAGCTTGCCATGCTCGTCGCGCAGCCGCTCTTTCAACGCAGGATGTGCCCGAGCCAGGGCCGCGAGCGCCTCACCAAGCGTCCGCGCCTCGAGCGGCACCTCGCGCGCGCCGCCGGCGAAAGTGCGCCAGGCACCGTGGAGGAGAACTCGGATCACTGCAGGCGCCCTTTGAGGAGCGCCCGCTCCGCCGGGTTCTCGGTGAGCTCGAGCGCGCGCCGGTCCGCGGCGCGGGCCTCGTCCGGCCGCTCGAGCTCGCGCAGCAGCTGCGCGCGCGTGGCGTGGAAGAGGTGGTAGCGATCGAGATCGTCCGCGAGCGCGTCGACCTCCGCGAGCGCGCGCGCCGGGCCGGCCACGTGACTCACGGCGATGGCGCGGTTCAGCCGCACCACCGGCGACTCGTTGAACGACAGAAGCCGGTCATACACCTGCACGATGTCGGGCCAGCGGGTCTCCTCCCAGGTCGGCGCGTCGGCATGCGCGAGGGCGATGAGCGCCTGCAGCTGATAGGGACCGGGCCGGCCCATGCGCAGGAACCGCCCGACGAGCCGGGTCCCGTCGTCGATCATCTGGCGATCCCACTTCCAGCGCTCCTGATCGCGCAGGAGCACGATCTGCCCCTTCGAATCGAAACGGGCGGCCGCGCGCGCCTGGTGCAGGCGCGTGAGCGCGAGCAGCCCGAGGGCCTCGGGCTCGTTCGGGAGGAGGTCCACCACGAGCGAGGCGAGCCACTCGGCTTCGCGGGCGAGATCGCGGTCCGCCGCGCCGCGCTGACCGGTAGCGAGGTAGCCCTCGTTGAACATGAGGTAGAGCACGGAGAGCACCTCGTCGAGCCGCTCCGCGAGCTCGTTCGCCGCGGGAACGCGGAAGGGGATGCGCGCGTCGACGATCTTCCGTTTCGCCCGCACCAGGCGCTGGGCCACGGTCGATTCGGGGACGAGGAATGCGCGCGCGATCTCACGGGTGGTGAGCCCGGCGACGGAGCGGAGCGTGAGCGCGACCTGCGCCTCGCGGGCCAGGGCGGGGTGGCAGCAGGTGAAGATCAGCTCGAGTCGCTCGTCCGGCATCGTCTGCGACGTTCCATTCGGGTGTTGGCCCATCTCCGCCGACGTCTCCGTTCCCCTTTCGAGCTCCGCGATCTTCTCCTGGTAACGCTTGTCGCGTCGCAGTCGATCGATCCCCTTGCGCCGGGCCGTGGTCATGAGCCACGCGCCGGGGTTCGCCGGCACGCCTTCGCGCGGCCAGTGTTCAAGCGCCGCGACGAGCGCGTCCTGCACGCATTCCTCCGCCAGGTCGAAGTCCCCCAGGCTGCGCACGAGTGACGCGGTGAGTCGGCCCGCCTCATCGCGGAAGACGGCGGCCACCGCGTCGCCGGTGACGGTGTTCGCCGCTAGTGCTCCACGGTCGGACGCACTTCGACCGTCGCCGAGCTTCCGGGCCACGTCTTCGCGATGGCGATGGCCTGGTCCAGGTCAGGCACCTCGATGAGCGCGAACCCGCCGACGGACTCCTTCGTCTCGACGAACGGCCCGTCGAAGACCTTCATCTGGCCGTTCACCCTGCGGACCGTGGTGGCGGTCTCCTGGGCCATGAGCTCCTCGCCTCCTTTGATGACGCCCTTCCGCGAGAGGTCCTCCCACCACTTGCCGATCTCGGCGTACGCCCGTTGCGTCTCGTCCTTGCCCTGGCGCGCCCAGCGCTCGTCGTCGCCGACGAACATCAACACATACCGCGGCATCTTCTAGTGCTCCTCCTGGTGGTTCTCTACGACCTGGCGGACCTCGACGGCGTAGCCGGGCCACGTCTTCGCGAGCGCGACGGCCGCGGCCTTGTCCGGAAGCTCGAAGATGGTGAAGCCGCCGACGGACTCTTTTGATTCGATGAACGGTCCGTCGAGCACGCTGACCCTTCCGCCCGACTTCCGGATGGTGGTGGCGGTCCGCGTCGGCTGGAGCTCCGCGCCGCCCGAGGCGACCTTGTCGCCGTTCGTCTCGAACCACTTGAAGATCTGCCCGTAGACCGCCTGCTGCTCGGGCGTGGGATTGCCGTGGTATTCCACGCCGTCGTCGATGAAGAGGAACGCGTACTTCGCCACCTGCTCCTCCTTGACCGTTCTCCTGGAACGACGAACGGCCTCCCCGGAATCGACAAGGGTAGCGAGGACGCGAAGCGGGTCTACATCGCGCGTTTCGTTGGCCAGCCCCCGGGTGGCACCGCGCCACCCTCGAGCGCGAGCAGGTGCCGCTTGGCGTCGAGGCCGCCGGCGTACCCGCCGAGGGTCCCGTCCGTCGCCACGATGCGGTGGCAGGGGACCACGATCGGGATCGGGTTCGCGCCGAGCGCCGCGCCCGCGGCCCGCGACGCCTTCTGGTTGCCCGCCTTCGCCGCCACGCGCGAGTAGGTGGTCACGTCGCCGTAGGCGACCTTCGCCGTCGCCGAGAGGATGCGCCGCTGGAATTCGGTGAGCGGCGACAGGTCGACCGCGAGGTCGAAGGACTTCCGCCTCCCGGCGAAGTATTGGTCGAGCTCGCGCGCGACCGGATCCGACCGGCGCGCATCGGGCAGGAGGCCCGGGCCGTAGGCGCGCACGATGCGCTCGAGCTCGTGGGCCGACGGCTCGCCGCCGTAGTGGATCGCGAGCAGGCCCTTCGGGCCGACCGCGATCCAGAGCGGTCCGAGCGGCGAGTCCACCACGCCGTAACCGACCGTCTCGAGACCCTCGCGCCGCGCGCGCGCCACCAGTCGTTCCCGCGCGTCGACCATCAGCTCGTTCACCTCATCGCCTCCCTTACCTTCTTCATGGCTTCGGCCACGCGCGCACGCGCGGCCTCCTCGCTGCACTCGAGCGCGCGCGCCACCTCCGCGTACTCGAGCCCCTGCAGCTTCCGCAGGACGAACGCCGCGCGCTGACCATCGGGCAGCACCTTCACCGCCGTGGCGAGATCCGCCAGTGACACCCCGTCGCGCTCCGGTGCGGCAAGCCGCAGATCGTCTATGCGGACGAGCCGCTTCGCCCGCCGCGCCCGGTCGATGACCTTGTTCGTCGCGATCCGATACAGCCAGGCACGCTCCTGCCCGCGGCGCGGCGGCGGCCAGCCCCGGAAGGCGGCCAGGAACGTCTCCTGATAGACGTCATCCGCGTCGTCCCGATCGCCGGTGAGCCGCAACGCGTACGCGAAGATCTCGCGCTCGTGGCGCTCGAGCAGCTCACCGAATGTCAGCGGTTCGGCCATTCCGTCCTGTATAGAACGT
The DNA here is from genome assembly GCA_041496945.1 of Candidatus Limnocylindria bacterium. Taxonomy (GTDB): domain Bacteria; phylum Chloroflexota; class Limnocylindria; order P2-11E; family P2-11E; genus CF-39. The sequence continues at coordinate 12,060 of JBGQFO010000020.1, read as the reverse complement.
GGTGCCGGGACCGATGTGAGACCGGGTACAGTTCTGAGCGAGATGCAGGGAAGACCGCTCGCGCTCCTCTTGGCCGTCGCCTTCATCGTCGCCTGTGGCGGCGCCTCGACGACCGGTACCGCCGGCGCCTCCGCGGGCGCGTCGGCGGCCGCAGCCGCCACGAACCCGGCGTCCGTACCGGGCGCGGGCACACCGGCGACCGCCGCCCCCGCGACCGCGGCGGGCGCGTCGCAGCCGAAGCTCACCGAGCTCCTCGCGGCGGCGAAGCTCACCCAGTACAAGATCACCTACAAGATCACGGCCAGCGGCGCGGGCGCTGAGGCGTTCTCCGGCGAGCAGTCGTGGTTCTTCAAGCCACCGCGCTCGCGTTTCGACTTCGCCAGCAACGTCGGCGGGCAGAAGACGACGATCTCGTTCTTCAGCCTGCCGGAGGGCTCCTTCTACTGCTTCGCGGCGGGCGGCTCGACGCAGTGCCTCGCGATCGCCGGGGTCGGCTCGCCACTCGACCAGAACATCGCCGCGAGCATGCAGCAGTCGCTCATCGATCACCCCGATCAGTACGGCGGCACGTTCTCGTCGACGAAGACCATCGCCGGTCAGCAGGGCCTGTGCTACGACGTGAAGGCTGTCGCGGCCGCGACCACCGGGCTTTCGTCCGGCACCTTCTGCTACAGCAAGGAAGGCATCGCGCTGCTGTCGCAGTTCAGCGCGAGCGGCTCGTCGTGGTCGATGGAAGCGACCAGCGTCTCGACGACCGTGCCGGACTCGGACTTCACGCTCCCCGCCAAGCCGCTCGGTCGCTAGCCTCCTCGCGATAACCTCCGTCGCGTGACGCGCTGGGACCTCCACACCCACTACTACCCGCAGTCCTATTTCCGGCTGATCGAGGAGATCGGCGGCGACTTCTCCTTCGCCAAGAGCCCGACCGGGCAAACGATCATCCGGTTCCGCGGCGCCCGCTTCTTCGGCATCACGCCACCCATGACCGACGTCCGAAAGCGTCTCGAGGACATGGACCGCGTGGGCATCGACGTGGAAGTGCTGAGCCTCTCGACGCCGAACGTGTATTTCGCGCCCCCCGCGCGCCAGGCCGAGGTCGCGCGCCTGGCGAACGATGCCTACGCGGAGCTCATCGCGCGGGAGCCGAAGCGCTTCAAGGGCTTCGCCTCGATCCCGATGGACGACCCCGACGCCGCATTGCGGGAGCTCGATCGCGCGCTGGGGGAGCTGCGCCTGAACGGCGTCGTGGTGCTGTCGAACATCAACGGCCGGGCGCTCACCGACACCCGGTACCGGCCGTTCTTCGAGGAGTGTGACCGGCGGGGCGCCTGCGTCTTCATCCACCCGATGATCCCGCCGAACGGCGAGTATTTCGCCGAGTACGTGCTCGGACCGATCGTGGGCTTTCCGTTCGACACCACGCTCGCCGTCGCGCGCCTGTGCTACGCGGGTGTGTTCAAGCAGCTGCCGCGCATCCGCTGGATCCTCGGCCACCTCGGCGGCGCCGTGCCGTACCTTTTCGAGCGCCTGGATAACGGCTGGCGCGACTTCGCCGAGTGCCGCGTGAACATCGACGAGCTGCCGAGCGTGTACCTGCGCCGGCTCTACTACGACACGGTGTCCTTCTCCGCGCCCTCGCTGCGCCTGGCGCTCGACCAGGTCGGCGCGGACCATCTGGTCATGGGATCGGACTACCCACATCTCCTCGGCTCCATCGAGCGGAGCGTGTCGAGCATCGCGGCACTCGACGTCGGGGCGGAGAAGAAGGACGCGGTCTTCAGCGGCAACGCGCAGAGGATCCTCAACAACCTCTAGCGCACAACGTGTCGCCCGAGGGCGTCTAGCGCCGCAGCTCGAAGATCAGCTCGCCCTCGATCACCTCGCCGGTCCGGGTGAACCCCAGCTTCTCGTGCACCCGGAGCGAGGCCGCGTTATCGGGCTGCGTGGCCGAGATGAAGTGGCGGATGCCGTACTCCTGTGCCGCCCACTCCATGAGCGCGATCGCGGTCTCCGTGGCGTAGCCCTCTCGCCGGTCGCGCAGGAAGACCGTCCACCCGAGCTCGAGCGCGGCGGCGGTGTTCGTGTCGTTGACGCCGGGAGCGCCGTGGAAGTTCACGTAGCCGACCATCCGCCGCCCGTCGCGGAGCACGATGGCGCGCACCGACCACGGCAGGCGCGCGGGATCGGCGGCCAGCTGTCCGCGGCGAAAGCGGAGGAAGGCGCGCTGATCGTCGTCTGGAAAGTCCGCCGGCACGGCGTAGGGGGCGAGGCGGCCGATCGCGGCGCGATCGCGTTCGATGAGCGCGTCGAGGAGCTGTGCGTCGAGGAGGGGGAGGTCGAGGCGCTCGCTGCGGGGGGTCAGGGCGCGGCGATCGTTCGCGCGAACACCTCGTCCGAAAGACGTAGCGCGCGGCCGGTGCCGCCGTAGCGCTCCATCGAGAGCTCGGCCAGGACGCTGAGCGCGATCTCCGACGGCGTGCGGCCACCCAGGTCCAGGCCGATCGGTGCGTGCACCGCGCGGATGCGCTCCTCGGGCACGCCCTCGTCGCGCAGCATCTTCGCGATGAGCACGGTCTTCCGCTTGCTGCCGAGCAGTCCGACGTACCGCGCCTCGCGCTTCACGGCCTCGCGCAGACACGAGGCGTCGAGCTTGTGGCCGCGCGTCGCGATGACGATGAACGTGTTCCAGCCCATGGGGAGGGTGCGCAACGCGTCGACCATATCCATCCGCACGACGTCGATGCCGGGACCGAAGCGCTCGCGCGACGCGAACTCCGGCCGGTCATCGATGACGGTGACCTCGTACTCGAGCAGCGCGGCCATCTTCGCGATCGCGAGCCCGACATGGCCCCCGCCGGCGATCGCCAGGCGTGGCTTCGCGAGGACGGGCTCGACCAGGAGCTCGTGCTCCTCGTCCAGCGCGACCGTGCGTGCGTTCCCCTGCCGGAGGGTCTCCGCTGCGGCGTCACGCGCTGAGCGATCCAGACTGCCGAGGCTCCCATGCGCGGCGCCGTCGGTCTCGATGAAGAGCTTGCCGCTCGCCTCGAGGTCGTGACCGCTCTTCTTGAACAACGTCGCGAGCGCGACCGGCTTTCCACCGGAGGACGCCGCGAGCACGTCACCGAGCAGGTCGCGCCCGCCCAGGCGGAGCGCCTGTTCGCCGGGCTCGATCGAGATCCACATCGTCCCGCCGCAGACCAGGCCGGTGTCCCAGGCGAGGTCCTCGGTGAGCTCGTACTCCCGCAGGGACGTATCGCCTGTCGAGAGAACGCGCTTGGCCTCGACGAAGGCATCACCCTCGACGCAGCCGCCTCCCAGGGTGCCGGTCAGTCGGCCGAGGTCGTCGACCAGGAGCTTCGCCCCGACGACCTGGGGGGTGCTTCCGACGGTCCGGACCACCGTACAGACCGCAAAGCGGCGTCCTTCGCGCTCGAGCTCGGCCATTCGGGCGTAGACCTCACGCATGTCCTCATGTCTACCAGAGGAATGCCCGGCGGTGTTCGATCCGGTCCAGGTCCCGGCGGCGCGCCTTCTGTCTGGCGATAGCTGCGCCGGCCTCCGCCGACCGCCGGCGCGGGATAAGCAGGAGGCAACCGACCCCCGCGGGTGTCCTTTGGTCCATTCGTCCGCTGGTCTGACCACCCGATGGCGCGAGTCAGTGCTTTGCCTGACTGCTAGGCTGGGCCTCGCCTACAGGCACGACAGGCAAATGGGGGTGTTCCTTGGGAGAAACTGGAAGCACGGGTCAAACTGACACCACGCAAGGCAAGGGTTTCCAAGTCACGCGACGCGACTTCCTCATCGGTGCTGGAGCTGGCGCAGCTACAGCCGGCGCAGTCCTCGGCGGCGCGATCGTCGTGAACAACGCGGTCAACCCCGGGACGACCGCACCAACGACCACGAATGTGAGTGGTCCGATCCCAGCGACGATGCGACGTGTGTCCCTCCTGATCGATGGACGGAAGCACGATCTCGTCGTCGACAACCGCGAGAGCCTGTGGGAGACGATGAACTTCCAACTCGGACTCTCCAACAGCAATCTCGGTTGTGATCGTGCGCAATGCGGCGCGTGCGCCGTCCTCGTCGACGGCAAGCCGGTGAACGGCTGCACGGTGCTCAGTGCGCGCCTCGGTCGCGGTCAGAAGATCACGACCGTCGCGAGCCTGCCGACCGGTCCGGGCGTCGCTGGTCTGCACCCAGTCCAGCGCGCGTTCTGGCTCGACGGTGGATTCCAGTGCGGCATCTGCACACGCGGTTTCATCATGTCGACCGTCGCTCTGCTGACGGCGACCCCGAAGCCGACGACCGTGCAGATCCAGGAAGGCCTCGCCGGCAACATCTGCCGGTGCGGCGAGTACGCGAAGATCTACACCGCGGTCAACACCGCCGCGGCCGAGATGCGCGGCGACAAGGTCACGCACCTCGCGTCGCCGATCGTCGTCGGCGTCGCCGGCACCGCGGAAGCGGCGTCGACCGTCACCGGCACGTCGAAGGAGTTCACCTTCGATCCTCCGCTCGGAACGATCGAGGACTTCGATCCGTTCGCGGAGCAGCTCAAGAAGAAGGACGGCATCCTCGCCGTCTCCGGCAGCGAGCGAAGCGTCACCGTCAAGTGGGACCCCGCGAAGTTGGACGAGACCAAGGTCCGAGGCATCCTCAAGGACCTCGGCCACGCCGTGAAGTAGGGGGAAGAAGAGATGGCACATATCGAAGCAGTCCGCGTCGTACAAGATCCCGCCTACGCGGCGAGCCTCACCGACGCTCAGTGGTACGAGCTCTCGCAGGACCCGGCGTGGCAGGAGATGGTCGGAGAGCAATCCGAGACCGTCGCCGGCGTCATCGCGAAGTACGGAAGCAAGATGCCCGGCGGCCGCGAGGGATCGCAGCCGACCGAGGTCCCGCAGTTCCGTCCGTTCCGCGTCATCGGGACCGACATCGCCCGGATCCAGGGCTACGGCATCGTCACCAACCAGGGCACCTACACCGAGAACCTGCGGATGAACGGCATGCTCTTCATGCGCACGCTGCGCAGCCGCTATCCGCACGCCAAGATCAAGTCGATCGACACTTCTGCCGCGGAGAAGATCCCCGGCGTCGTGAAGATCCTGCACCGCGGGAACCTGCCCGCCGAGTATCAGGACGTCTTCCTCGGATCGGCGCAGCCAACCCGCTTCCTCTTCAGTGAGGAAGTCTTCGAGGTCGGCGCACCTATCGCGGTCATCGCCGCCGAGAGCGAGCACATCGGCGACGAGGCCATGCGCGCGATCGATGTCCAGTACGAGGTCCTCCCGGCCTCCCTCGACCTGCTCGAGGGCCTGAAGGCGTCGACCCCGAAGCAGTTCACCAGCACCCTCGACGGCACCACGATCGCGATCACCGCGCCGCTCGTGCGCGGTGACCCCACGAACGCGAAGGCCGACAAGGTCGTCGACGTCGTGGCACACAAGTCCGTCGAGCAGCACGTCGCCCTGGAGATCACGAACTCGCTGATGTACTGGGACGGCGACAAGCTCAACGTCACCTACACCAACCAGCACGCGCACGGCACGCGTTCCGGCCTGTCGCAGGCCCTCAAGATCCCGCAGAACAAGGTGCGCGTCATCCAGACCGGTTACCTGGGTAGCGGCTACGGCTACCGCAGCGGCATCGACCTCTCCGAGGTCCACGCCGCGATCCTCTCGAAGGTCACCCAGCGTCCGATCAAGAACAACTACACCCGGTACGAGGACTTCGTCACGCGGACGCACCGCAACGAGTTCCGCAACGAGATGAAGCTCGGCGTGAACTCGGACGGCAAGATCCAGTTCGGGCAGTTCAAGGTCTACGCGAACGTCGGCGCCCAGCGCGCCAGCGCGGCCAACGGCTCGTGGGTCAACATGCAGAACCTGTACGTGATCCCGAACCTGCGGCTCGAGGCCGTCGACGTGATGACCAACAGCTACAAGTCCGGCCCATACCGCTGCGTGAGCCACCCGAACGGCACGTTCGCCCTCGAGACCACGATGGACAAGGCGGCGTACGCCATCGGCATGGACCCGATCAAGTTCCGCCTCGCGAACCTGAACGAGGTCGGCAACCCCGACACCAAGCGGCCGTTCAGCAACCCGGGCATCCGGGACTGCATCACGTCCGTGCGGGACACGATCAACTGGGACAAGGTCTGGCACGCACCGAAGGCGAAGCAGGTCCGCCCCGGCGTCTACCACGGCATCGGCATGGCGGCGCACCTCTGCAGCCACGGCGCGGGCAGCAACCCGTCGACCGGTCAGGTCATCATCAACAGCGACGGAAGCGTGCAGGCGGTCTCCGGTGTCACGGACATCGGCTCCGGCCAGCGCACGAACATGCTCATGGTGGCCGCCGAGGCCCTCGGCGTCACGCTCTCGCAGATCACCATCACGCCGTACGTCGACACCGACAACAGCACCGACAGCGGCGGCACCAACGGAAGCCGCATGACCAACACCGGTGGCCGTGGCATGTACGAGGCCGGCATCGACGCGCGCAACCAGGCTCTTGACTGGGGCGCGAAGAAGTTCAACGACACCTTCTCGAAGGCGACTCCGCCGAACCCGCTGCGCGTCACGGCGGCGGACCTCGACCTTGTCGACGGCAAGGTCTTCCTCAAGAGCGATTCGAAGCAGAGCATCGGCCTCTCGGACGTCGTGCAGTTCAAGGCGACGTCGATCGTCGGCGTGGCCAACTACCTGCAGCCCACCAACTGGGAGCAGGTCGCCCTCGCCGCGCACGCGGCCGAGGTCGAGGTCGACACGGTCACCGGGACGGTGAAGATCATCCGGTACGTCGCGGCCCACGACGTGGGCAAGGCATTCAACCCGTTCTCGATCCGCCAGCAGGTCGAAGGCGGCGTGGTCATGGCCACCGGTGCGGTCCTCACCGAGGAGCTCCTCATCGACAAGGCCACCGGCCTTCCGCTCAACCCGAACCTGCTCGACTACCGACCGCTCTCGATCAAGGACGCGCCGCTGGCCGAGGTCATCATCATCGAGCACCCCAAGGCCTACGGAACGTTCGGTGGCCACGGCATGGGCGAGCCGCCCATGTCGCCGCCGGCACCGGCGATCGTCAACGCGGTCTACAACGCGGTCGGTGCGTGGGTCACCGACATGCCGCTCACACGCGACAAGCTGCTCGCGGCACTGAAGGGAAGCTAAAGGAGGGATATGAAAAATGAGAGCATTTGAGCTCTACGACGCGACAACGATCAAAGAAGCCGTAGACCTCCTGAGGGCGAACTCAACGAAGACCGCGAGGGTGGTCGGTGGCGGGAGCGATCTCGTCGGCGGCCTGATGAAGGACTGGGTCCACGGCAAGGGGCTTGCGCTCCCGGATGTCCTCGTGGACATCACCACGATCAAGGACATGGTCGGCATCAGCGAGAGCGGTGGTGGCCTCACCATCGGCGCGGCCACGACGCTGAGCGACGTGATCGACCACAAGACGGTCCAGGACAAGTTCAGCATCCTCGGGCAGGCGGCCGCCAGCGTGGCGTCACCGCTCATCCGCAACTTCGGGACCCTCGGCGGGAACATCAACCAGCGGCCGCGCTGCTGGTTCTTCCGCGGCGAGGACTTCAACTGCTACAAGAAGGGTGGCGACTTCTGCTACGCCGTCACCGGTGACAACCGCTATCACGCGATCATCGGTGGCGAGCTCTGCTACATCGTCCACCCGTCGGACACCGCGACCGCGCTCCTCGCCCTGAACGCCTCGGCGAAGGTCACCGGCGTGAACGGCGACAAGACGGTCAGCTTCGACGAGTACTTCACCGGCCCGCGCGTCGACGTGCTCCGTGAGAACGTCCTCAAGCCGGGCGAGTTCATGACCCACATCACCATCCCGGCGCCCGCCGCCGGCACGAAGTACGGCTGGACGAAGCTCAAGGACCGTCAGGTCTACGACTTCGCCCTCACCTCCGTGGCCGTGGTGTTCACGCTGGACGGTGGCAACTGGAAGGACGGCCGGATCACGCTCGGTGGCGTGTCGCCGGTCCCGTATCGCGCAAAGGTCGTCGAGGACGCCCTCAAGGGCAAGGACATCAAGGCGACGGCGAAGGCGGCCGCGGCGCAGATCCGCACCGTCGCTCGTCCGATGAGCCTGAACGCCTACAAGGTGGACCTCGCCGCCGGTCTGATCGAGCGCACGCTGCTCGACGCGATGGGCTGACCCCGGACCGAGCTCACACGAAGGGCGGCGACGAAAGTCGCCGCCCTTTTCGTTACCCGAGGATGCCTTCGGCCTTGTTGGCGCGGTTCTTGGTCTGCTCGCGGACCATCTTGATGGTCTTGAGGGCCCAGTTGTGCGACACCGCCTCGGCGGCGACGTACGTGCCGGTCGAGTGAAGCCACGAGCCCCCGTCGGCGTCGGTCATGTGCCCGCCGGCCTGACCGAGAACGACACCGGCCGCGGCGACGTCCCACGGGCGCGCGTCGATGTTCCAGTAGGCGTGGAGCCGGCCGCAGGCGACGTAGCAGATCGCGAGCGCGGGCGACCCCAGGACCAGGTGATGCTGCACGTCCCGCGAGGTGATGGTGTAGATGCGCAGGGCCTCATCGAGCACCGGCCCGTCGTGCGGGAGGTCCGCCGCCACCCAGGCCTGCTCCCAGAACTCGGGGCCGAGCGACACGGCGCGGACGTTGATGTCCTGGTTGTTGAGCGTCGCGGGCTGTCCGACCTGTGCGGAGAACATCTCGTCGCGCATCGGGTCGTACACCACCCCGACGCGCAGGTTGCCGTTCACCCGGAGCGCCAGCGAGATGGCGAAGAACGGGATGCCCATGACGAAGTTCAGGCTTCCGCAGATCGGATCGACGATCCAGAGGCGCTCCGAGTCGATCGCGACGGGCTCGTCCTCCGGCCCCTCTTCGGAGAGGATGGCGTCGCCCGGGCACTCCTCCCGCAGGATGCTCTCGATGAGCTCCTGGATCTCGACGGCCGCGCCGACGATGACGTCACGGCGACCGCGCCACGAGAGGTAGCCCGGTGCGCCGACCTTCGCGACGGCCAAGCGCCCGGCCCGAAAGGCGATCCGCGTGGCGATGTCGCGAGAGGCTTTGTCGTCCATCATTCGTCTGGCATGGTAGAGATGCGTGGGCCGCGGGTCATCAGGACGATCGTGTGCGCGTTCACGCGCGATGAGCTGCCGACGTCTTGGCTGCAGGTGTTCCGTCGCTTCGATCACGCGATCGGCAAGGCCGGCCTCCTGATCCGCGTCCGGCTCGAACCGCTCGAGGAGCTGCCCGAGCACTACGATCTGCTCGTCGTCGCGCCGGAGCTGCGCGAGCGCGCCGAGGCGGCTCGTTCGAAGAGCCACGCCTTCCTCTTCATGACCACGCGCCAGAGCGCGGCCGACGCCGCCGAGCAGCTCCTCCGCGAGATCGCACGTGGCGACGTCATCGGCGCCGAGATGGCCGACCCGAACGCGCCGAAGATCGTGACCCACCGCGGGATGGAGATGCTGTGATGCAGGAGTCTGTCCGTCAGAGGCTCGAGACCCGCATCGCGCGGCTCGAGCAGCAGATCAGGTCATTCAAGGAGCTCCACGCCAGCGAGCTCGGGCTCATCCTCGACGAGCTCGCATCGCTTCGGGCTGAGCTGGCGGCGATGGCCGCACGGGCGCCCGCAGCGTCGGCCCCGGCGAGTACGCCCGCGGACCCCGCCGCGGCATCGCCAAAGCGCGCGGCCTGGCTCGCCGAGCAGGCGCGCATCGAGGAGCGGCGAAAGGCACCGCGGTCACGCCGAGAGCTGTTGCGCGGACGCGACGACGACGCGGCGGGGAGCTAGGCCGGGCGGGCGCGACGCCGGCGCAGGACCCGGAAGGCGATCTCGGCGACGAGGGCGAAGAGGGCGAGGCCGATGAAGACGTAGGCCTCGGTCGACATCGCCGGGAGGAGCGGCGTCCCTGCTGCTGTCGCCGCCTTCGTGATCGTCACCGCGTTCGGGTTCGTCGCGAGCGCGATCTTGCCCGCGTCGTCGAGCGTCACCGCGTAGATCTCGAAGTTCCCGCTCCGCGGTGAAGCGAAGAGGAGCTGCGAGCCGTCGGAGGAGAACTCGAACGGCCCCTGCGCGAGGATGCCCTGCGCGATCTGATCGCGTTGCGCCGCGGCGTCGGGCTGCTGGAGCCACAGGTCGGTCCAGCTCTGGTCCATCGAGAGGTGCTCGGTGACGTAGATCAGCTGGCCGGAAGCCAGGAAGACCGGGAAGTGGCTCCGCTCGCCGTCCGGGCTGATCGCCAGTGGCGTGCTCGTGGGCGTGACCGCGGACGTGACGAGCACCCGCGAGAGATCGCCATCGGAGAACGCGATGCGGCTGCTGTCGGGCGACCAACGCACCGAGTGGCAGGCGAACGTGCACTGGTTGTTCCTCTCGCTCGCGAGCTCGGTCGTGAGCTTCACCGGTCCGGCGCCATCGCGGGCGGCGGTCCACACGTCCATCGTGCCCGAGTCATAGACGTAGTAACCAAGGCGCTTGCCGTCCGGGCTCCACGACGGGAAGCTCGCGATCTGCCCCGTCCTGGTGACCTGCGTGCGGCGCTGGCTCGCGACGTCGATGATCCAGATCTCGCGATGCGTCGCGTCGCCGGAGTCGACGGCGATGGCATTGCCGTCGGGGCTCCAGGCCGGATGGCGGTCGTCGATGTCGTTGCCGCTCGAGAGCTGCTTGGTGTTCCCGCCCTCCGTGTCCATCACGTAGATGTGGTACGAGCCGTCGCGATTGCTCTGGTACGCGATGCGCTTTCCGTCCGGACTCCAGGTCGGGCGCACGTTCGTCGACGACGTGGCCGTGAGCTGCCGGATCGGGGATGCGGCGGACGTGATGTTCACGCTCAGCAATCCCACCAGCAGCACGAGATAGACGACGCGGATCGAGCGCATTAGTGGCACATCATGCGCCCGACGGCTGGCTGGAAGCGAGCACGATCTGGACGCAGAGCCGGGCGAGGAACAGGGTGAACACGGCGATCAGGAGGCCACCCGCGAGCAGCGAAAACTGGGCGATGACCCCCTCGTGCATGGCCGTCTTCGCGACAAATGCTCCCTGGACCATCCAGAAGGCCACGACGAGGTGCGGCAGGCACCACAGGAGCGCCAGGATGGCGGCGACGCGCTTCATTCGTCACCCCCGCTCACCGAGCCGGCCGGGCTGGTCCGGGCCGGCGCGCCGCGCACCGAGCCTGTCCCTATGGGCAGCCAGCCCGTCGTCATCGCGACGACCAGCGGCCACCGCGCCAGGGTATAGCGCAGATGATCGAGGGTGCGGATCACGAGGATGACCATCGCGGTCACGTGGAGCGTCGAGTCGACGAAGATCACCTGCCCCGGGATCGGCATCGCGTAGCGCAGGAGCTTCACCAACCCGGTGATGCTGATGAGGCCGATGGCGAAGCCCCACGTCGGGAAGGAGAACACCTTCTCGTAGAAGGTGAACGTCCCCGGCGAACCGGCCGGCTGCTTTGTGTCGAGCAGCAGCAGCCCGGCCAGCCGCATCCCGAGCTGGGGTGGAAGCTCGAGCGCGAAGCCGCGCAGGTGGCGCCGCAGGTCGCCCGGCGCGAAGAGCAGCGAACGGTCGCCGGTCATCCACCAGTACGTGACGAACGCGGCGACGCTGACGAGGACGAGGCCCGCGCCGATGTAGTGGATGCGGTAGTAGAGGAACACCGGCAGCGGTCCCTGCACGTCGAGGATGCCACCGAGGTATTGCCAGATGCCCGTCGGCAGGGCGAGCAGGAAGCCGGCCGCGAGGAGCGCGTGCAGGAGCACGGTCGTCGTGGAGAACCGGCGCACGGCGCCGTCCGCGCGGCGGGCCGCGGCACCGCGCGGAGAGAGCCAGCCGCCGAGGACGCCGTAGAGGACGCCGAGGCCGAGGATCGCCGGCAGCGCGCGCACGAAGACGAAGTTGTCGGAGAGCTCCGCGCCCCACGGCTGCGTCTGACCCACCTGACTCGCGATGTTCAGCACCAGAAGCCCGGCCACGATCGTGCCGGCAAGGGCGATGAGCGGACCGATGAGCCTCATCGCCGCGTCAGGCCTTGCCCTGCGC
>JBGQFO010000019.1:0-20157 GCA_041496945.1 Candidatus Limnocylindria bacterium | reverse complement strand
GTCTCGACGACCTCATCCGGATGAAGCGCGCTGCCGGCCGCAACAAAGACCGGATCGAAGTCGAGAATCTCTCTGCTCTTCGTGAGGTGCGCGACCAGGAGAGCCGCGAGTGACGCTGCGCGTCGCGTTCACCGTCGATCTCGAGCAGGACTGCCCCCCGTACCTCGACACGTACCGCGGCGCGGAGCAGGGGATGCCGCGGCTGCTCGCGCTCCTCGCCGCGGCCGAGGTGCGGGCCACGGTGTTCACGACCGGCGACGTCGCGCGTCGCTACCCCGATCTCGTGCGCGAGCTCGTGAGCGCCGGGCACGAGCTGGCCTGCCACGGCGACACCCATCGCGCGTTCGATCGAATGAGGGACGCCGAGGCCGCGGACGAGATCGCGCGCTCGAGCGAGAGCCTGCGGCGCATCGCCCCGGTGACGGCGTTCCGCGCGCCGTATCTGCGCCTTCCGCGCCGTCATCTGGCGACCCTGCGCGCGTCGGGCTACGCGGTCGACTCATCCGAGGGCGCGTACAAGGCACCGGGCCTCGCGCCCCGGCTGGATGGGGGTCTGCTGCGCGTGCCGGCCTCGCTCACGTCGTCGGCGCTGCGGCTCCCGCGCCTGCTCCGCCGCGCACTGCTCGCGCCGCTACGGTCGCCGCTCGTGCTCTTCGTCCACCCCTGGGAGCTCGTCGATCTGCGGCGCGCGAAGATCCGCTGGGACTGCCGCGCCGGCACCGGCGACCACGCCGCGCGCGCCATCGCCGGCACGCTGCGCGACCTGCGCGCGCGTGGTGCGACCTTCGGCACCATCAGCGCTCTGGCCGAGGAAGTCCGGGGCGAGCACGCGCGTGATGACGCGCATGAGGGCGAGCGGAAGACGACGCAGGACTAGCGTCACCGCCACACGACCGTGAGCACCTCGACCGGCGTGGCGATGCCCTTGACGAGGATCTCGCCCATGCGCGAATTCTCTGCCTGCTCGCGACGAGGCGCCACCGGTCCCTCAGGAGGCGACGCACGGGTGGTCACCGCAACGATATCGCCGGTGATATCATCGATCTCCGAGTGCCGAAACGGAAGACCCTCGCCGACGTGCGACGCAGTCCTATGCACGTCAGTGCCGAGGATCTCCTGCGGGTGCTCACCGACGCGGGGTGGGAGCTGCGTCCGGGAACGTCGTACGGGACGATCGCGGTGAAAGCAGGGCGGACGATCCTCGTGCCGCGCCCGCACGGGAAGCATCTCCTCCCGGTCTACGTTCGTCGCGTGGTCAGGGTCATCGAAGAGGTGAAGTGATGAAGGCAAGCAAGAAGCAGATCGAAGAGATCGTGGCCCGGCCGTACTCGGTCGAATTCGAGTACGGCGACTCGTCAGACGAGGGCGTGCTCGCGTTCATCGCGGAGTGGCCCGACTGCTTCGCCGCAGGCCGCACGCGCGAGAAGGCCGTCGTCGAGCTCGACAGGACAATGCGTGAGCTCGTCGTCTACCGCGTCGAGCACGACCTGGACATTCCCGAGCCAGACGCCGGATCCAGCGGACGGGTGCTGCTGCGGCTACCACGCAAGCTGCATCACGACGCGGAGCGGCGAGCGAGTCTTGATGGCGTGAGTCTCAACACGTGGCTCACCACGGCGATCGCGCGCGAGCTCGGCCCCGTCCCGGCCGAGGCGTCGCCACGCGTGCGGCGATTGTCTGAATCGGCAGTCCGCTACAACGCTCGCGGCTCGCGACGACCTCGAAGAGCCCGGTAGTAACGGCCATACACTGGGAGGACCGCACATGTGCACAGCCTTTTGGAATCTCGACATCGCTGACTTCCCTTGCCCGGAGTGCGGCGAGCGATCTGAATGGAACTTTCAGACGCACTATCGGGGCGAGGCGGGCAGCTGCGTGTTCCACCATCGACTCGGGGACCCTATCGAGGATCTCGCCGGCGTGACAACGATCCTTGCCGGAGCCCGCGGTCCGCATGAAGAGGAATGGCTCACGACGTCCTGCCCCAGGTGCAAAGCCAACTTCCGCTTCGGCGCGCACATCCGAAATGGGGCCGTCCACGACGTGTTCCAGCTCATGAAGGAGCCGGCGTAGAGAGATGGCCGTTCAGATCACCCCCGACATGACCGTCGCGTCCGTCGTTGAGCGCTGGCCCGACGCGGCCCGCCTCTTCGCGCGATACGGGCTCTCCTGCGCGTCGTGCGCGATCAGCAAGAGCGAGACGATCGCGCAGGCCGCGGCCGGACACGGCGCCGGCCGCGTGAAGATGGACGAGCTCATGGGCGACCTGAACCGCTTCGCCTCGACGGGGCAGCTCCCCGAGGGTCTCCCCGCCGCGAACGCCGCGCCGAGCCTGGGCGCGAAGGGCATCCCGCGCGGCATGGCCGAGCAGAAGGGCATCAAGCACGTCATCGCGGTCATGTCCGGCAAGGGCGGCGTGGGGAAGTCGCTCGTCGCGGGCCTCCTCGCGGTCGGCCTGAAGCGGCGCGGCTTCCGCGTCGGCATTCTCGACGGCGACATCACCGGACCCTCGATCCCGCGCATGTTCGGCGTGAGGGAGAAGCCGATGTCGCCCGACAGCAAGAACCTCCTGCCGCCGAAGTCCAAGGGTGGCATCCCGATCATGTCGATGAACCTGATCCTGCCCTCCGAGGAGGAGGCGGTCATCTGGCGCGGCCCGATGGTCTCCGGCGCGATTCGCCAGTTCTTCACCGACGTGCTCTGGGGCGAGCTCGACTACCTCATCGTCGACCTGCCGCCGGGCACCAGCGACGCGCCGCTCACGGTGATGCAGGCGCTCCCGGTCGACGGCGTCGTGCTCGTCACTACACCGCAGGCCCTCGCGACGATGGTCGTGACCAAAGCGGTGAAGCTCGTGAAGCAGCTCGGCGGCGACATCCTTGGCGTCGTCGAGAACATGGCCTACGTGCGCACGCCCGACGGGAAGCACCTCGAGGTGTTCGGCCCATCACAGGGGTTGAAGCTCGTCATCGCCGCGAACGCCGGGCTGCTCGCGAAGATCCCGATCGATCCGGAGATCGCGAAGGATGCCGACAGCGGCGAGATCGAGAGCTACACCTCGCCCGAGGCCGAGGAGCTGGTGGACAATTTCCTCTCCGTCGCGCCGATGAAGCAGCCGCCCGCCGCCAACTGACCTCGCCAGTCGACTCGCGGCGTAGGCTGTGCCGGCCATGACCGGCCGGAACCCCGGGCGGGTCTGCCCGCACTGCGGGAAGGCGGCCCGGCAGCGTGATCGCTTCTGCGCGTCGTGCGGCCGCCCGCTGCCGAGCGCCTCGCTCCAGGTGCAGGAGGTGCCGGACACCGCCCTGGGCGAGCAGCGCAAGCTCGTCACCGTCCTCTTCGCCGACCTCGCCGCGTCGACCGTGCTCGGCGAGTCGCACGATCCCGAGGACACCCGCGCGCTCTACTCGCGCTACTTCGCCGCGCTCGCGCGGCAGATCCGCCGGTACGACGGGACGATCGACAAGTACGTCGGCGACGCGGTGATGGCGGTGTTCGGTGCGCCGGTGTCCCACGAGGACGACGCCGAGCGCGCGATCCGCGCGGGCCTCGCGATGCAGGCGGCCATCGCCGCGCTGAACGACGAGATCGAGCGCACGCGCGACGTGCGGCTGGGCATGCGCGTCGGCATCCACACCGGCGAGGTCGTCGCCGGCCTTCTCGCCGGAGACGACCAGCACGCCTACACCGTCGTCGGCGACGTCGTGAACACCGCCGACCGCTTCCAGAAGGCCTGCCCGGTCGGCGACGTGCTCGTGAGCGAGCTCACCCGCCGCCTGGCTCACGACGCGTTCGAGTTCGCAGCGATGCCGGCGGTGGAGATGAAGGGCAAGTCCGCGCCGGTGGTCCCGTACCGCGTCGTCCGCTCGCGCGACGACGAGGTGCTGCCCGAGCTCGGGCGGATGGTCGACGCGGCGAGCGAGCGCGAGCGTCTGCGCGCCGCGCTGGCCGAGGCGGTGCTCGGCCGCGGCCGCGCGATCGACGTCACCGGCGAGCCCGGTGTCGGGAAGTCGCGCCTGGTGCTCGAGTTCCGCCGCGACCTCGCGCCGAGCATCCAGCGGGTCGTCGTCCGCTGCGCCTCGTACCAGGTCGGTACGCCCTACGTGCTCCTCGCCGATCTCGTGCGGACGGTGTTCGGCATCCACGTGACCGACGCCGCCGGCGTCGCCCGTGACAAGCTCAACGAGGGCTGCGCGCGATACCGCGTGTACCTCAGCCCGGAGATCCTCACGCTGGTGCTCGAGATCCTCGGCTTCGGCGCGCGCACCACGCTCGCGCCCGAGCTGGTCCGCCAGCTGCTCGTCGCGACCGTCCGCGATCTGCTCGCGAACGCGACGGCGGACGCGCCCCTGGTCATGGTGATCGAGGACGTGCAGTGGATGGACAAGCCGAGCGCGCTGGTCATCGCCGAGCTCGTGCCCGACCTCTCGCGGCAGGCGTGCCTCATCGTGGCGACCTCCCGCACCGGCTCGCGCATGCCGTGGCCGGCGGAGCGCATCGAGCTCGCGCCGCTCGGCGACGCCGACGCGCGGGAGCTCGCGAGCGACCTCGGGAGCGCCGGCATCGCGAAGGAGCTCCTCGAGCGCCTCCTGGAGCGCACCAGTGGCAACCCCTTCTTCATCGAGGAGGTGCTGCGCCAGCTGCGGGAGGGCGACACCGAGGTCCCCGCGACGGTGCAGGAGGTGATCGAGGCCCACCTCGACCGCCTTGCGCCGGGGCCGCGTCACCTCATCGAGGTCGCCGCGGTGGTCGGGCGCTCGTTCTGGCTGCCGCTGCTCCGCCGCCTCGTGCCCCGCAGCACGCTGGCCGAGGACCTCGCGGCGCTCGAGCAGGAGGGCTTCCTCGTGCGGCGGACGCTCCGGCCCGAGCTCACGTACGCCTTCCGCCAGCCGCTGCTGCAGGAGGTCGCGTACGGGGTGCAGCTCCTCGCCGGTCGCCGCGGGACGCACGGTCGCGTCGCCGCCGCGATCGAGTCGCTCTATGCGCAGCGCATCGCGGAGTTCACCGATGTGCTCGCGTACCACTGGGCCCGCAGCGACGATCAGCCAAAGGCCCTCGAATGGCTCGTGCGCGCCGGTGACCGCGCGCGCTCGCTGTACGCGAACGACGAGGCGCTCGCCGCGTATCGCTCCGCCCTCGAGCGCGCGCAGGACGGCGGCGGGCCGCTCAGCGCAGGCACCATCTTCGAGCGCATCGCCGACGTGGAGACGCTCGTTGGCCGGTACGACGACGCGATCGCGAGCTTCGCGCGCGCCGCGGAGCGGGGCGGGGCCGCCGACCGCGCCTTCGCGGGGCGGCTCCTGCGGAAGACCGGCGCGGCGCACCGCTGGAAGGGCGACTACCCCGCGGCGCTGGTCTCGTTCGCGGTGGCGCGCGAGACGCTCGGAGCGGCGAGCGGTCCCGAGGCCGCGCACATCGCGCTCGAGGAGGGGATGGCCCACTTCCACCGCGGCGACTACACCAGCGCGCGCGCCGCGGTCGAGCGCGGCGTCGAGGTCGGCCGGCGTCTCGAGGTGGCCGACGTGCTCGCGGAGGGGCTGAAGATCCTGGGCAACATCGCGAACAACCTCGGCGACCTGCGCGAGGCGACGCGCGCGTACGAGCAGAGCCTCGGTATGTACGAGCGCCTCGGGGATCCCGTCGGTATCGCGGACCTGCACAGCAACGTCGGCAACATGTATCGCCGGACGGGCCGGTACGAGGAGGCGCTCGCGGAGCATCGCCGCAGCCTCGCGCTGCGGGAGCGCATCGGGCACCGCTGGCACATGAGCACGAGCCACAACAACATCGGCGAGGTCTTCCGCAGCATGGGCCGGCCGGCCGAGGCGATCCCGGAGTTCGAGCGCGCGCTCGAGACGTGGGACGCGGTCCGCGGGCGCGCCGGGGCCGGCCTCGCGCGCATGAATCTAGGCATGGCGCGGGTCGAGGCCGGCGACGTGCCGCGAGGGCGCGAGGATCTCCGCGCGGCGCTCGCGCAGCTCGAGGGCACGAAGTTCCTCCCGAGCGCGCATCGCGATCTCGCGTCGGCCGAGCTCGCCGCGGGGGACCTCGCGGCGGCGACGCTGCACGCGGAGCGGGCGCTCGCGATGGCCCGCGCCGCCGGCGCGCGTCAGGTCGAGGCGCAGGCCGAGCGCGTTCTCGCGCAGATCGCGCTCGCGCGCGGCGACAAGACGGCGGCGCGCGCGCTGCTCGAGCGGAGCAAGCGGACGCTCATCGAGCTCGGCGAGGCCGCGGACCTCGCGCGGACCGACGCCGTGCTGGCGACGGTCGGGCCGTGACTAGGTGACCTTGACCTTGACCGTCTTCGACGTGGGCTGGTAGCGCTCGTCACCTTCGAACGCGACGCCGAACTCGGTCAAACCGCGGCCGGGTGAGCCGAGGTTCGCGGGCTCGAGGGAGAGCCAGCCGTCGGGATCCGTGTAGACGACGCGCTCTTGGTCCTTCGCCGTGACGATCAGCGCCCGCCCACCGAGTCCGCTCCCCTTGTGCAGGTGCTGGAGCTGACAGACGTGCGTGCGCCTTCCGTTCACGAGGTCGGGCACGACCGGGAAGTAGAGGCGCGTCCCGGCCAAGCCGACCGTGAGCTCGCTCGACGCGGAGACCGCGGCCGCGCTGTCGCTCCCGGGGAACGTTGCCACGACCAGGTATCCGGACTTGCCCGGCCGCGTCGCGACGGTGAGCGGAGCCGTCGCCACGCCGTTCTGTGTCGGCTCCCAGACGCGCGAGCCGCGCAGGCGGAAGAGGACCTCACCAGCGACCGGCTTCCCGTCGTCCGCGTAGGTGAGCGTGGCCGTGGCGACGATCCGGTCGCGGTACCCGGCCGCGGTGACGACCTGCAACGAGAGCTTCGTGTCTCGCGGCGCGGCCGCCGATGCCGCGAACAGGTGACCGCCGTTGGTGAGCGACGACACGCGGCCATTCCCGCCGGCGACCTGGAAGAACACGCGCAGGTCGGCCGAGGGCACCGCGACGCGCAGGTGGAAGGCGCGGAGCCAGCCGATGCCGTCCTCGATCGACGGGTCCCCCGTCAGCGGATCGGTGCGGAGCGCGCCGCCGATGAAGTACGAGACGAATGCCTCGACGGTCTCCGCGGCGGAGCCGTGGTGGCGGACCACGATCGACACGTCCGTCGCGATGCCGCCCAGGGCCGGAACGAGCGCCGGGCGCTGTATCGCCGGCGCGTCGTGGAAGGCGGTGGCGTCGGTCGGCGTGGTGTGGCCGTGGTAGTAGACGGTCAGCTCCGCGTCCGACCACTGTCGGCCCGTGTTCTCGAGCATGTTCACCTGCAGTGGCGCGAAGACGAGCGTGTGCACGCCGCCGACGCGCGATACGCGGAAGGGCCGCACGGGTAGGAAGGCACGGCTGTGGTACCTCGGCTTCTTCACCGGCTCTTCGGTGAACGGCACGGCGACGTGCGGCGTCGGCGTGCTGTCCGCGTAGTGGCCGCCGCTCCACACCACGCCCACCGGGATCGTCCCCGGCTGGCTGAGATCGCGGAACAGGCCCGGCAACACCGGCTTGAGTGGCCGGACGATGTGAGGCTCCCCGGTGTCGACGTACGGCTCGCCGCTCACGGTCAGCTGCGGCGTCAGTGGGTACCCGTCGACCGAGACGACGCGCTTGCGCACGCGGTCTGCCGGGATCCCCGCGAGCGCCCCCGGGGCGATCGCGATGAGTCTCGTCGCGGGTTCCTGCGGGCGGGGAACGCCGAAGGTGAGCATCGGCAGGCCGTAGAGGGTCGCGACCTGGACGAGCTTCTCGTCCATGCCGCGGACCTGATGACAGTGCCTCAGGTAGCGGCGCTTCGCCTCATTCAGGGCCTCACCGATCGGCACCGCCGACGCCCGGGCGATCTCCTCCGCCAGGTAGATGTACATGCGCTCGCTGTTCTCAGGCAGGTCCGATTCCGCGTATTGGTACCCCGTGCCGCCGATGAGCGTCGTCCCGCGCGCCATGAGCGCTTCGGGCCACGACAGCTCCTTCCGGGCGAGCCCCGCGGCCGTGCTCTGATGACGCATCTCGCTGTCGACGATGTTGTGGCCGGAGTGGCACCCGATCGTCATCCACAGAGCGTCGTCGATGTTCCCCCCCGACAGCGACTGATCGTCCGGCAGCATCCTCCCGAAGGTGGCGTCCGCCGGAAGCAGCGTGTTCGCGTTGTAGTGGCCCTGCATGGCGACGAGCTGCCATGGCACCGGCGCCGTACCGAGCTTCCTCGAGAGATCCGGGGCGGTCCACTGTGGCGGGCTCTTGCGGATGAACGTTCCATCCACGGTCACGCCGGTCCCGCCGTGCTCGAGCGCCCGCTGCACGTTCTCGGCGAGGTCGTTGACGAACGTGTAGCCGCCCGAGAGCGCCGACGTGATGGTGATGTGGTCGCGACGCAGGAACTTGTCGATGTACGCCAGGATGTCCGTCGCCGACTCGACGAGGCGGCCGACAGCGAGATCCGGTGCCCGCACGCTCTTCCCGCGCGGGTCGAGCGGCCCCTCGCGACGACCGTAGTAGTCGTCCGACAGATAGCACCCGTAGGTCAGCGTGGCACCCAGCGGGGTCTGCGGGTTGTAGAAGCCCGCCCACTGCCACTCACGTGAGATCTCCGCTCGATCCTCGATGCGCGCGAATGGGATGACGTGGTCGCCTCCGACGAGGACGACGTACGTGAGCTCGGGGTACGTCTTCGCGAAGTCAACGATGAGCGAGTGGATCGATCCGACGATCGCGTTCGCCAGCGGCACGCACGTGTTCGCCGGGCCCCACGCCGCGTAGAGCGCGTCCAACCGGTGGTCGTTCACGAGGTCGTAGACCACGCCCTTCACCTTCGGGTGCTGCGCCAGACGAGTGAGCGTCGGCCCGAACTGTGCCCGCGCATCTCCCTCACCGAAGGTCACGCGGCCGGTGTGCGTGAGGATCAGCGTCCTCGTGCCCTTCGGGACCACCATGTCTGGGGGCACGGTGAGGTCGAGTGGCGTCAGGTCCATGTCGGCGCAGAGGTCGGTGCGATCGACCGTCGCCACGATCTTGAAGGGCTTTCCCGGGGCGGCGGCGTGGTGATGGCCGCGGACGCGGAAGTAGAGATTCCCGCCCCCTGCGCGCGCGGTCATGTGGATCTGCTCGTCCGCCGGGCCCGGCGTGACCGAGGCCGAGCGCAGCGAGTGCCGCTGCGCGCCCGCATAGACGTCCCGGTAGCGCTGCGTGTCGAAGCGACGCGTCGTCTGGTAATCCGCGCGATCCTCGGAGTCCATGTCATCGGAGTCCATGTCGTCGCTGTCCATGTCGTCGCTGTCCATGTCATCCGAGTCCATGTCATCCGAGTCCATGTCGTCGCTGTCCATGTCATCCGAGTCCATGTCGTCGCTGTCCATGTCATCGGAGTCCATGTCATCGGAGTCCATGTCGTCGCTGTCCATGTCGTCCGCGTCGAGCGGACCGGTGGTGCCGAGAAGCGCGAGAAGGTGCTCCGCCTTCTGACGGATGTCGGTGAAGCCGAGGAGCGTGTAATCGACGGCGCAATCGGTGAGCGTGACGGTGACGTCATCGCCGGGCCGGAGACCCCTGAGGACGTACCACCGCGACCGATAGGGCTTGTCGATCGTGTCGGACTCAGCCCGGCCGGGCGTCAGAGCGAGTGGCCGGATCCAAGTGTGATTGCGGTGGCCACCGAACCCCAGCAAACGCAACAGCTTCGCGATCCATTGCCCCACGCGCGCGACTCTAGGCAGGGTGTCAAGCGGGTGTCTGTTCGCCTGGTGGCACGCCGCCTGTTACCGCGGCCGCGCTGACGAGGCTAGGGGCAGTTCGTGCCCGCAGCGGGCGCGGTCAGCTTCCCCGTGGGCACGATCTCGAGCCGCCCGGGGTTGCTCGATGTCGGCGCGACCTTGATCGCCAGCCAGCTCGAGCTGGATGCGACGACCTTCCCGCAATGGACGCCGCCGTCGTCGACCGCGATGACATCGAGGGTCTCGAACGGACGAGGCGTGCCCGACCAGGTGATCGCCACCGATAGGGCCACGAGGATGACGGTCGCGACCGCCGCGACCTGCGAACCGAGCAGCCACCACGCCGCATGTTGGATCTCGCTCCGGTACTTGTTTCGGAACTCCCCGACCTCACCGACCGGCGCTCGGGTCGGCAGGCCCTGCGCGCGGTACGCGCAGTACGTCGCGGCTGCGGCGAGGAGAAGCGCGATGATCACCGAAAAGGCGGCGCGGTTGGCCCACGTCGGGTCGCTGATCTTGGTGAGGTCAGTCGGGCCCTTGACGAGCGTCGCGACGCCGAAGACCCCCGTGATCGCCGCGAGCGTGGCCGCCCAGCGCTGTGCCGATTCCCGGACTCGAGGGAGCGCCTCGACCTCGAATTGCCGCGCCCGCTCATACCAGAGCACGTCCTCCGAGCTGAGCGTCCTCCAGCCCGCGACCGACGGTGCGCCTCGCCGTGCGCTCACACTTCCACCAACAATGCCCCGCGCGCTCCGCAGCCTCGAGTCAGATCTTTCGGGCGGCCGGCGTGGTCATACGTGCAATTGCATTTGGCGAGGACGCCGTCAGGACCGCGACCACCATCGGGCGCCAAGAGCGCGAGCTTGAAGACGCCGGGATCGGGCTTGACCGTCGGATCGAGGACGTACTCGCTGACCGGGACGGACATCGGATGCTCGCACCGCGGGCACACTCCGGTGAAGTCCCCACCTCCCAGTTGGCCCGTCACCCACGTGAAGGCCGCGAAGGCGGGCGCCCAGTCCGCGCGCGAAGTCTCCTCGTACGCGACGTCGTTGGCCGTAGGACGAGCCACGCCGCGACTTTAGGCAGGGTGTCAAGCGGACGTCTGCATGCCCGGTGGCACGCCGGACGCGCTCAGGACTGCTCAGCGCAGCGGCTGAAGAGCTCCGATGCGCTCGGAGGGACGTCGACCGTCACGCGAGTCCACGCCGATGAGCGGCGCAAGGATCGCGATCAGGGTCGCGAACACCAGGAACGAGATGATTTCCATCAGCGCCAGCATCCCTCCGCACCACATGGCGCGCTAGGGCCGTCCGACCCCATGGGCCTGGGAACCGGCATCCCCCGGTGCATCTGCGATGCGCTCAGCTCGAGTGCCGCGGCCCGCGTGCGACTCGCCATTAGCATGTAGTCAGATCGACTACATGGGAGGCAAGGGCGTGCCGAAGAAGAGAACGAGCGTGACCACATCGCCGATCAACTTCCGGATGCCCGCCCCGCTGCGCGCGCGCCTGCGCCGGTTCGCGAAGACGCGCAACCTCGCGGAGGCCGAGGCGCTCAGGCTGCTCGTCTCGGAGCACCTCGACGAGGTCGATAGCGAGCGTGAGCTCGCCGAGGCGGAGCGATGGCAGTTCGCACAGGCGTACGCGTCGCTCCAGCGCGTCAGCCGCGGCGAGCAGGCCATCGCGCCGTCGGGGGAGGTCGATCGCATCTTCACCGCGGCCCTGACGCGCAGGCCGACGACCCGGCCGCGGTAGGCGTGGCGCGGGTCCAGCACGCCACCGACTTCACCCGAGCGCTCGAGGCCACGCTCGTGCGGCTCCGCGGTCAGGGGCAAGCGAGCCGGATCGCGATGATGCGCGACGATCTCGGCGAGCTCGAGCGGCTGCTCACGCGTTTCCCCGACGCGGGCCGAGCCCTCGCAACGGAAGGAGCGTTCGCGCTGCGCAAGCTCCGCCTGCGCCGGACGCCGTTCTACGTCTGGTACGTCGTCGACGGCCCGCATGACGTGGTGACGTTCGTGAGGCTCTTCCACACCCGCCAGCGAGCTCCCGACCCGCGCTTCTGACGAGAGAGATGTACTGATGAACGTACCGTCTGATGTACAGTGACCCCGTGGCCAGCGAATTCGTGACCGTTGCTCGCCTGAGGGCCGAGATGGCCGGCCTTTTCGCGCGTCTTGATCGGGATGGCCCGCTCTATGTCACACAGCGCGGTCAAGCACGCGCCGTTCTCATGGACGTAGATCGATACCGTTTGCTGATCGAGCAGCTGGAGTACCTCGACGACGCCCTTGAGGCGCTGCTGGCGAGGGAGCGGCGCGAGCGCGGTGAGGAGACGGCTCGCCCGCTCGCCGATGTGATCCGCGAGCGCCACTCACCGCCGACGGGACGACCGAAGACGGCGACCGCCCGTCGCGCGCATGCCCGCATATCGCGTTGACGTCCAGCGCTCGGCGGAGCGCGACCTTGAGCGGCTCTCGACCGTGGTGTTCGACCGCATCAGCGACCGGCTCGCCGCTCTCGCGCAGGACCCGCGGCCACCTGGGTTGGAGAAGCTCGTCGGGCTAGACGCGTATCGGGTCCGCGTGGGCGACTATCGGATCGTGTACGAGGTGGACGACCGGAGCAGGATCGTGCTTGTGACGCGGGTCCGGCATCGGCGCGAGGCGTATCGAAGGCTGCGCTGACGGCGGCAACCGGGCAGTATTGGAGCGGGTGGGCATCTCCTCCGTCGTCTTCATCCATGGCGCATGGGTCACGAGCGCGTGCTGGGATCCGTTCGTCTCGCGCTTTGGCGCGCGCGGCTTCACGGCGCAGGCGCCGGCCTGGCCGCACATGGACGCTCCGGTCACGACGCTGCGCGCGCTCTCCGATCCGCGCTTCGCGCGCCTGGGCATCACGGCGATCGTCGACCACTACGCCGCGTTCGTCGGGAAGCTCGACACGCCGCCGCTCCTCGTCGGCCACTCGTTCGGCGGGCTCTTCGTGCAGCTCCTCATGGACCGCGGTCTCGGCGCGGCCGGCGTGGTGATCGACGGCGCGCCGCCGCGCGGCATCCTCCCTGGACCGGACGCGACGCGCGCGGGCCTGCCGGTGCTCGTCACGCCGCTCGCGTGGCAGCGCGCGGTGACGATGTCGTACCGGAGCTTCCGCTGGGGCTACGCGCAGACGCTGGGCGAGGAAGAGGCCAAGGCGACCTACGAGCGGCACGTCGTTCCCGCGCCCGGGCGCATCTATTGGGAGGCGCTCCTCGGGATCGGGACCGGCGTCGCGCACGCGAAGCGCACGAAGCCGCTGCTGCTGGTCGCGGGGCTGAAGGATCGCACCGTGGAGCCGCGGATGGTGCGCGCGAACTACCGCCGTCACCAGCGGGCCAAGGCGCCGGTCGCGCTGCGCGAGTTCGCGGGACGTAGCCACTGGCTCATCGCCGAGCCGGGGTGGGAAGAGGTCGCCGACGCGGCCATCGGCTGGTCGGAGACGCTCGCCTAGAAATGTCTTGACCGCCGACCAGGGCACCGCGCGACGCACCCTCGCCTTCCGCTCAGGAGGTCTGGAGCCCAGTGGCGCGCACCGCCCGGCCCAGGGAGGGCAGCTCTCGTTCGTCTTCGCGCACGGCTATCCGGGGACCAACACCAATGAGGAGACCGCGCTCGCGCTCGCGGAACTCGGGTACGGGACGTTCATCTTCCGATACCGCGGCGCGTTCGGCGCTCCCGGGAGGTACTCGCTCCGAGGATCGGCCGAGGACATCATCGCCGCGCTCCACGCGGTGCGCGCGGCTGCCGCCGGCCCAGTGGGCCTCCTCGGCTACAGCGCCGGCGGGATGCACAGCGCGCGGGTCGTCGCGCGACACCCGGAGCTCGCGAGCGCCGTCGTCTTCCTCGCGGCGGTCTCCGATCCGCGCGCGACCCGCGCGGAGCTGGAGGCAGCCGGCTCGGGCGGCTTAGAAGCGTTCGTCCGCACGGGAGCCGGCGTGCTGCGGGGCGACCCCGAGCGCTGGCTCGAGGAGTGGAACGCGACCGCCGACGAGCCCTCGCCACTGGAGCTCGCTCCACGGCTGACGTTGCCCGCCCTGGTGATCCACGGCCGCCGAGACCGGCTTCTCCCGTTCGCTCACGCGCAGCGATTGTTCGACGCGCTCCCGACGCGCCAGCCTCCGAGCAAAGCGCTGGTCGAGCTCGACTCGGACCACGACCTGGCCGGGCAGGGCGCGATCATCGCGAGCGCGATCCACGACTTCGTCCGAGCCGACCAGGTAGTCCGCGTCCAGCGCTAGGAGAGCGGGTCGCTCCAGCGGACGCCCGCGAAGCGCGAGAAGTCCGCGTCCGAGGAGCAGAGCTCGGCCCCGTGCTCGATCGACAACGCCGCGAGGTGGGCATCGCTCGTGAGGTTGCCTGCGGTGCCGAGGGGCTCGAGCAGCTGGCGGAGGACTGCGCCGTGGCGCTCGGTCGGATGAACGACGGTGGAGTTCGGCTGGCCGAGCCAGCCCTCGACGAGCTCGAAGGCGTCCGCGAGCGCGAGCGGTGCGGTGAACACGCGCGCGTTCGTGCTGAGCCGCAAGAACGCGAGCAGCACCGACCAGGCGAAGGCCACGGTCTCCGTGCCCGAGAGCTGCGCCTCGAGCCACTCTCGGGCCTGCCGATGGCGTGGCGCAGACGCGTCGATCGCGTAGAGCAGCAGGTTCACGTCGGTGAGCTTCACTTGCGCAGCTCCAGCTTGCGGGCGATCTCCTCGTCTTCCAGGGTCGCCGCGAGGCGCAGGCCCTTGTCGAGGTCGATGCCTGGCCGCAGCCCCAGGCGCCGCGCGGGGACCCGGTAGGCGCGCGCGCTGGACCCGCGCGTGCCCATGCCGGCACGGAGCGCGGCGTTCAGCGCGTCCTTGAAGGAGATCCCGCGTTCGTGCGCGATCTTGCGCAGCCGTGCCGCGAGATCAGGGTCGAGCCGGACGGTGGTCCTCATTTGCGCATCTTAGCATCTACAACTGAGGCATCAAGATGCTTCGACCTGGGAATCCTCGCTGTCAGCGCCCGACGCGCGCGACCAGCCCATCACGCGCACTATCGGCGCTGCCTTGATCGCCCGTGCCCGTCAACACTCCGGCGCGCTCTTCCTCATCGGCGCGACGACGGTCGCGAACGTCCTCGCGTACGGCTACCAGGTCATCCAGGCGCGCCTGCTCCGGCCCGAGGAGTACGCCGCGCTCACCGCGCTCTTCGGGATCCTCATCCTCGAGTCCGTCTCGTCTCAGGTCATCCAGTCCGCCACCGCGACCCTCGCCGCGCGCTACCGCGCCCGCGATGAGGAGGACGCGCTCCACGCCTTCGTGCGGCGCTGGTCGGTGCGCATCGGTGGTGGCGCTGCCGCGCTCGGCGTCGTCGTGCTCCTGCTCTCGCCGCTCCTCGCCGGCGCGCTCTCGCTCCCGCCCGTCTCGGTCGCGCTCCTCGGCGTCACGCTCTTCCTGGCGCTCGTCTTCACCTTCATGCTCGGGCTGCTCCAGGGTCTCGCGCGCTTCGTGTGGATGGGGAGCGCGCTCATCGCGCAGGCCGCGACCCGCCTGGCGGTCGGCGTCGCGCTCGTCTACGTCCTCGGCCTGGGCGTCGACGGCGCGTTCACCGGCGCGACCGCCGCGATCGCGGTGAGCCTGGTCGTCGCCGCGATCCCGCTGCTGCCGCTCGTCCGCGCTGCGCGTGGCTCGACGGTCACGATCGCGCTCGGCGCCGGCGAGACGCGGTTCTTCGTGCTGTCGGCGGTCGTGCTCCTGGCGTATGCCGCGCTCACGAACATCGACGCCGTGCTCGCGCGCTCGATCCTGTCGCCCGAGCAGGCCGGCGCGTACGCCGGCGCGATCACGATGGGGAAGATCGTCCTCTTCGCGCCGATCGCCGTCGGCTTCCTGCTCCTCGAGCGGACCGCCCGGGCGCACGCGAAGGGGGAGGACACCGAGCGGATGCTCTTCCTGGCGCTCGGATTCGTCGTCGCGACGAGCGGTCTCGTCGCGCTGGCGTACGTCGTCGCGCCGGACCTCCTCGTACCGCTTGTCGTCGGCTCGCAATACCCCGAGACGACGAAGGTCGTCGGGGTCTACGGCGTCGCGGCCCTCGCGAACGCGCTGCTCAACCTGTGGATCGCGTACTTCATCGGGCGGGGGGAGATGCGCATCGGTCTGTTGCTCGCCATCGCCGTCACGGCGGAGCTCGCGCTCCTGCTCCTCACGGCGACGGACGCGGCGTCAGTGGCGCGGATCGTCCTCGTCGTCGCGCTCGCGACGCAGTCCGCGGCGATCGCGACGTTCGTCCTCACGCGTGTGCGCCGCTAGGCGATCACCCGCTGCGGGGAGCGCCGACCGCCTCGCGCAGCGCCGCGACCCGCGCACCCGGGCGCCGATCTGCGGCCCGATCTCCGCCTCAGCGGTGGTGAGCTGCGTCGCCGCCTCGGCCGCGCGCCCGATGCGCGCGAGGAACGCCGCGTAGTCGAGCCGGATGAAACCGGGCGAGACGGTCCCCGCGAAACCGCTCCGCGCGAAGATCTGCAAGGCATTGCCGAACTCGGCCTCCGCCTCGTCCCAGCGGTGCTGGAGCTCGCGCACCAGCGCGGCGCAGTGCGCGACGCGCGCCACCGCGTACACGTCGCTCGGACGGCTCAGTGCACGCGCCTCGAGCAGCACGCGTTCGGCCTGAGCGATGTCGCCCAGGCCCGCGGCGACCACCGCGAGGTCCGCGGTGAGCTCGGTGCGGCTCCAGCGCTCCCCGATGGCCACGCTGACCGCGAGCGCCTGTTCGACGAATGGCCCCGCCTCGGCATAGCGCCGGTCCTCGAGCAGCATCTCAGCTCCGTTACGGAACCCCGTGATGACCAGCAGCGGTTCGCGCTCGGCGCGGGCGGCCTCACGCACATCCCGATAGCAGCGCTCGGCGGCGTCGAGGTCGCCCGATAACCTGATCCGCAGGCAGCGGGCCGCGCGCGACCAGGGTGGCTCCCGCGCCCCCAGGCGCGCGACGAGCTCGTCGCTGGCGGTCTGATAGATCGCGGCGAGGTCGGCCTGCCGCGTGTTGAGGGCGGCGGGGACGAGCCGGGCACAGATGAGCAGCTCACGCGCGCCATCGCCGATCGCGCGCGCGCGCTCGCGCAGGGCGGCACCTTGCTTGACGAGCTCGGCCATCTCACCCCCGCCCCAGAGCCGCTCGAGACCGATGAGCCCCGCCTCGATCTCGCCACCGGCGTCGCCGGTCTCGCGGAACAGCCGCTCGGCGTCGGCGACGTGCTGGCGGAACGCCGGGACGTCGCTCTCGTCCATCCCGAACACGAGGGAGGCGGCCGCGCCGAGGTGGGCCTGAGCTTCGAGATGCGGCCGCCCGGCCTCGGCCGCCAGGCGCGCGGCGTCCTCGAAGGCGGCGCGAGCCGCGTCGTACGCGGAGGCGAGCTGCCGCTCGCTCGCTGACAGGAGGGCGACCCCGATCAGATCTTCGGGCGATCCGCCGTCGCCAAGCGCGGCGAGCGCCGCGGCGGCGGTCGCGGCGTGCGGCGCCAGCAGCCCGCGATCCTGGCGCCGCCGCGCGCGCTCGCCGAGCGCCAGGGCCCAGTCGAGCACGCGCCGAGCACGCGGCTCGGTCACCTCGCGGGCCGCCCGCACTTCGGTCGAGAGCGTGAAGGCGCGCTCGGCATGGTGGGCGAGGATCTCGGCGTACTCGTCGCGACGGTCGCCCACAGCGCGCTCGAATTGCGCGGCGAAGGCATCGTGGAGGTCCGCGCGCGAGGCCTTGGGCATCCCGGCGTACGCGACGTCGCGCATCAGGAGGTGCTTGAAGCGGTATCGCTCCGGCTCGCGCGTCTCGCGGTCCTCCTGCACGAGGCCGGACCGCCGCAGGCCGCCGAGCGCCCGCGACACGTCGAGGTCCGGCGCGAGCGCGCGGAGCTCCGACCCGCTGAAGCGCTCCCCGACGATCGAGGCGACCTGGATCGCGCGCCGCTCGTCATCGGCCAGGCCGTCGAGCCTCGCCGCGAGCAGGGCGTGGATGCTCTCGGGCACGCGCACGTCGGCCGCGCTCGCGGTCGCGCGCCAGCGATCGGCGACGCGCTCGACCCGCCCCTCGTCGATGAGCATGCGCAGGAACTCCTCGCAGAAGAGCGGGTTGCCTTCGGAGCGCTGGACGACCCGCGCGCGGAGATCGGCCGGCAGGTCGTCCACGTCCAGGAGCCGCGAGATGAGCGTGGTCGTCTCTTCGCCGGAGAGCGCGTCGAGGGTGATCGTGGCCGCGTTCGCGCGTCCCGCGGCCCAACCGGGGTGCGACTCCAGCAGCTGCGGGCGGGCGACGCACACGAGCAACAGCGGTGCGTCCTCGGCGCGCTCGGCGAGGCCCTCGAGGATGTCGAAGACCGCGGGCTCGGCCCACTGGAGGTCGTCGATCACCACGACGGACGGGTCGCGCGCGACCGACGCCAGATACTCCCGCACGCCCCAGGCGATCTCGCGCGGCACGTCCTCGGCAGCGACTTCCGCGAGGGCCTCCTCCACCGGTTGGAGGCCCAGCATCGCCGCGAGCCGCGACCGGACGGCGCCCGCGCCCGTGGCGAAGAGCTGCGCCGTCCGCCGCTCGAGCTTGGCGATCGCCGCCTCGCGCCCGTCGTCGGAGGCGATCCCCGCGTCGGCGCGCAGGATCTCCATCAGCGGCCAATAGGTGATGCCCGCGCCGTACGGTAGGCAGCGCCCGCGAAGGACGCGCGCGTCCGCGGTGGCGGCGATCCGCGCCAGCACCTCGCCCACCAGGCGGGACTTGCCGATGCCGGCGTTGCCCACCAGCGTGAAGAGGTGCGCGCGGCGCTCGGTGCGCACGCGTTCGAACGTGTCGAGCAGCAGACGCAGCTCGCGCTGGCGGCCGACCAGCTGCGCGCGCATGGCCGGCAGCCCGCGGGCCTGCTCGGGGACCGCGCTCCGCGGGCGGACAGCGCGGAAGGCGCGCATCGGCTCGGCCTTGCCCTTCGCCGCGATCGCCGGACGCTCCTCGTACTCGATCGCGGCGCGGGTGAGCGACTCGGTGAGCGCGCCGACGACCACCTCGCCTGCCTCGGCGCCCTGCTGCAGCCGCGCCGCGACGTTCACCGCGTCGCCGGTGACGAGGAACTGGCGCTCGCGGCCGCCGCCGGCCACGGCCTCGCCGGAGTTCACGCCGACGCGCGCCGAGAGCGCCACGCGCAGCTCGGCGTTGAGGTCGGTCATCTCGTCGCGCATGGCGAGCGCGGCCCGGACCGCGCGCTCGGCGTCGTCGTCGTGCAGGCGCGGCACGCCGAAGACGACCATCACCGCGTCGCCGATGAACTTCTCGACGGTCCCGCCGTGCAGCTCGGCGATCGCCTTCATGCGCTCGAAGTACGAGCCCATGACCGACCGCACCGCCTCCGGGTCGGTGTCCGATCCGAACGCCGTCGAGCCGACGACGTCGGCGAAGACGACGCTCACGAGCTTGCGCTGCTCGGTGCTCACGCGGTGCCCGGGTGGCCGATCACGCGCACATTGTGGCCGAGCGACCGTTCGGCCCTTCCGCGGCCGGCGCTAGCCGCGCGGATCGAAGCGTGCGCGATCCTGCCGCTCGTGCAGGAGCAGGACGAGCGAGATCGGACCGTCCGAGTCGGCGCCGTCGTAGAAGTACCAGACGAGGTAGGGAAGCCGCGCGCTGAGCGGGAACACCCGCCAGCTCAGGCTGCCGCGACGCTCGATCTCCGCACCGATCCCTGGATGGAGGGCGATGCGTCGTCGGAACGAGCGGAGCGCGGCGTGGAGCGCGTGGCGCTCGGTGGCGGGTCGGTTCGCGCGCAGCCAGCGCAGCTGCGCCGCGAGGTCCGCCGCGAAACGGGCGTGGTGGCGGACGGCGCGTGCCAGCTAGTCCTCGAAGAGCGCGTCGATCTGGGCCTCGGTCGCCTCCCGGAAGCCCTCGCGGTCGATACGCGCCATGACCCCCCGCATCTGGCCGAGCTGCCAGCGCCGAGCGCGGTCCAGCTGCTCCTCACGCTCGAGCTCGCCGATCCGCTCGATGGCCAGCGCGCGCATTGTCGAGGAGACGCCGAGCCCGCGCCGTGCGGCCTCGCCCGCGAACCGCTTCCGCTGCTGCGCTGTCACCAGAACGCTGATCGGCATCGCCTTGCCGGCCACGCCCTGCCGTGCCATGGGGCCTCCTGATCGCGATAGTGGAATCCACTATAGGCGGCGACGGCGCGTCGCCCTCGCTAGGTGGCCGCGGACCTCGGCCAGAACCACGCCGCGGCCGTGGTGCTGGCGCCGGCCAGGGCGACCGCCAGCAAGGCTTTCTTGTTCCCGGCATCGACCCCGAAGCTCAGGGCGGCGTACACGATGAACAGGACGGCGACGACCACGAGCGCGTAGGCGAGCTGCTGCTTCGACATGGCTACTGTCCTCCGTGCCGGCGCGTGCCGGCCCCAAGAAAG
>JBGQFO010000018.1:0-21038 GCA_041496945.1 Candidatus Limnocylindria bacterium | reverse complement strand
GGCCGGCCCTCGCTCGAGGTATCGCACCCGCAGGCGACGGATCGAGCGTGGCGACAGCCCGAGCAGCAGCGCCGCCTCCGAATGGTCGACTTTGCCGGCGATGAGTCTCGTGAGGACGAGGACACGTCGGTCTTGCACCGTGATCCGTCCTTTCTCTCCCCGTCGACGCGGACAGAATCACAGACCAATTTGGGCGGTCAGAGTCTCGGAACAATCACAGTGCTGGCGGCGGCACCTTGACTTCGATGCGAGGATTGCGCCTCGTGGACGTCAACGCGATCGCCGACTACCTCGGGTACCAGCCGCTCTTCGCGCCGCTCTCGCCGAAGGAGCGCGTCGACCTGGCGACGCGCATGCATCCAAAGCACTTCGCCCGCAACGAGGTCGTGTTCCATCGCGATGATCCCGCAACCCACCTCTACCTCATCGCCACGGGGACGGTGAAGATCTCGGTCGAGGAGGAGGGGGGTCAGGAGGTCGTCATCGCGCTGGTGCGTGGCGGCGACATCTTCGGCGAGCTCGCGCTCTTCGACGAGAGCCAGCGCTCGGCGACCGTGATCGCGCTCACCGACACGACCGCGTTCACGCTCGCGGCGCGCGACTTCATGGATGTGCTCGTGCACAACACCGCGGCGATGCGGCAGCTCCTGGCCCTGCTCGCACGGCGCATCCGGCACAGCACCGAGCACATCGAGGACCTCGTCTTCCTTGATCTACCCGGCCGGGTGGCGAAGTGCCTCATCGACCAGAACGAGCTGCTCGGGTCGACCGGCAGGGTCGGCCTGACGCAGGAGGAGATCGCCTCGTTCGTCGGCGCGACGCGCGTCGCGGTGAATCGCGTCCTCGTCGAGCTCGAGCGTCGCGGGTTCCTGAAGCTGGGCCGCGGTCACGTCGAGATCCTCGCCATAGAGCTGCTGAAGAAGGAGATCCGGCACTAACGGATGAGCGGCCCAGAAGGGCCGCTCATCTCTCATCCCACTCGCCTGCGTGACATTCCCTTGCTACTGCTGGAGGTTGCCGTCGCCGGTCGCGAGGTGCTCGCTGCCGTCGACGCCGTTGGTGAGCTGTCCCTCGTCGGTCGCGTACCCGTCTCCCGAGACGCTCGTCTCGCCGATCCACACCGGTGCGATGTCGCGCGGCTCGGTCCCGACGATCAGCCCGCCCTCGGGGCCGGCGTTGTCGTCACCGCTGTACGTGTGCGCGTTGGCCGAGTCGCCGATCCACATCGGAGCGACGTCACGTGGCTCACTTCCGGTGGCCGCCTGGGCGGATCCGTCGCCGACCCACACCGGGGCGACGTCACGCGGCTCGCTGCCGCTCGTCAGCGTCGCGGAGCCGGCCATGCCCGGGTCGAGCGTGAAGACCTTGCTCATGCGGATGTCGACGCCGAACGCGGTGAGCTTCGCCGCATCGCGGCTGCGCATCGCGCCGATCTCGTCGGCCGTGAGGTCGTAGCCACGGAGTGCGCCGGACGCGTCGGTCGCGAGCTGACGACGGAACGCCGCGTCATTGATCGATCGCTGGACCACCTTGGTGAGAGCTTCCTTCGACACTGTCTTGTCCCTCCCGGTTTCGGTTCTGACAAGACACTCGCTCCTTGCGCCGATCGTTTCGTCCACCGCGATGGCCGCGGCTCTGTGATCGTCACGTCGTCGCGAATGTGTCGTGGCGTCGGGCGCGGTCGTGACGGGATCCACCGACACACAGGAAGAGCGGCCCCGAAGGGCCGCTCTTCTGCACGACAGGGTCGCGTGGGGTCGCCGTCTTACGGCTGGATCTCCGGGCCGCCGCCGGCCTCGCCTGGTGTCGAAGCGCCCGAAGCGCCGTCGTCGCTGACGATGACGTCCTGGGTGCTCGAGTGGAACTGCGGCGTGTACTGGTCGGCGTCGTCGGGCAGAGCCGTGCCGCCGTCGGAACCGGTGTCGGCTCCGAGCGCGTGTGCCGGGTCGCCCGGGATGACCACGCCCGCGCGGCCGATCTCGTTACCGCTCGCGATCATCGGGTCGGTGTCGGAGGTGTCGCCGCTGATGAGCGCGTTGTCGCCCATCGCCCCACCACCGCCGATGAGCGCGCCGCTGCCGGTCGCCCCGTCGCCGCTGATGAGCGCGCCGCTTCCGCCCGCGCCATCGCCTGGCGTGAGGACACCGGTGTTGCTCGCGCCGAGGTCGGAGCTCACGACGCTCGAGGCGGAGTCGTTGCCGGCGAGCGTGAACGCCTTGCTCATGCGGAGGTCGACGCCGAACGCGGTCAGGCGTCCGGAGTCACCGCTGCGGATGGCGGCCGTCTCGGCCGGGCTGAGGTCGAAGCCACGGAGCGCCCCCGTGGGATCGGTGGAAAGCTGGCGACGGAACGCTCCGTCGCTGATGGCACGCTGTACGACCTTTGCGACTGCTTCCTTGGACATCTCGTCCCTCCCTAATTGGTCTCTGCCGCGTCAAGCAGAAGACTCGCTTCCCCTGGGTTGCCGTTCGTCCATTCCCTTGGCGCGCGCTGTGTGATCGTGGTGACACTACTCCAGCTCTGGTAGCTCCACGGGCTCCCCGCGCGGCTTGCAGACGCCGCAGTGGAGGGCATCCTCGACCACCAGGGCGCGCAGGATCTCATGTGTCTTGCCGCGGAACACGTCGAGGACGAAGGGCTGCGTCCGGGCGTGCTCCCGGCAGGTCCCCCGTCCACAGAACCGGCACGCCCCGATCGCCGTTCGTTCGCAGGTCCAGCAGTCCACCGCTCACGCTCCCCCGACGGCCGACCCCAGGCCGGCAGCCCCGACATAGTGCGCCGTCCGCGCCCGGAATTCGCCCATGGTCTCGCCGGAGGTCTTCACCAGCCAGGCGAACTCGTTCCGGCCGAGCGCCGCGAGCTCGAGGTCCGTGATGGCCGTGACGGTCGCCGAGCGCGGCCGGCCGAACAGCAGCGCCAGGTCGCCAAAGCCCGCACCCCGCCCGATCCGGGAGATGGCCTGCCCGCCCGCGGAAAGCTCGGCCTCGCCCCCACGGATGACGTAGTAGCGGTCGCCGGGATCCCCCTCGCGGAATACGGCCTCGCCCGCGGGCACGCGGACGGTGACCATCCGCGGCAGGATCCGATCGAGCTCCTGCGGCTCGAGGCCCTTGAAGAACGGCAACGCCGCAAGCGCGGCGCGATCCTCGGCCGAGGCGCGGATCCGCGCGGCGATCTCGTAGCGCTCGCGCACCCAGCGCTCGAAGTGCCCGCGATCGAGGGACCACAGCTCGCAGTCCTCGGTCGCACGCACGGTCGCGTTGCGCGGGCGGTGATCGAGGAGCGCGAGCTCGCCGAAGCCCTCGCCCGGTCCGATCGAGCCGAGCACCGTGCCATCGGCTGCGAGCGCCTCGAGGCGCCCGGATCGGACAAGGTAGAAGCGGTCGCCAGGCTCGCCGATGGTCACGACCGCCATGTCGGCTGCGGCGCGCTCCTCGCGCAGGTGCGACGCGATCGCCAGGAGCGCCGGCCCGTTGAGGCCGACGAGGAACGGCACCCGCGCCAGGATGCGAGCGCGCTCGACGAGGATCGCGTGCTTCGCTTGCCGCGCGCGCATCGCGGACGCGCGGGCCGCCGACCTGCCCCACCCGACGACGCGCGCAACGAGTGCGAGGAGCAGCGGGCCGATGAATACGATCACGAGCAGCGCGAGGATGAGGAGGCCGATCGGGCCGGCAGCAAGCAGCTCTCCCGCGACCAACCGCACGCGCGACTCCCAGAGTCCGAGCGAGAAGGCGATCATGAAGAGCGAGGTCACGATCGCGAGCGCGCCGTACACGGCGAGGCCGACGTCGCTCGGGGACCAGCGCTCTCGGCGGCGGATCTTGCGCATGACGCTCCCGCGCGCGAAGGCCATCGCTCGCTGACGGAGCATCGGCGCGTCGAGCAGATCGCTCATCACGTAGTAGCCGTCGAGCTCGAGGATCGGCATCAGGTTCATCGCGAACTGGAAGATGAGCAGGCTCGCCGCCTTGAACGCCAGCCCACCGACGAGTCCGCCGTTTGCCGAGGCGACGAACGCGCAGAGGGCGGCGACGGTGAGGCCGCCGACCGGTCCGGCCAGCGACACGACGATGCGCCCTTTCCGCGTGCTCATGGTCATGTCGGTGCTGTCGACGTACACGCACGGGAAGAGGTAGTAGATCGCGAGGCCAAGACGGCGAACGCGGCGGCCGTAGTGGGCGATCGCGAGCGCGTGCCCCGCCTCGTGGATCGTCACCGAAAGCACCTGCAGGAGGAGGAGCGCGACGATCCCCAGAACGTAGGAGTCCTCGACTTTGACGAGCGAATGCCGCCCGGCGCGGATCTCACTCACCCAAGCGTAGATGCCCGCCACACCGAGCAGGCCGATGAGGATGGCGCCGACGCGTGTGAACGCGAGCCAGCCGCCCGCGCGGTAGATGCGCTGCACGAGAGCGTCCGCGTTCGACCAGCGCGCGATGTCCCACGTGATGAGACGGCGCAGGCCCAGCGACAGACGCGTCAGTGGATCGCGCAGCGCCCGCCGGAGCGCGAGGCGCTCGTACACCCGCGGGCGCTCCTCGCCGAAGAAGCCGTTGGCCGAGAGGGCCGCGGTCAGGCGTGCCAGCCGGGCGAGCGCGAAGACCCCGTTCCGCTGGAGGCCCTCGATGAGGATGTCCTGGATCGAGCGGGTGCCGTCCATGAGCTCGAAGAGCGCGACGTCCTCGGGTTCCAGGCGGATGTACAGACCCGCGCCGTGGTCGCCGCGCGGGTTCTTGAGCACCGTGTAGGGCGTCCCATCGCGGCGGCGCAGGTCGACGCGCTCGAAGTCGGGGACCGGACGGGGGACGAACGTGGCGTACTCCACCCGCGCGCGCAGCGTCTCCCAGATGCCGTCCATCAGGCCTTCGCCCGCGTCACGCTGAAGGCCGGCACCGGCCGGCTCATGCCCTTGAGCTCGAGCTCGCCGATGCTCGCCGTCTCGAGGCGTTCCTCGATGGCGGCGTTGAGCCGCTGCGAGATGAGGATCTGCCCGGCCTCGGCCTTTGCGGAGAGGCGCGAGGCGAGGATCGTCACGTTGCCGATGGCCGCGTAGTCGTAGCGGCCCTCGTAGCCGACGCGGCCCAGCGTGGCGTAGCCGACCGCGATGCCGAACCCGAGCCCCAGGTCGTAGCCCTTCTTCTGCCAGGGTGCCGAGATATCGGCGAAGCGGTCTCGCATCGCCATCGCCATGCGTACCGCGCGCAGCTCGTGGTCGGGCATCTCGATCGGGTCGTTGAAGAACACCATCATGCCGTCGCCCTCGAAGTGCTCGAGCGTGCCGCCGTATTCCGCGATGAGCTCGCCCATCGCCTTGTGGTACGCCCGGATCACGCTGAGGACCTCCTCAGGCTCGACGGTCTCCGAGAACTGGGTGAACCCCCGGAAGTCGAGGAAGACGACCGTGACCGCGCGCCGATGCCCGTCAAGCAGTCGCTTGCCCTCCTCGCTCGTGATGAGCGCTCCGATCTGCGGCGAGAGGTAACGCGAGAGCTCCTCGCGTTGACGCTCCACGGTCTGGAAGAGCCGCACGTTGTTCACCGCGAGGGCCGCCTGGTCGGCGAAGGTCTCCACGAGCTGGACCTCGCGCTCGCTGACGTCGCGCGTCTGCGCCCAGATCGTCGAGATCACGCCGATGACCTCACCGTCCAACAGCAACGGGACGCCCATCAGCTGCTTCGCGGGCACCGCCTTGCGCAGCTGAGCGAGCGCCTCGGGCGCGTAGTCGGGGTCGACGTCGAGGTCGGGGATGATCACGGTCTGCTTGAGACGCGCCGCGCGACCGACGACGCCGGGGGCGCTGCGCAGATCCTGCGGGTGTGTCGCCGCGTACTCCTGGAAGCTCGAGCGTCCCCACGTGTCGGCGACGAAGATGAACTGGTCGCCCTCGCGGCGCCACATCCCAACGTTGTCCGCGCGGCACAGGCGCTGGGCGTGGCGGATGACCGCCATGAAGACAGGGCCCGCATCGCGGGTCGCCTTGCCGACCTCCTTGAGCACTTCGCCGATCGCAGTCTGACGGTCGAGCGCTGCCGTCACGTCGTCGTGGTAGCTCTTCACGCGGATGAGCGACTTCACGCGGGCAAGCAGCTCGTTCCTGTCGAACGGCTTCGAGACGAAATCGTCGGCGCCCGCCTCGAGCGAGCGCACCAGATCGGCTCCGCCGGTGGCGGTGATCATGATCACCGGCACGTGGCGCCAGGCGGCGTCGGAGCGGATCGCCTTCGTCACCTCGTAGCCGTTCATCTCCGGCATCACGATGTCCATGAGCAACAGGTCGGGCTGCTCCTTTGGGAGGAGCGCGAGCGCCTCACGCCCGGAGGACGCGGTGACGACGTCGTAGCCCTGCGGCACGAGGAGCGCCTCGATGAGCCGGAGGTTCTCCGGCGTGTCGTCGACCGCGAGGACCTTCGGCGTGCTCACACGCGTCCGCGCGCGACCGCGTCGCGGACCTGCTGAGGGAAGGCGCGGACGTCGATCGGCTTGGTGATGAAGCCGTCGAAGCCGGCCTTCTCGAAGCGCTCGCGGTCCTCCTTCATCACCGAGGCGGTCATCGCGACCACCGGAATCGTGGAGGTCGCCGCGTCGGCGCGCAGCTGCACGAGCGCGCTCACGCCGTCCATCCCCGGCAGCTGGATGTCCATGAGCACGAGCTTCGGCTGCTTCTCGCGCGCGAGGACCAGCCCGTCCTCGGCGTTCGTCGACTCGAGCGTCGCGAAGCCGTGGTACTGGAGGAGATCGCGCGCGAGCTTCATGTTCTTGTCGTTGTCCTCGACGATGAGGATGAGATCGCTCATACCTTCACCTCCGCGGGCCGCCGGAGTGGGAGTGTGAACGAGAACGTGCTGCCCTTGCCCGGCGTGCTCTCGACCCAGATCCTGCCGCCGTGGAGCTCGACGAAGCGCTTGCTGAGCGTCAGGCCGAGACCGGTGCCCTCCCGCGAGCGCTCGCGGCCCACCTGCTGGAACTCCTCGAACACGCGCGCCTGGTCCTCCGGCGCGATGCCGATGCCGGTGTCCTGGACGTCCACCCGCACATTGCCGTCCTCGACGCGGCCCCGGACCTCGACGCGCCCGCCATCGGCGGTGAACTTCACCGCATTGGAGAGCAGGTTGAAGAGGATCTGCTTGACCTTCCGCTCGTCGGCTTCCATCGGCGGAAGGCCCGCTGGCACGCTCGCCTTGAGGGTGATGCCGTGCCGAGCGGCACGTTCGCGGACGATCGTGAGGCCGCTGTCGAGCGCGTTCGCGAGCGAGAAGGTCGAGATCTCGAGCTCCATCCGTCCGGCCTCGATCTTCGACAGGTCGAGGATGTCGTTGATGAGGAGAAGCAGGTGCTTGCCAGAGGAGAGGACGTCCTCTTGGTACTCGCGCTGCTTGTCGTTAAGTCCGCCGAAGATCCCCTGCAGCATCACTTCGGAGAACCCGATGATCGCGTTCAGCGGCGTGCGGAGCTCGTGGCTCATGTTCGCGAGGAACTCGCTCTTGTGGCGGTTCGCGACCTCGAGCTCGCGGCTCTTCTGCTGGATCTCATTGAACAGCCGCACGTTCTTGATGGCGATCGCTGCCTGATTTGCGAATGTCTCGACGAGTTGGATCTCCCGCTCGTTGAACGGACGCACGCTGAGGCGCGCGACGATCACCGCCGCCATGACGGTCCCCTCGCTCATCACCGGGACCGCGAGCGCGGTGCGGGCGCCGGTCTGCTTGATCGTCCGCGATGCCTCAGCCAGCTCGGGCTCGAGCTGAGTGTCCGGCACGTGCACCGTCCGGGCTTCCGCGTAGACCCGGCCCATGATCGATCGACCGGGGAAGCCGCCGGGCCGCGCCGGCACTGTGGGCGTCGCCAACATCTCACCGAAGAGCGCGAGGAGCTCCGGTGTACGGCCGTACCTCGCAGTGAACGCGCCCTCCGCCGACCGTGCGCTCATCCATCCGATGTCCGCGTCGGCGAGTCGCGCCGCGTTCTCCACCACGGTCTGGAGGGTCGGCTCGAGGTCGAATACCGTTCGGCTGATCGTCTTGAGCACTTCGCTGACCGCGGTCTGCTGCTCGAGCGACTCCTTCGTCTCGTTGAACAGCCGCACGTTCTCGATGGCGATGACGGCCTGTGCGGCGAACGTCTCGACGAGACCGATCTGCTGGGCGGTGAAGGCATCGGGCGTCGTGCGCCGCAGA
Organism: Candidatus Limnocylindria bacterium; assembly: GCA_041496945.1. Taxonomy (GTDB): domain Bacteria; phylum Chloroflexota; class Limnocylindria; order P2-11E; family P2-11E; genus CF-39. The sequence continues at coordinate 12,861 of JBGQFO010000018.1, read as the reverse complement.
CTGATCGTGCCGATCACATCCTGATGTCGCAGCATCGGCGTCACAACGGCCGCCCGGAAAGGAAGCCTCGCGGCCCGACCTTCACCCAGGCCGTCGGTAAACTCCGCGATGACGGCCGGATCGTGCAGGTCGGGAACGTGAATCGTCATTCGGTCGAGGACCGCCCGGCCAAAGATCCGGTCGCGCCGGAGGACCATTCGCCGCTCCGACAGCGGCTGCTCCATCACCTTGGCGTCAAATTCAGTCTCGTCTATGGGGCCGGCGTGCGCCCATCCCGTGAACTGGCCTTCGCGGATCAGATGGATCGCAGCATCCTCGGCGCCGCAGTACCGGATCGCGTTCGCCGCGATCGCATCCAGCACGGGCTGCACGTCGGTCGGGGAGCTCGAGATCGCCCGGAGGATCTCCGCGGTCGCGGTCTGCCGCTCGAGCGCCTCCTTCGTCTCGTTGAAGAGCCGCACGTTCTCGAGAGCGATTGCCGCCTGGCCGGCGAACGTCTCGGCGAGCTGCACCTGCCGATCGGTAAATGGACGCGGCTCGCGGCGGCGGAGGACGATGACGCCCACCGCCTGTCCTTCGCGGATGAGCGGAGCCGCGAGGACCGTTCGCTGGCCACCCTGCAGGCCCGTGCTCTTGCTCCGGGGGTACTCGTCCGTCGCAGTGACATCCGCGGAGTGGACAGTTTTGGCCTCGGTGATCGCGCGGCCCGACACGGAGTCACGATCAACCGGAACGCTCATGGGCATCACGATCGGGCCGTGATGCGAGACGGGAACGAGCACGCCCTCGCGGACCAGAAGAACTGCCGCGTCTTCTGCCGCGGCGAACTTCGCGGCGCTGGCGGCGATGGCATCGAGCACCGGCTGGGTGTCCGACGGTGATGCCGAAGTGACGCGAAGAATGTCCGCGAACGCGGTCTGCTGCTCGAGGGCCTCCTTCGTCTCGTTGAAGAGCCGGACATTCTCGATCGCGATGACCGCCTGATCGGCGAAGGCCTCAACGAGCTTCACCTGCTTCTCGTCGAATCTGCCAGTCTCCCGCTTACGGAGGAGGATCGCGCCGATCGCATTGCCCTCACGGACGAGCGGTACGGCCAGGATGGCCTTCTGCCCGGTCTGGGCGGTCCGTTCGCGCGCCTGGGTGAATTGCTCGCCCTCCGGGCCGGAGACGTCCCCGACGTTGACGGTCCGGCGCTCGAGTACCGCTGTGCCGGCGACGGAGGTGCGTTCGAAACGGAGCGGGCCGCGGGTGTTCGTGGGTATCGGACCGACATGCGCGACGACAGCCAGCTCGTCGCCGCGGACGAGCATCACGCTCACGTCTCCCGCCTTCGCGAATCGCGCGGCGTTCTGCGCGATGGCGTCGAGGACGGGATCCACGTTGGTCGGCGAGCCCGCGATGGCGCGCAGCACCGCGGCCTGCGCGGTCTGACGATCCAATGACTCTGTCGTCTCGTTGAAGAGGCGCACGTTCTCGATCGCGATCGCGGCCTGATCGGCGAAGGTCTGCACGAGCGCGATCTCGCGCTCGTTGAACTGTCGCACCTCGGTGCGCCCGACGATCACCCCACCAAGCAGCACGTCTTCGCGCAGCATCGGTATGGCGAGGAGTGTCTTCGCCTCTGTCGCCCTGATGAGCACGGAGGCATCCCAGAGCTCGGGTTCCGCGCGGGCGTCCTCGATGTGAATGACCCGGCGTTCCCGGAGCAGTCGGCCCATCAGAGATCCTGATGCGGGGATGTGCATGACCGTGAGCCGCGACCAGACCGCCGCGACCTCAGGACGTTCGAACGCGGGGCCGAAGCGGGAAAGCACGCGATAGCCCTCATCGCCGATCGTTCGTGCGAGCCACGCGACGTCGCCGCCAGCGAGCCGCGCGGTGTTCTCGACCACCGTGTCGAGCACGGGCTCGAGATCGAAGGCCGAGCGGCTCATCGTCTTGAGGACTTCTGCCATCGCCGTCTGGCGCTCGAGCGCCTCTTTCGTCTGGTTGAAGAGCCGCACGTTCTCGATCGCGATCGCGGCCTGCGCCGCGAACGACTCCATCAGTGCGATCTGCCGATCGCTGAATCCGCCCGGCGCGTCACGCTCCACCCGAATGACCCCGACCGTCTCATCTCCCTTTAGGACGGGCGCCGCGAGCCGCGAGCGACCGCTTCGCATGACGTTCGCCCGCCACTCATCGAGCGAAATGTCGGGGCGGAATCGCGCGTGTACATCGTCAGCCCACATGTCAGGGACATGCGTGGTGTGGCCCTCCTGCAGCGCACGCGACACGAGCGACGTCCTCGTGAGTGGCGATCTGCTCCCGACCGCTGGCCGCGTCGTCGCCCACTCGCCTGCAGTCGCAGCAAGGACCGCATCCGCGTCGTCCCGTTGGTAGAAGGCCGCCCGGTCCGCGTGACAGAGGCGGACCGCGGCATTCACGATCGTGTCGAGCACCGGACGGACGTCGGATTGCGCTTGGCTCATTGCGAGGAGCACGTCGCTCGTCGCGAGCTGCCGCTCGAGCGACTCCTTCGTCTCGTTGAACAGACGCACGTTCTCGATCGCGATGACGGCCTGGTCCGCGAAGGCGCGCAGCAGATCGATATCACTCGAGGAGAAGGTTCCCGCTACGCGCCGGCGCAATACGATCGCGCCGATCGCGCGGCCCTTTCGCAACATCGGCGCTGACACCATCGCGCGCTGGCCCGACTTCTGCGCGAACTCGAAGCTGCGCGGGAACTCACGCTCGAGCTGCTGGATATCGGCGACGGAAACCAGCTCGCCGCGCAGGATCGCGCGGCCGCTCACGGTGGATTCGTCGAGCGGGCGATCCGTACCGAGGTCAGGGAGCAAGTCCCCCTCGTGTGCGACGAAGCGATATGTCGAATCTCCCCGCAGCGAGACGGCCGCGTCCTGCGCGCCGCAGAACCGGACCGCGCTCTGTGCGATCGCGTCGAGGACCGGTTGTTCGTCCGTCGGAGATGCCGCGATCGCTCTAAGGATTTCGCTGAGGGCCGTCTGCCGCTCGAGGGACTCCTTCGTCTCGTTGAAGAGGCGCACGTTCTCGATCGCGATCGCGGCCTGATCGGCGAACGTTTGCGCGATCGTGATCTCCGAACTGGAGAACGGGCGCATCTCGTGGCGGCCCGCGGCGAGGAGCGCGATCACCTCGCCGCCGCGCAGGATCGGTATGCCGAGGGCGCTCCGCGCGCTCCCCGGCCGTGGCTTGTCCCGATAGCCGATCTCCGGATCGGCGAATACATCGGGCAGATGCACGAGGGTCCGCTCGAGAAGCGCCCGGCCCGTCACTGATGCGCGATCCGGCGTGACGCGTGTCGTCCGCAGGAACTCGAGGAACGATGGGTCGACCGACTGGCCCGCGACCACGACGAAGGCGTCGCCATCAGGTCGCCAGAACGTGGCGTAGTCCGCGTGGCACACGCGCACTGCGTTGTCGACGATCGTATCGAATACCGGCTGCAGCTCGGACGTGGCCCGACTGACGACCTTCAGAAGACTTGCGGACGCAGTCTGCTGATCGAGGGACTCCTTCGTCTCGTTGAAGAGGCGCACGTTCGCGATCGCGATCGCGGCCTGACGCGCGAAAGTCCGGACGAGATCGATCTGTCGTTCAGTGAACGCCGCGGGCCGGACGCGTGTCAGATTCATCCACCCATACAGCTCTTCGCCGATCCGGATCGCAACGCGAAGACGAGTCTGGGAACCACCTTTGTCGGGGAGCTCGGGATCCTTCGCGACGTCCGGCGTGTGCACGATGTTCTCGCCGTCGATCAAGTGGCGGGCTGGAGGAATATTGGCGATCGCGGACCGATGGCCGAGCTCTGGCAGATCGGGGCGCTGGCCGAAGCGTGCCGCTACGACGACCTCTTCGCCTTCACGCCTCAGAAGGTAGGCGTCTTCCGCGGCGCAGAGCCGTGCCGAATGCCGCAGGATCACATCGAAGACCGGAGCGACGTCAGTGTTCGCTGTGCTGATGACTGACAGCACGTCGGCGATCGCGGTCTGCTGTTCGAGCGACTCTCGCGTCTCGTTGTAGCGACGTACGTTCTCGAGCGCGATCGTCGCCTGCGCGGCGAATGTCTCGACGAGCGCGGCCTCGTCGTCGGTGAAGGGACGGACCTCTGTGCGCCGCAGATTGATCGCCCCGATGGCGACGCCGTCGCGCAGGAGCGGCACCGTCAGCACACTCCGCGACCCGGTGATGCTCCGCGTGTTCTGCGCTCTCCCGGAGAGCTCCGAATCGAGCCTGATGTCGTCCCACCGGATCGTGCGGCCCTCGACGATCGAGCGGCCCACTGCGCTGGTGCGGTCGACGGGGAACGGCTCGCGCGCGAAGTCGGCCATAGCCGCCTTCGGGATGTTCCAGCCCGCCTTGACCACAGTGAGGTCGCCTTCCCGCAGTGCGATCGTCGCCCGCTCGGCCCCACAGAGCTTGGCGGCATGCGTGAGGATCGTCTCGAACACCGGCGTCGCGTCGTCGGTGACGCGCGTGATCGCGGCGAGGACATCGGTGACCGCGGCCTGCTGCTCGCGTGCGCGGACGAGCTCGGCCTCGACGTCACCGGCGCGCGTGGCCTCTTGCTTCATGACCCTCCCCGCGCGGCGAATGCTAGCCGCCGAACGACCGCGCAACGCCACCATGGTGGCGGTCGGAGCGCATACTTCCGCGCCAAGTGATCCCGCTCGAGACGCTCCGGGCGGCCCCGAAGGTGCTCCTCCACGACCACCTCGATGGAGGCCTGCGGCCAGCCACCGTCGTGGAGCTCGCGAAGGAGCTCGGGTACACCGGCCTCCCAACCAGCGATGCCGGCGAGCTCGCGCGCTGGTTCCACGCGAGCGCGGCGTCCGGCTCGCTCGCGCTCTACCTGCGCGGCTTCGCCCACACCATCGCAGTCCTGCAGACGCCCGAGTCGATCGAGCGCGTCGCGTACGAATGCGGCGAGGACCTGGCTTCCGACGGCGTGGTCTACGCCGAGAGCCGCTACGCCCCGGTCTTCAGCACCCAGCGCGGCATGACGCTCCAGCAGGTCGTCGACGCGGTGGGTCAGGGTTTCGAGCGCGCCGATCGCCGCCACCGCATCACGCTGCGGCAGATCGTCTGCGCGATGCGCGACCGGACCGACTCGGTCGAGATGGCCCGTCTCGCCGTCGCGAACCGCGACCGTGGCGTCGTCGGCTTCGACATCGCGGGGGAGGAGGCCGGCCATCCGGCGAAGGAGCACCTCGAGGCGTTCAACCTGTGCCACCGCGAGAACTTCTCGGTGACCATCCACGCCGGGGAGGGCTTCGGGCCGCAATCGATCTGGCAGGCGATCCAGGTATGCGGCGCGCACCGCATCGGCCACGGCGTGCGGCTCATCGAAGACATGACCATCGAGAACGGGCATGTGGCCGCGCTCGGTCCGCTGGCCGCGTACGTCCGCGACAAGCGCATCCCGCTCGAGCTCTGCCCATCGAGCAACGTGGACACCGGCGCGGCGCCGACGATCGAGGCGCACCCGATCCGGCACTTCCTCGCGCAACGGTTCCGCGTGACGGTGAACACCGACAACCGGCTCATGTCGAACATCACGCTGTCCGAGGAGCTCCGGCGCTTATCGGAGACGCTGCATCTCGAGCTCATCGACATCGAAAAGCTCACGATCAACGCGATGAAGTCGGCGTTCGTCGGTTACGACGAGCGCCTCGCGATCATCTACGACCGCATCAAGCCCGGCTACGCGAAGCTGCGCGGCGAGCCGGCGCTCGCGGGCTACCGGCTCCCACCCAGCGCGTAACAGCCGCGTTCGTCACGCCGTCGCGGGTATCACCCTTTCGAGAGCGCGCCGATGTACACGCCCACGGCAACGACGGCCGCGCCCACGAGGAAGAACGGTGAGATCGTCTCGCCGCGCAGCACGGCGCCGAGTGCGATCGCCACCAGCGGCATGACCACGAGCGCGTACGAGGATGCGCTCACGGTCCAGCGATTCAGCACGAAGATGAACAGGCCGAAGAGCCCGATCGAGCCCACCGTCGCGAGGTAGACGAGCGTGAGCTGTGTCTCCATGCGCTGGGGGAGCGCGTGCGCTTCGCCGACGGCGAACGAGAGGACGCCGACGATCGCCGCACCGACGAGCATGCCGACCGCGTTCGTCGCGAGGGGATGCGTGCGCGGGAAGCGTTTGGCGACGACGTTCGCTTCCGCGCCGACGACGGCATTGGCGAGGATCGCGAGGAGATTGAGCGGCGGCACGTCGGCGGTGAGCTGGTCCGCGAAGACGAGGGCGATCCCTGCTGCGGCCACGATCGCGCCCACGAGCGGGCGCATGCGGAAGCGCTCGAGGCCGTGGAGCAGCGCAAGGAGGAATGCGAACATCGGCAGCGTCGCGAGCACGACCGACGCCGTCCCGGCATGCGCTTTCTGCAGGCCGAAGTAGAGGAGCGCGTAGCCCACGCCAAAGTTGAGCCCGCCGTAGAGCACCGCGCCGACGAGCGCGGCGCCGCGCGGCACCGGGATGCGCCAGACGAGCAGGGAGAGGAACAGGAGCGCTGATGCCGGGATGAAGCGGATCGTGGCGCCCCAGAACGGCGGGAGCTCGGCGTTGCTGAACCGCACCGCGACGAAATTCGATCCGCCGATGAGGATCACCGTGGCGAAGGCTGCGAGCGTGAGGCGATCGGGCCGCGCGACCGCTACTTGAGCCAGACGAGGTCCCCGAAGAAGAAGTCCTGGCCCTGCGCGATGGTCCGCGTGCTCTGGCTCGCGACGTCGAGGACGAAGAACCCGCCGGATCCGACGTAGGCGATGCGCCCGCCTTCCGGCGACCACGCCGGGACGACGTCGTCGCCGGTCTGGCCGACGGACTTCACCGACGTGCCGTCGCACGGGACCAGGAACAGCTCGGAGGGGATGCTGAGGTGGGCAAGACGACCACCGGATGTGCCGGGGATCCCGCCCACGGTGTGGCCCGCGGCGGAGAAGACGATCGCGCAGCCCGTCGGCTGGAAGCGGGGCGCCTGCAGGTACCAGAACGCGTCCTTTGTCTTGAGGAGCGGGCGGGCGTTGCTGCCGTCGATGTCCGCGCGCCAGAGCGCGTCGATCTGGCTGTCCTTCAGATGCACGTACACCAGGGTCGCGCCGTCGGGGCTGATCGTCGGATCGGCGCCGTCCTTGAGGATGCGTGTCCGCCCTCCGGTGCGCAGATCGATGCGCTCGATGCTGTCCTCGTTGCCGGCGTACGAGCCGTTCACGATGAGCGCGGCGCGGCGGTGCACGTAGAGGATGTTCCCGCTCGCGTCGAAGCGCGGGCTCGCGTAGAAGACGTTGTTGTCCTCGTGCAGCACGATCGGCTTCAGGTTCGTGCCGTCGAGGTTCACCGTGTAGATGTCCGATCCGAAGCCGCGCTTGGCATCGGGCTGCTGCGTGAGCGCGAACGCGATCGCCGTCCTGGACGGATGCAGCACCGGCGTCGACGGCGCGCTCTGGTCAGGAAGATTCACGAGCTTGCCGATCGCGCGTCCGGTGTCGTCGAGCGCCGCGAGCCCGCCCGGGTTCGCGAGGATGAAGCTTGCCTTCGTGCCGATGCCCGGCTCGACGGAGGGGCTCGCGCCGCTTCCGCCTCCGCCACCACATGCTGACAAGACAAGAAGGACGACGAGCCACGGCCGAGGGCCCCCGCGCCTGATCACGCGATCGCCTCACCGGAGCGCGCCGCCTGCGTGCGCAGCCCGCTGCGGATGGACGCGGACCGGCGCGCGAAGTGCTGGATCGCGCTGACGAACGCGGCGTGCGACCAGGTGAGCGGCGAGACCGAGAGCGGCTCGCCGGTGTACGGGTGCACCTGCTCCGCGAGCACGCCCGAGGGCAGCGCCTTGCTGCGGCACCACTCCAGGAGCGCGCGCGGACGTTCGAGGTCGGCGACCGTGTGCGCGGTCGCGATATACCACTCCGCCAGCCAGAGCGTGCTGATGAACCACGGGTTCCCCGGCACGTTCGCGACGTCCTGCGACACCTGGAAGTAGTGGTCGTTCTCGTAGCGCGCGACCCCACCGACCGGCGTCTTCACGGTGAGCCGCTCCTCGATCGCCCGCATCGTCGCGACGACCCGCGGATCGTCCGCGGGGAGCATGCCGAAGAGGAAGATGCCCGCGAGCGAGATGTCGACGGTCGCGTCCTTCACGATGAGCCCGTCGGGCATCACCGACACCGTGCGCACGAAGCGTCCGCGGTCGGGATCCCAGAGGTGCGTGAGCGCAGCGTCGCGGATCTCCTGCGCGGCGACGGCGTAGCGCTTCGCGAACTCGTGCTGGCCGAAGGCCACCGCGAAGTTCCGCGCGGCGGTGAGCCCGGCCACGACCGCCGCGGTCGTCCAGGCGTGGATGCCGCGCCGCTCCTCCCACAGGTCGAACGAGGGGGCCATGAGCTTGGTGCGCGGCTCGCGAAAGGTGGCCATGAAGTCCGCGCCGGCGCGGACGAGCTTGCGATAGAGCGGACGGACGAACTCGATGTCCCGGTCGCGCTCGTAGTGCTGCCAGAGCGCCCAGATCGGCAGGCCGGTCTCGTCCTCTTGTATGGGCAGCTCGAGGCGTCCCTCCGGCGTCGACCAGGCGTGCCAGGAAGAGCCGAGCGAGCCGTCGGGGTTGTACTTGTGCAGCAGGTAGCCCTCGCGCGTGATGAGCTCCCCGCAGAGGTAGAAGAACCGCCGCGTGACCTCGCCGTACCCCGCGAGGTCGAGTGCGTCGGCGACGAGGGCGCCATCGCGCGGCCATAGATAGGAGTAGGTGTCCCGGTTGAAGCGGAGGACGTCGGAATCGTTCCCCGCGATGATCGCGCCGCGGTTGTCGACCTGCGTGCGGATGATCAGCGTCGAGCGCTTGTACAGGCCGGTGAGCTCGGGCGAGAGGTGATCCGCGATCGTCTCGTCCTTGTTCGCCCACAGGCGCCAGTAATCCTTCGTTCGCGCGAGGAACGCCGACGGCGTCCGCTCGCGCACGAGCTTGTCCGACTCGCGCACCTCGTCGTAGGACTGACCGGCCGCGAGCCAAAAGACGACGGTGCTGCTCCCGTTCGCGGGGACGCTCGTCTCGACCATGCCGACGCTGTCGATCGATCCCTGCGCGACGGGATTGCGCGAGAGCGCGCCGTCCTCGGCGTCGCGCCAGGTGCCCTCCTTGCCCGGCGCATCCTTCTGACCTATCGCGAACGAGGTCAGACCGAACGCATGCTGACCGGAGCCGCCCGAGAGGAGGAAGTACCGCCGCATCTTGTAATGGACGATCGACTGGGAGCGTGGGTCGTAGTAAGCCGAGTCGCCGACCCCGTTCCCGTAGAGGTTCGCATCGAAGTGCTGAAACAATCGGACGTCCCGCTGCGCGCCTGATGTGTCCTCGACCGTGACCTCCTTGAAGTAGATGTTCCGATCGAAGTCGACGGCGTCGCGGCAGTGGAGGCTCAGCCCCAGGGCGGCGTGACGGAGACGCGTGTCGCCGACGAGGGTCTCGTGCTCGTAGTCGATGTGCCGCTCCCAGCCGGCATCGGTGACCCATGCGAACGTCCCGTCGACCCACACGCCGAAGCGGCATGCCCCGCCGACGGTGTGGTTCTCCTGGCCGACGTTCGGGTAGTAGACGTCACGCAGCTGGTACGCGCTGTCGAAGGTGACGAGGAAATCTCCGTTGCCGAGCGGGAGATCGCGAGGCAACGGTCAGGACCGGCGCGTCGCCGCGAGGAAGCGTTTCGCGTTGGCGACCACGCCATCCACGTCGCGCTTGTCGAGCAGATCGGGACGGATGAGCGGACCACCGATGCCGAAGCCGGCGACGCCCGCCTTGAAGTATGCCGGGATCTCGGCGAGCTCGACATTCCCCGTGGCAACGAGTGGAAGGTGCTGCAGCGCGCGGCGCACGTTGGTGATGAAGTCCGGCCCGCCGATCGTCGCGAGCGGGTAGACCTTGATGAAGTCCGCGCCCAGCTCGGCCGCCTTCACCATCTCGGTCGGCGTCATGGTGCCCGGCATCGTCATCGCGTCGCGCGCCCGCGCCGCCTCGAGCATCTCGGGGATGAGGGCGGGCGAGACGAGGAAGCGGGCACCGGCGAGGAGCGCATCCTCGGCTTGGGCGCCCGAGAGCACGGTTCCCGCGCCGACGATCGCTCCCTGACTCGCGAACTCCTCGTCCGTCGCGAGCTTCGCGATGAGCTCGTACGCGTCCGGCACGGTGAGCGTGATCTCGACCAGGCGCACGCCGGCCCTGGCCATGGCGCGCGCCGCGGTCTCGGCGGCCTCGACGGTCGGCGTGCGGATGACGGCCACCAGCCGGTCCTCGGAGAAGATCCGGACGAGGTCGCGGCGCAGGATGACCGGCCGCTGCGTGATCGCCACCGCTGTCATCGTACCGCGCGGTCTTGGTCGTTCGGGCGCTCGAGCAGGAAGACGCGGGCGGGTGCGCCATCGCCGCCCGCGATCCGCAGCGGCGCGCAGACGAGCTCGTACGGGCCGGGCGCGACGGCGCGCAGGTCGAGGCCCTCGACGATGACGACGCCCGCTCGAAGCAGCGTCATGTGCGTCGGATAGCCGGCCTTCTCCGGGCCCTGCGGCTCGATGGTCAGGTAGTCGACGCCGACGAGGCGCACGCCGTGCGCGACGAGTGAGCGCGCCGCCGACGCGTCCACCGCGACGATGTCGCGCGTGTAACGGTGGGTCGGGTCACGCCAGAGCTCGCTGTTGCGCGTCTTGAAGAGGAGCCGCGTCGCGTTCGCCGGGATGCGCGCGCGTTCGAGCCACTCGCTCGAGACGTTCCCCGTGCCGTCGTAGCCGAGCACGAGGCACGGTCCGAGGAGCGCATCGAGCGGCAGCTCGTCGACGGCCGCACCGCCCTCGATGAAGTGGACCGGCGGGTCGACGTGCGTCCCGGTGTGGTCGCCGAGCGAGATGAGCGACACATTGGACGTGTCGCCCTTCGCGATGCGTCGCAACGGCGACGTCGTGAAGCCGGGTTCGTCGCCCCAGGTCGTCATGCCCGCTCTCAGCGTGAGGGTGACGTCGTGGACCTTCAGGACACAGTCTCCACGAGCGCAGGATACTGTCGGCTGGTGATCACACCGGGCGAGGTCGAGCGCATCTTCCGCGACGCGGGCGCGTTCCGCGAGGGGCACTTCCTGCTCTCGTCCGGGAAGCACTCGCCCATGTACCTGGAGAAATTCTGGGTGCTCCAGTGGCCGGCGCACACGGCGCGTCTGTGCGCGGCGATCGCGGAGCGCGCGAAGGCTCTCGGCGCCGCGACGGTCGCCGGCCCGACCACCGGCGGGATCATCCTCGCGCACGAGGTCGCGCGCCAGCTCGGCGCGCGCGCGGTCTACGCGGAGCGCGAAGAGGGCATGCCCGGACGCGGCTTCCGGCGTGGGTTCCAGATCGCACGCGGCGAGCAGGTCCTCGTCGTCGACGACATCATGACCACCGGCGGTTCGGTGCAGGAGACGATCGACGCGGTCCGCGCGGCCGGCGGCACGGTCGTCGGCGCGGCGGTGCTGGTGGATCGCTCGGGCGGGCGCGCGGCGCTCGGCGTTCCGCTGCATGCGCTCTGGTCGCTCGACGTGCCGACCCACATGGCCGCGGACTGCCCGCAGTGTGCGCGCGGGATCCCATTGACGAAACCGGGGACGACCCCGATGGAGGCGGCGAAGGTATGAACGATCTGATGCGATTGGTACGGACGCTCGCGTGGCTCGCGATCGGGGCGGCGGTCTACCAGGAGCTGCGCAAGCCACCGGCGGAACGCACCTGGCACGGCCGGGTCGCGGGTTCGATCCCGTACGACTTCCGCGTGCCCTCCCTGGAGAAGTTCCGCGAGGCCTACTGGGATCCGGACACCGACCGCGTGTTCTCCGACAAGGTCATCGGCGTGGGCTGGGCGGTGAACATCCCGGTCGCGGCGCGGAAGGTCAGCGCGATCGTGTCGCAGTACGCCGAGGCTTCCGCGAAGCTGCGGGCGGACGCGTCCGCGAAGATGCGACGCCCAGACGGCGAGCTCTGATCGCGACGTAGGCCGGCAGCTGGCGCTCGAGATCGTCATCCGAGCCCACCGGCCCGCCGGCATCACCCGGTGACCACTCCCAGAGCCCGTCGACGACGAGCTTCGCGCGGACGCAGGCGTTCACGAGATCGGAGAAGCGGTGACCGTACTCGAGCGTCGGCGCGTCCACCTTCACGTCGCCGAACTCCCAGGTCGGCGACTTCGCCGGCACCGGTCCGCTGTCGAAGTAGCGCTGCTTGAAGCCCCAACCGGTGCCGGTCCACGTCTCGTACATGCGCAGCGTCACCGGGTGCATCGTCGAGAACACGTACGTGCCGCCCGGCGCGAGCACGCGCGCCACCTCCCTGATGACCCGCGCCGCATCGGGGACGAACACCAGCGAGTGGTGGTGGTACACGAGGTCGAACTCCCCGTCGCGAAAGCGAGAGAGGTCGCGCATGTCACCCTGGACGAGGCGCAGCTTCGTGCCCCGCTCGCGCGCGAGGGTCCGGACGGTCGCGAGCTGCCGCGGCGAGAGATCGAAGAGCGTCGTCTCGGCCCCGAGCTCGGCGAAGAGGATCGGGTCCCACCCGCCGCCGCCGGCGAGCGAGAGCACGCGCTTGCCGTCGAGAGGGATGCCCTTGATGCGTCCGTAGGTGAGGCCGTCGAGGAAGCGGCGCTTGCCGCGGGCGTCGCGCGGCGGCTTCCCCTCGGCGCGGGTATAGGGGATGCCGGCGAACGCGAGCCGGTCCCACATGCGCTGGTTGTGCTCGCCGACCGCGTCGACCGCGAGGCCAGACGCGGCGGGGCGGGCGCGCGTGCTCACGGCACCGACTCGCAGCACTTGTCCAGATGCGCGTCC
>JBGQFO010000017.1:0-21496 GCA_041496945.1 Candidatus Limnocylindria bacterium | reverse complement strand
GGCCGGCTCGACATCCTCGTGAACAACGCCGGCATCGGCGGTATGGAGGACGTCGAGCATGAGTCGCGCGCGGGCTGGGACCGGGTCGTCGCCGTGAATCAGATGGGCGTGTGGCTCGGCATGAAGTACGCCGTACCCGCGATGCGTGCGAGCGGGGGAGGCAGCATCGTCAACGTCTCCTCGATCTTCGGGGCGGTGGGTGGCTTCGGTGGGTCCGTGGCATACCACGCGACGAAGGGCGCGATCCGCCTGATGACGAAGAACGCCGCGATCCGCTACGCGAAGGAAGGCATCCGGGTGAATTCGATCCACCCCGGCTTCATCGACACGCCGATGGTCGCGCCGGTCAAGGGAACGGCGCTCGAGGCCACGATCGTGGAGAAGACACCGATGGGTCGTCTTGGGACATCGAAGGAGATCGGCGACGTCATCGCCTTCCTGTGTGGGCCACGCGCCTCGTACATGACCGGGTCCGAGGTGTACGTCGACGGCGGGTGGACCGCGGCGTAGGTCACGTAGGCTGCCGGGGCACGACCCGCGGAGCGGACGGGTAACCCCCCACACGCCGTAGGGAGTGGGGCCGCCGTTTCGCCGTCGTTCGGCCCTTTCGATGTACTGCACCGCGCGGCAGGCTTGATGACATCAGGCTCGCCTGAGAGGGAGGCGCGACATGCTCGGAAGTCTGGTGAAGGACAAGGAAGAGAAGGAAGTCCACCTCGAGACGCACGTGACCCCGGTCGTGAAGGTGATCGAAGTCATCGCGACATCGGAGACGAGCTTCGATGACGCGATCGGCAAGGGTGTGAAGACCGCGGCTCACAGCCTGCGGCACATCACCGGCGCCGACGTGAAGCACATGACCCTGGCGGTGAAGGACGGAAAGGTCACCGAGTATCGCGTCGACCTGAAGATCGCGTTCGCACTCGACGAGGACGACGACAAGGACGATGACTAAGGAGAACTGCGATGACGCTCACACAGACCCGCACAAAGACCGACAAGCAGATCCAGCTCGACGTTCTCGCCGACATCGAGCGTGACATCCGATTCAAGCCGGCCGAGATCGGGGTCGAGGTCGACCGCGGGGTGGTCACGCTCACCGGAACGGTCTCCAGCTACGTCAAGCTCGGCGAGGCCGCCGACATCGCGTCCATGGTCCCCGGGGTCAAGGACGTGGCGAACAAGCTGACCGTTACGCTCTTCGGCGCTCCCCGTGACGACACCGCGATCAGCCACGCGGTGCGGAGCGCACTCGAATGGGACGTGACCGTCCCCGAGGAGAAGATCGACACGATCGTCCGCAGCGGCGTGGTCACGCTGAAGGGCACCGTCGACTACTGGTACCAGCGCAAGGCGGCGGTCGACGCCATTTCGCACCTCCTCGGCGTCGTCAGCGTGAACGATCACATCGTGGTCGCGCCGTCCGTTCGGACCGACCGCGAGATCCACGACGAGCTGAAGGCGGCGCTGGTGCGGCGGTTCCCGTTCGAGGAGATCGACGTCGCCGTCGACAAAGGCGACGCCATCCTCCAGGGCACCGTCCCGACCTATCGGATGTACCGTGAGGCGGAGTCGCTGACGTGGGGGACTCGTGGCGTCAAGGAAGTGACCAACAAGCTCGCCATCAGCGCATGAACGCACGCACCTGGCTGCTCGTCACCGAGATCGCGTCGCCGGACCTCCGCGACCACGACTGGTTCGCGGAGCTCCGGCCGGTCCCGGACGAGCTCACGCCGCATGACCGCATCGCGATCGTGAGCTGGCCCGCTCGCGGCGTTGACCGCCGGCCCATCCTGGCCGGCACCGCGAGCGTCACGAAGCTGTCGCGCGAGACGCGCATGCTGCGGCTCCGCCATCGCGTGTCTCCGGTCGCCGATCACCCCATCGCGGTGACCTCGCTCGGCTCGCGCCTGGCCGTGTCGCGTGGCTGGACCGCCGAGCGCCGTTCCGAGCTGATCGGCGCGGCACGCCTCATCACCGAATCGGACTTCGCGCTCATCGAGGGTGCGTTGCTCGACACCGCGTACGCCTTCGGGCCGCCGCCCCGGCGGCCGGCGCACCGTCGCCCGAGGACGCCCGGCCGTCGCGCGCTGATCGCGGGACGGGCGAGCGTGCGGGGGAGCCATGGAGCCAGGCCCTAAGACAGCCGGGAGGATCGTCATGAACAACACCCCGACCACCGAACGCCCGTGGATCGCCGGCGCCGTCCTGATCGGCATCGGCCTGCTGCTGCTCGTCGTCCAGCTCTTCAAGCCGACCGACACCGACTGGATCGTGCTTGGCGGCCTTTCGATCATGTTCATCGCGTTCTACGTCGGCACGCGCAAGTACGGCTTCATCGTTCCCGCGATGATCCTGGGCGGGCTCGCGCTCGGGCTTGGGTTCGAGGACGCGGGCTACGGCCTGCGAGGAAGCGCGGTCGTGCTCGGGCTCGCCGCGGGGTTCCTCGCGATCTACGTCGTCAGCGCGCTCACCGGTGCCGCCGCGGCATGGTGGCCGCTCATCCCCGGAGGCATCCTCGCCGTGGTCGGCGGCTCGCAGCTCGTCGGTGGCACCGCCGCCGAGGCGCTCGTCGCCACGTGGTGGCCGATCGTGCTCATCGCGGTCGGCGCATTCGTGCTCTTCGCGGGACGCCAGCAGGTGAGCAGAGGAACCGCGCCAAAGACGCAGCAGTAGCCCACGGAGGTGACCGCGATGTACCGACGGATGCTCGTACCGGTGGACGGCAGCGCCGCTTCGAACAAGGCGCTGGCCGCCGCGCTCCGGCTCGCGAAGGAGCAGCGCGCCGCCGTGCGCATCGTCCACGTCGTCGACGTGCTCCCACCCGCGGGCCTGGAGGGGAGCGCGTACATCGACTTCGACGGCTATCGCGACGCGATGCTCGCGTCAGGCCGAGAGGTCACGAAACGCGCCGAGGCGCGCGTGCGAGCTGCCGGCGTGCGCGCCGAGACCCGACTCCTGGAGACGACCTCTCACGACGTGAGCGCAGCCGTGGTCCTGGAGGCGAAGCGCTGGCGCGCCGACCTGATCGCGATCGGGACGCATGGGCGGACCGGTCTCGCGCGCCTGTTCCTGGGCAGCGTCGCCGAGGGTGTCGTCCGGCACGCGCCGGCCGCGGTCCTGCTCCTGCGCTCAGGTGCCTCGAACGACAAGCACCGAGCACGGCGCTGAGAGCAGCACCGCCCGCGCGACGCTGCCGAGCAGCACGCGTGCCACCGTTCCACGTCCCCGCCTGCCCAGGACGATGAGATCCGCGTCCATCTCGCGCGCGGCCGCCACGATCTCCTCCGCGGGATCGCCGATACGCGTGTCCGCCGACGCGTGGAGACCCGCGATGACGAGGTCCTCTGCGGCGACCGACGCGAGACGACCATGCGCGACGCGAGCGACCGCCTCGTCGTCGTGCTGAGCGACCCTGGCCTCGGCGCGCACGGCGACGTTCACGCCGGCGGGAAGCGGCTGGAACACCTGCGCGACGCTGACGACCTTGACGGCTCGGCCGAGGAAGATCGGCCAGGTCGCGAGCGTTCGACGGGCCGTGAACGCCGATTCCGAACCGTCGTCCGCGAGAAGGATCCGGTGACATCCGGCGCGGCGGGCCACGAGTACCGGACACGGTGCGTTCTCGGTGACGTCGCGGGCGACCGAGCCCAGGAACACGGTGGCGATGGCGCCGTGACCGCGGTGGCCGACGATGAGAAGGTCGGCGTTCAGCCGTCGCGCCTCGTCCACCAGGGCTTCCGCGGGCGCGTCGCTGCGGACAAAGTCACGCTCGACGGTGAGGCCTTCACGGCGCACACGCCCTGCCGCACGCTCGAGCCCTGACTCCGCCTCCTCCCCCGGGCGCCCCGTGTTCGGAACATCGGCGAACGCGGTCTCGGGCAACACCTGCGCGATGCGGACGAGGGAGCCAGTCGGCCATGCGAGCGTCCGCGCGAGCTCGACCGCCACGTGTGCGGACGGCGAGCCGTCAAAGGCGACAAGGACACGCATCAGCTCACCCCGGTGGGACGCGAAAATCCCGAGCGACCTGCCAGCCGAGAGCTTTCGTTCATGACCGTTGTCTCTACGGCGGAGCCGGTCTGGTGATGCCTTTCGTCTGACCGTCTCTGATGCCGCTCCCAGTTTCGCGATCTTGATGAGATCTCGATCACGATCCCTTGGCAGGCCCCTCGGGACCGCCTCATCGTGTCACTCGAGGTGGCCGTGCGCACGTGCCTCGTGGCCCAGGGCGCCGAGGCGAATGTCGCCTCGGCTGCGGGGCATGCCCCCTACGGACGCACGGTCAGGTCCACCCCGAAGCTCCGGAGTGGCGGGACGGACTCGAAGCTCCGCCGGTACGCCAGTCTCAGCGCCGCCGTGCCCGGGGCCGCGGCGCGGAAGCGATAACGGACCGTCCCGCCCGCGCCGATCAGCGTGCTCTGCGGCGTGAACGTTCGCTCGATCTGCGCCAGCTCGGGCGTCACGGGCGCGACGAGCTCCCAGTCGAACCCGGTCGTCGGGTTTCCCTCCAGGGAGACAACGAGCTCGTCCCCGATCCGCAGCTCGATGGTGCGCCCGTTGTCGGCCTGCGTCAGTGCCGCTGACGACGTACCCGAGCCGCACGCCACGGTGAGGAGGACTGACGCGAAGATCAGGGAACGGATCACGTGGACCGTCCTTTCATGCGCGCGTCACGACGCGGAGTCGGCCATCCCGGAGCGGCCGAACACTCTGCGCTTCACGACCTCGACGACGCCCAGATAGCTCACGACGAGCACGACGAGTACCGCGAGATACGACGATGGGAGCGGGACGAGGCCGAGATCCTCAGCGAGCGGGGTGAAGGGCAGCGCCATCGCGACCGCGACGACGAGGAGGACGAGGACGATGAGCGTCGTGCTCGGTCGGCTGCGAAGCGGGTTGCCGGTGGTGCGGATGATGAAGACGACGAAGGTCTGCGTCGCGAGGGACTCGACGAACCAACCGGTCTGGAACAGCGCTGCGTCAGCATGGAAGAGCCACAGGAGCACCCCGAACGTGGCCAGGTCGTACACCGAGCTCACCGGACCGAGCGTGAGCATGAACCGCTGGATGAGCTTGATGTCCCAGCGGCGCGGCTTGCGCATGAAGCTCGGGTCCACCGCGTCGCTCGGAATGCCCATCTGCGCGACGTCGTAGAGCAGATCGTTCAGGAGGATCTGCCGCGGCAGCATCGGCAGGAAGGGGAGGAACAGCGACGCGAGCGCCATGCTGATCATGTTCCCGAAGTCCGAGCTCGTGCCCATGAGCAGGTACTTCACGACGTTCCCGAACGAGCGGCGCCCCGCGAGCACGCCCTCATGGATGATCGCGAGACCGGTGCCGTGGAGGATGACGTCAGCGGCCTCTTTCGCGGCCTCCACCCCGCGCTCGACCGATATGCCGATGTCGGCGGCGTGCAGCGACGGCGCATCGTTCACGCCGTCTCCCAGGAATCCGACGACATGGCCCTGCCGACGGAGCGCCGCGATGATGCGTTCCTTCTGCTCGGGATGCACACGCGCGAAGACGGTCGTCCGGGCGATCACGCCCGCGAGCTGGCGGTCATCGAGCGCATCCAGCGCCGTTCCGGTGACGATCGCCCCAACGTCGAGGCCGAGGCGCTCGCAGACGTGCCGAGCGACGAGCTCGTGATCTCCACTCAGCACCTTCAGCTCCACGCCGTCGGCGCGCAGCGCGGCGAGCGCCTCGGCGGCGTCCGGCAGAGGCGGATCGACGAACGCGGCAAAGCCCACCAGGGTGAGGTCGCGCTCGTCACGGATCGCGTAGGCCTGCTGCTCGGGGACGGGCCGCGTCGCGATCGCGAGGACCCGCAGGCCGTCGCGCGAGAGCCGCTCGACCGTGGCGAGGGCCTCCGCGCGCGCCCCGTCGTCGAGGATGCAGAGCGCGACGATGTCCTCGGGCGCTCCCTTGGTGATCAGCTGCGGGCCGCCGTCGCCGGCGACCACAACGGACACGCGTCGTCGCGCCAGATCGAACGGGATCTCGTCGAGCTTGCGCAGCGCGCTGAGATCCGGTCGTGAGCGCGCGAGGATCGCCTGATCCAGCGCGGTCTCGACGCCGCTCTGCATGGCCGCGTTGATCGCGGCGGCGCGCAGCGCGTCGGCGCTCGCGACTCCACGCGGGTCGACGCACTGCTCGAGCTCGAGCGCGCCGGTCGTCAGTGTGTTCGTCTTGTCCGAGCACAGCACGTCC
Source organism: Candidatus Limnocylindria bacterium (assembly GCA_041496945.1). GTDB lineage: Bacteria > Chloroflexota > Limnocylindria > P2-11E > P2-11E > CF-39. The sequence goes on along the minus strand of JBGQFO010000017.1, from coordinate 15,280 downwards.
ATGCTGCCGAAGTTCTGGATCGCGCCGAGCGACTTCACGATCACGCCGTCTCGCGCCATGCGCGCCGCCCCCTGCGCGAGCGTGACGGTCATGATCATCGGCAGGTACTCCGGCGTGAGGCCCACCGCCAGCGCGATGGCGAAGAGCAGCGAGTCGAGCGGGTCGCGATGCAGGGCGATGTTCACGAGCGAGACGAACACCACGAGGAACAGGACGATCCGCATGATGAAGTAGCCGAACGTGCGGCTCCCGCGGTCGAACTCCGTGTCCGGGGCGGGTCGCGCCAGGCTCGCGGCGATCCGGCCGACCTCGCTCCGCTTGCCGGTGGCGAACACGGTCGCCGTGGCGGTGCCGCTTATCACCGTGGTCGCGAGATAGACGACGTCGGTGTGCTCCGAGGCAGGGCCGCTGAGCGCGGCCGTGAGGACGCCCTTCTCGCTCGGCAGCGACTCGCCGGTGAGCACCGCCTCCTGGACGTGGAGATCGCGCGACTCCGCCAGGCGCGCGTCGGCCGGAACGAGATCGCCGGCGCCGAGACGGATGACGTCGCCCGCGACGACCTCGCGCTGGGGGACGACCGCCCACGTCCCATCGCGCAATACGCGCGCCGTCGGGCTCACGAGCAGCCGGAGCCGCTCGGTGGCGCGATGCGCGCGGGCCGATTGCCACCAGCCCAGCGCGACGCCCATGAGCACCATCGCGGCGATGACGCTGGCGTTGACGAGCTCACCGACCAGGGCCGAGATCACGCTCGCGACGAGGAGCATGACGATGAGCGGGCTCGTGGCGAGGCGCACGAACTCGCGCAGAGGAGCGAAACCGGTGACGCGCAGTGGCTCGTTGGGGCCGTCGCGCTCGAGGATGCGTCTTGCCTCAACGGTGGTGAGGCCGGTCATGTCGTTCCACTCACGGTGGCAGCGGCGGAGGGTGCGGACAAGGGCTGGACGGCCCGTCTCGTCCGTCATGCGAGCACCGACGTTGCTGCGGGGCGCATCCCGTATGAACACCTGTCGCGACCGCGCGGGCCAAAGGTCCGTCCGGCCCTCGTTCGCGAGTGGCCCAAGCGCGACGATCGGAGCATGCGCCGTGTCATCGCGCTCATCGCTCTGGGGCCCGGGCTGCTGATCGGGGCCTGCGGTGGCGCAGGCACGCTGCCGCCGGTCACGGCGACCCCCTCGCAGACCGTCGGACCGACCGCGACCGGCGTACCAACGGCGACGGTCGCAGCGACGACCGTCCCGAGCCCATCGCCGACCGCCGCGGCCGTGATGCTCGACCACGCGGTCGTGTACTTCGCTCGCGATCGGATGCCGCCGGTCGCGGCGCATGTCGACGGCGCCGGAGCCGGCGCGACCATCGAGGCGCGCGTCCTCTCACGGCTGGCCGCGCTCTCCACCACCGCCGCGCCGCGCGGGCTCTTCAACGTCGCGCTCAACGCGAAGGCGCGACCCGCGGCGGTCACCGTCACCGGCGATCAGGTCATCGCCGACTTCGCGGTCCCCGCGGGCGATTGGGGCGTCGCGGGGAGCGCCGGAACGCGCGCCTTCATCCAACAGGTCGTGTACACGGCGACGGAGGAGCCGGGTATCCGCAGCGCCCTCATCACCGAGAACGGCCGTCAGGCCATCATCGGCGGCGAGGGCGTCGTCATCGACCACCCGGCCACGCGCGAGGATGTCGCGGGATATCGCGTCCGCGCGGGCGCCGAGCCGATGATCTGGCGGGCAGCGACGGCGACACCGGTGACGATCACGTCACGACTCTCGGTCGACGCGTTCGCGCCCGCTCTGACGCGGTTCGTCGTCGACACCGGTCTGCGCGGCGCCGACGCGAAGGGCTCGCTCGGGTTCACCGTCAGCGTGGCGGCGAACGACGAGCGCTCGGTCCCGGGTCTCGGGAAATGGATCCTCGCGATCACGCTACCGGGCACACGATCCGATGAGGATCCGTGGCGCGTCGTCGAGCGCACGCCGCTCCGCGCCGTGCGGACCACGAGCATCGACGGGACCGTCCGGTACGACCTCGGGCTCGACGACCTCCGCCCGTGGCGTGTGGCGATGCTGTACGAGCCACTCCGGCTCGTCGTCGACGTCGGCGGCGATCCCGATGCCGTGAGCGCGAACATCGCGCTGTATCGGCCAGCGTTCGGCGCTACCGTCCGGGCGGGCGACGAGCTCTCCGGCCTGGTGCGCGCGTTCGAGGCTCGCTTCGAGTACCGCATCCAGGCCGTGGGGAACGTCCTGGTGAACGACTTCGCGACCGCCTCGCTTGGCACGAGCGAGATGTGGGGCGGATTCACCCTGCCGCTTCCCGCGCTGCCCGCGGGTGCGGCGACCATCGAGATCCTCCTGCACAGCCCGCGCGACGGCAGCATCAGCGAGTCGGTCTTCACCTCGGTCGAGGTCGTGCGCTAGGCAGGGCCGCGCGTCAGTCCGGCCGGTAGCTCACACAGTCCGTGATCTTGAGTCGGGTACCGCCGATGGTCGTGTACTCACGCACGATCTCGTTGGTCGTCGGGTCGACGATCAGGACGCGGCTGCCGAAGTCGTCGCTGACCGCGACGCGGTTCTCGGCCAGGGGCACCGCGCTCGAGGGATTGCGCAGCTTCCGTCCGGCATCGAAGCGCCAGACGACCGTGCCATCGGGCGCGAGGCGCAGGATCTGGCCGGGTGACACGTAATCGCTGACGAGGACGGTGCCGTCGGGGTAGGCCATCGCGTCCGACGGGTAGGTCATCGGCGCGCGGATCGCCCAGCGAAGTGCTCCGTCGGCGCCGATGCGGCTGATCCACGAGCCCGTGATCTCGGTGACGATGATGTCGCCGTCGGCCGTCGGATACGCGCCGTTCGGTGACGCGTATGAGCGCGGCGGATCGTGCACACACCGGCCGTCCCCGAGCTCACGCACGAACGTTCCCATCGAGGACAGCTGAACGATGCGGCAGTTGAGGATGTCGGCGAAGTAGGTCGACCCGTCGAGCGCGGTCACGGCGTCGTCGGGGGAGCTGAACGCGTTCGTGCCGCGTCCCGACTTCCCGATGGTGCCGGCCTGCCACAGGATCCCACCGGTGGTCCGATCGATGGCGATGACCGTGCTCGTCGCGGCCGAGTTCGCGACGATCGTGATGCCGTCGGGCGCGTAGTGCGCGTCATCCCAAGGCCCCAGCGCGGCCGCGGCGGCATCGCCCGGCCGGGGGAACGACCAGGTCATGTCGCCGCTCGGTGCGATCTCGACGATGCGCCGATTGCCGATGTCGGCGATGAGCAGATGGCCCTCGAAGGCCACGCCGGTCGCGGTGGCTGGGAGCGCGGCCGCACCGCCCGACAGTCGCGTCTCCGGGCCGGCGGTGGGCGCTGGCGTCGCCGACGGCGACGGTGGCGCCACGGAAGGTGCCGCGGTCGCGGCCGGTGGGTCAGCGCCGGCGGTCGGTGCGGGCGAGACGGCGCCACCGACGGTGATCGTGGTCAGTGCGCCGCCGCAGCCCGCGGCGGTCGCCGCGACCAGGACGAAAGCGAATAGGGAGCGCACCACCGGCTCGACTGTCCGTTGCACGGGGCCCCCGGACTAGGGTCGTGTGGCCTCATACCGCGCGCCCTCGGAACCCGCGCAGTCAGACCCACTGCAGGGCCGCCCGTGTGGGCGACCCTGCAGCCCTGCGTGCTGGGAGCTACCTGACGATGAGCACCGCGCCCGCGGTGTGGCTCAGGGTGCCGCTGGTCGCGGTGACCGTGAACGGGTACGTCCCGGGCGGAGTGACGCCCGCGGCGCTGGTGGTGAAGGTGATCGTGGCGCTGCTGGTGCCATTGGGGAGCGGGTTCGAACTGGCGTCCACGAGCGTCCCGACCGCACCGGTCGGCTGGCTCAGCAGGAGGGTCACCGCTCCGGTGAAGGTGGGGTCACGAGTGATCGTCGCGGTGTAGGTCGCGCTGCCGCCCTGGGCGGTCGATGCGCTCGATGGGGTCAGGGCGATGCTGAAGTCCGGCCCGGCGCAGCGGAACGTCAGAACGTTGTTCGCATCGCTGGCCATCGCGATGGTCCCGGGCTTGCCGTCGCTGGTCGTGCACGGCGATCCCACGAACGAACCGGTCGCACCCGTCGCTCCGGTGTCACCCTTCGGCCCGGTCGGGCCGGCGACACCCTGCGGTCCGGTCGGGCCGGCGGCACCGGATGTCCCCGTCGCGCCTGTCGGTCCCTGCGGTCCCGTTGCCCCAGGCGCGCCGGTGGGACCTTGCGGCCCGGGAGCGCCCAGGCTGTTCCAGGTGACGAGCGTCTCGTTCTTCGAGCACCCGTTGAGGATGCCGTCATCGCCGCGCTCTTCGTTCCGATCTCCTCTTGGCGTGGAGCTCGGCAGGATGATGCGAACGGTGCCGCTGGATCTGTTGACGCACGCCGAGATGAGGCCGGTGGATGCCGCACCAGCGACCCCGAGCGTGCCCGCGCTGACGATCGCGGCGACGAGCGCGATGACGATGCCGGGCTTGCTGCTCAGGAATCGGCGCGCAAGCGAACGAAGAGACCCCTCCAACCGAACCTCCACCGCGGCGCGCTAGTGCCCCGAGGGACCGCGCGCCTCTGCCGCAGGAGCATATGTCGGCAGCGGTGAGCGCGCGGCCCGCGCACGGTGGCGATCAGCGTTAGGCGCCGGTGAGCGCGACGTACGAGAGGAACGTGAGCAGGAGGGCGGCACCGAAGAGAGTCCACAGCGAATCAGTGCGATCCGTTCGGCGCCGCCCCTCGGACACTGCGCGCGGGCTCATGACGCCTTCGCGTGCTGTCTCGTCGACGAGCAATGTGGCCATCGAATCCTCCCCGCGCGGTGCTGCCGGCAATCGTCCGCCGTGGTGCCGGTCGCGTCATGACGGATCGGTAATCTGGCGGGCCGGCGTGTCAGAGGGTCAGCTGGTGTTGCAAGAGAAGGGCGAGGAAGCTCGCAAGTAACGCGCAGTCAGCGAGCGTCCACAGGAGGAGCTTCATGTGAGAAGCATTGCGCGCCGCGCGACGCGCGTCATTACCGTTTCGTAACTAGCTCGTGTTCTTCTCCACGTCGTCGTCTTCCGCGGGAACGAAGCGATACCCGCTCCCCGCGACGGTCTCGATGTAGCGGGGTTTGTGCCAGTCGTTCTGCAGCTTCGCGCGAAGCGCGCGCACGTGCCGATCAACGACGTTGCTCTCGATGACGAAGTCGGTGCCCCAGAGGGCGTCGAGGATCTGCTCACGCGTCAGGACGCTCCCAGCGTTGGCGGCGAGGAGGTACAGCAGGGCTTGCTCGAGGGAGGTGAGGTGCAGCTCGTGTTCGCCCGCCACCACCTTGCGGTTAAGAACGTCGATCTCGAGGTCACCGATGCGCAGGCTCGGGACGAGCTGCCCCTCGTCGCCGTGCGTCCGGCGCAGGACCGCGCGGGCGCGGGCGACCAGGTCATCTGGGACGAAGGGGATGCCTATGTAGTCGTCGGCGCCACGTTCGAAAGCGTCGAGCTTCCCGCGAAGATCGCTACGGCGGGTGAGCGCGATGATCCCGATCTGCGCGCCGTCGCGCGCTTCATCGATGAGCTGGATGCCCGCACCTGCCTCGAGGTCGATGTCGAGCATCAGGAGGTGCGGCTTCCACTCGGTGAGCGCGTCCCTGGCTTCCTTCACGCTCGCCGCAGAGCGGCGGACGTAGGCGCCGTGCCGGAGCGTGAGATCGATCGTCTTCGCCAGCGTGCCGTCCGCGAGGACGATGAGCACGCGGACCGCCCGTTTCGACGAGGCCGCCGAAGGGCCAGAAGGGACAGTCGGCATGGACCCATTCTAGTCCCGGTGTTAAGCGCGGCTCTCGTAGATACGCACGCCGAGGTAGCGACTTAGCGCCAAAGGCCACTTCTTCGCGCTGAGCCTCGCGGCAGGTGGACCGTCGCGGCTGCCGAGCAGGACCAGCAGCCCCGCGTGAGTTCCCACGGGCTGACCGATCCACAGAAGGCCGACGTCCGTCGAGGTTGCGTCCTGGCGCAAGCCCCGCGGCTCCTCCGCGACCGGGTCAGTGTCGTTGATGCCGGATTCGGTCACGGCGAGCCGGTAGTAGGTCGGCGGGCTCTCAGATCGTTCGGTCATCCGCGGACCGTAATGCTTGGGTGTCTGCCAACTCGAGACGAACGGCTCAAGCGCGGCATGCTGCACTCCATCGGGTTCTGCGGACTCGCCGGTGTGCACAGCACGCAGCGTGGCCACATCGCGCCGGTCGTCGATGCTGGTGAGCAGCGGCATCGGGGGTTCACGGCCCGGCCGCGACCCGGCGACGATGCGCGCGACCGCGCCGTCCGCGTCACCGCTCCGGAGCCGGAACTCCTCGAGCACGAGCAATTGGATGCGGTCGTCAGTAGACACGGCCTAACAGTCACCGCCGCCCGGAGCGTTGTCATGACCCCGTCGTCATGCACGCCGATGACGGATCCGTCATGAGCCACCGGCGACCGGCACCTACAGTCGGCACATGCCTGATCTGTGGTTCCTCGCCGGCCTCGCGATGGGCGTCGCCATTACCGGCTTCTGCGCGATCGGCTCGTTCGACCGGGGCGCCGACAGCGCGCGTCGTAAGACGTGGGTGGAGGAGCTCGCGGCGCGTCAGCGCGCGGTCACCGCGTCGCTGAGTAGAGAAGAAGCGCTGGTAGCGCGACGAAACGCGCCTCAGGTCGTGATCAACGAGTTCGATCGCGTGCGACGAGCCATCGCCCGCCGCCTCGCGACCGGTGGTCCCGATCAGGGACGGGGTCTGGTCCGCCGGGCCGACCTCGGCTAGGGCGTCGCCCAGCTCCACCCCACGCACAGCTGCCAATGACGGATTCGTCACGTGCGTCGCGCCCACGGCGAGTAGCCTCGAGAGGTGACCAGACCGGCGGCTGCCGGCCGTTCACACGCGAGGATTGCCGGTCTCCGCGACGGTGCTCCTTCGATCAACGTCGCGAGAGCCTTTGAGGAGACGACTATGAAGACTCGACTCCGCGGTCTCAGACTGGCAGCTTCGGCGGGCATCGCCGTCACCCTCGCGATCTCCATGGTCGGTGCCGGACTCACGGCAAACGGTGCCGGCCCAGCATCGGTCGGCCTCGGGACCGCGAACGCCTTCGCGGTTCTGGCGGGATCCGGGATCACCAACACCGGGCAGACGACGATCAACGGCGACGTCGGCACGTTCCCGACGACCACGATGACGGGCTTCGGCTCGGTCACTGTCACTGGGACGAATCACGCTGGTGATGCCGTCACGCAGGGAGCCCAGACGGATCTCGTCACCGCCTACAACACCGCGGCCGGAAGCGGGCCGACGATCCCGGTCGCCGCCAACCTCGGGGGCCAGACCCTCGTGGCCGGCGTCTACAACTCCGCGTCCTCGCTCGCACTCACCGGCGTGCTCACGCTCTCTGGTACCTCGAGCGACGTATGGATCTTCCAGGCGGGCTCGACGCTGACCACCGCCACCGGAAGTAGCGTCGTCCTCAGCGGCGGCGCGCAGTCCTGCAATGTCTTCTGGCAGATCGGCAGCTCCGCGACGCTCGGCACAGGGTCTGCGTTCAAGGGGACGATCATCGCCCTCACGTCGATCACCGTGACGACCGGCGCGACGATCGACGGCCGAGCGCTCGCTCGGAACGGGGCCGTCACACTGGACACCAACACGATCACGCGCTCGACGTGTGCCGCCGCGGCGACGGCAACGCCCGCGCCCAGCGTCGCGCCGACAGCGACTCCGACGGTCGCAGCGACGCCCACTCCGAAGCCGCTCGTCGCCTCGCTGCCCTCGACCGCAACGGATGACAGCACGCTGACGTTCCTGATCCTCCCGCTCCTCATCATCGCGTTCGTGGTGCTCTACATGGTCGTGAGAGCACGGCGCCGACGTGCTGCTCCAGTCTTGGGCGAAACACCGAAATGAAGAACACTGTTCGCGCTGGCAAGCTGCTTACGGTTGGCGTCGCACTGACGCTCACGATCGGAATGCTGGGCCTGGGTCTCACCGCAGACGCATCGCACACCGCGACGGTGGGTCTTGGACTCGCCGAGCCGTTCGCGATCCTGTCCGGCTTTCCCAACCTCACCAACGTTGGGCCCACGACGATCACCGGCGACGTTGGGCTGATGCCCGCACCCGGCGCCGGCATCATCGGTCTGAACTGCGTACAGGTCACAGGGACGATCTACGCGAGCGACGCCACCGGTCTTCCCTGCATGACCAATGACCAGCCCCGGCTGGTCCTGGCCAAGGGCGCCTTGACCACCGCGATCGGCGACGCCGCAGGCCGACTGGGTGGTCTTCCCGTTGCCGCGAACGAGCTCTCGGCGAAGAACTTGAGTCACGGTGTGTACAAGTCCGCGGCCGCCATGGCTCTTTCGGGCGGGGGGACGCTCACGCTGAACGGCGGGGGTGACCCGGGCGCGGTCTTCATCTTCCAGTTGGGCACGCAACTCACCGTGAGCAACGGCAGCACGGTGAGCTTGATCAACGGAGCTCAGTCGTGCCACGTCTTCTGGCAGGTCGACACAGCCATCATTGGGACGACCGCCACCTTCGTCGGAACCGTCCTTGCCGCGACGTCCATTACGGTCGCGAACGGTTCCACCATCGACGGGCGGCTCCTCGCGGGTACCGGCAACGTGACGCTGATCAACGACACCATCAAGCGCTCGACCTGCTCGACTGGGATAAACCCTGACGCGCGCGACGTGGTTCCGACCGCAAGCCCCAGTCCGTCGCCCAGCCCGAGCCCAAGTCCGTCGGCAAGCGCGACGCCCGCGCCAACGAGCGCTCCCGGTGCCAGCGCGACCCCGGCGCCGACGGGCATCGGTTCGATCGCCTTCCCCGAGCTGCCCTCGACCTCCACGCTCGAGGAGGACATGACGTTCCTGATCCTTCCGATCCTCATCGTCGCGTTCGCAGTGCTGTACCTGGTGGCCCGCGCACGGCGCAGACGTGCTCCTCCAATCGCTTAGGGCGCGCAGGAGACGACCGGCGAGGGGGAGTCCCGTGAGGGACTCCCTCCGCGTGTTCGGGTCGCTCGTCGCGGCGGTCGCTCTCCTCCTCGCGAGCGCGGGGCCCGGCCTGGGGGTGGGAACATCCGCGACGCCGACGGCACCACCGGCCAAGCCCACGGCAGCGCTCGCGATCCGCACGGCACTCGAGGCGCCACGAGCCGTCATCTCGACGCCGGCACCGTCGCCGTCAGTGACGCCTGCGCCATCGCCGGCGCTGGAAACGGTCGCTGCGGTGGAGACACCGAGCGAGACGGTCCGGATCGGCTATTGGATCACCATCCCGCGGCTGGGGATCGAGCTGCAGATCCGGGAGGGTGAGGTCACGCGCGACATCGAAGACCAGCACACGCCTGAGGGCTACGCCTTCCACTTGCCCGGCACCGCGTGGCCCGGGCAGACCGGAAATACGTACCTGTACGCGCACGCGCGCCGAGGCATGTTCCTCACGCTCTGGAACGCCCGCCCGGGCGATGAGGTCTTCATCCTGGCGCCCGACGGTCAGCTCCGCGTGTACGTCATCCGAGACATCTTCCCGCGAGTGACGCCGACGGACGTGTCCTCTACCCAGCCGACGACGGGGGAGCGGCTGACCCTGCAGACGTCGACCGGCCCCAACCCCTCCGACCCGCGCTTCGTGGTATTCGCCTTCCCGCGCGGCGGTTGACACCTGGCGAGCCTGCGGTGTGACGGTTCGGTCATGACCGGGCACGCCTTGTGGCGCACGATCGACCCATGACGACCACAACCACCACCAAACCGGCAGACGTCCCCGCGCGAACACCCGGCCAGATCTCGACAAAGGTCGAAGCAACCACGACGCCGACGGAGGGCGGCTCCATCTGGACGGCCACCCGCGTCATCGCGCTCATCTTCACGGTCCTCGAGGTGCTCCTGCTCGTTCGATTCGTAGGCAAGCTCTTCGGGGCGAACGCCGACCAGGCCTTCGTCTCCGCGATCTACGGAGTGACGGAGCCGCTCGTCGCGCCGTTCCGCGGCATCTTCGCTCAGCCCACCGGTACGTCGGGCTTCGAGATCGCCGCGCTCCTCTCGATCCTGTTCTTCGTCCTCGTCGCTGCCCTCGTCGTCGCGGTGGTCCGCGCGTTCACCGGCAAGCGCGGCGAGCTCGCTGGGCAGGCCGAAGCGAAATAACGTGGCTGAGCTCTTTCGTTCGGAATTGCTCCTGATCGCCGCGGCCCTTGTGGGTCTCGCCCTCACGAGCATGGCCATCCTCCGTGACGTTCGCGCCTCGCGGTCCCAAACGGCACAGGGAGGCATCTGATGGGGATCATCGCGTGGATCATCGTCGGGCTGGTCGCCGGCTGGCTCGCCGGACAGCTGATGAAGGGAAGCGGCTACGGACTGCTCGGTGACCTCGTCCTCGGCCTCATCGGCGCGGTCGTCGGCGGATGGCTGTTCGGTATGGTCGCGCCGTCCGCGGAGCCGAGCGGGCTCCTTGGATCGATCATCGTGGCCACCATCGGTGCAGTCGCACTGATCTTCGTCGCCAGGGCTCTCGGAGGCCGACGCGCGGCGCGCCTTTAGTGCCGACCGAAATGACGAGTTCGTCATGTCAGCCGCCGCCGGCGTTCCGACACTGCTTGCGTTGCAACGCAATCGTCGACCCTCTGACCGGCGCGTGGCGCCGCTTCGGGTCGCCGATCTCGAGATCGACGCACTGCGCCGGCGTATCCGTCAAGGGACGCGCGAGGTGCAGCTCTCGCCCGTCGAGCACGTCCTCCTGTACACCCTCGCCGCTCGGGCCGGTGGGGTGGTCACCTACCGAGAGCTCACCGACGCGCTCGGCGCGACCGACCATGAGGTCCGAAATAACACCCTGGCGCGCCACATCAGCAGCCTGCGCCGGAAGCTCCGGGACGACGCCGATCGACCGCGCTACGTCGAGACTCTTGCCGGTCTCGGCTATCGCTTCCTCACAGCGCCCAAGATCTAGGGACTCGTAGTAGGAGCGCGCATGTCTGCCGACACCCCCAAACCGATCGATCCCGCCGCGGTCACGGCAGCCGAGCAGCAGATGCTCACGCCACGCAATGAAAAGCGGATGCGCGAGCTGCTCGAAGGGCTCTGCGATCCCGCCCGCATCAAGATCGTGCGCGCTCTGCGCGAGACGACGCTCGCGGCGAGCGATCTCGCCCGCGTGATCGGCCGCACCCGCCCGGCCACGAGTCAGCACCTCAGGGTCCTGCGCGAGCTCGGCGCGGTCGTCGCGGAGCGCAGGGGCAACATCGTCCGATACACGCTGTCGGACGATGTCTCCGGCTCCATCATCGAAGAGGCGGCCTCCGTCTTCGACCAGCTCCAGCCGGACACCGCGCCCGCCGCGGGGTAGGCCAACCCCGACCAGGCGGCCCCCCTTCCGGCTCATGACGATTCCGTAATGACCTCGTTCGCCGGCGGGCGGCATCCTCGCCTGACGCGCGCTCCCGAGAGTGCTGTCCCCAACCCCTCCGCAGCCGCCGTCGGCTCGCATCCCGGGTTCCGTCCTGGGGCGGGGATGCGGGCCCGGCGGCTGCCCCCCGATCGAACGCGGCAGCCGCTTGATGGCGCAGCGAAAAGGAGCACCCCTTCGGGTGCTCCTCATTCACGACTCGCGAGAGGTGCTACGGCTTGGGCGGGAGCGTAATGCCGAGCTGACGCATGAGGTCAGCCTGGTCGTAGTAGGTGCGCTCACGCTGGATCAGTCCGTTGCGGAACGAGCTGACGAGCATGACCTTGAGCTCGACCGGCTTGTTCGTCGGCGGGATCGTCCCGCTCGGTGAGACGAGAGGTCCGGTGTGGGTCGACTTGAAGACGACCTGGGACGTGACGTGGTCGCCCATGGCGATCTGGTTCGTCACTTCGCCGGTGCCCTGTGGGAAGGCTGTCTTCCAGACCTTGAATGACTGGAGGATCTGCGCCTTGCCCTTGTACTTGCCGCTGGGGTCCGAGATCTCCGCGTCCTCGGCGTACGGCGCGTGATCGAGCTCGCCCTTGGCCATCTCGGTGACCCACTGCTTGATCGTCGCGCTGTTGGTCGCGACGGTCGGTCTGTCTTGAACGAGTGTCATAGATTGCCCTTCTTTCTGTCCCGGTTACGCTACCCGCGATACTTGCTAATAGCAAGTAGCACCCAATAAAGTAAGCACCATGGATGACTTGTCTCGAGCCCTGGAGCTCGTCGGACGCAAGTGGGCGCTCCTCATCGTCCAGGACCTGCTCGGCGGACCCCGGCGGTTCACCGAGATCGAGCGCTCGCTCGGTGACGCGAATCCGAAGATGGTCACCGCTCGACTGCGCGAGCTCGAGGCCGCCGGCCTCATCTCGCGAACGACCTACGCCGAGGTCCCGCCGCGCGTGGAGTACGCGCTCACCGAGTGGGGCCGCGACCTCCGCTCCACGATCGAAGCGCTCCGTCGGTTCGGGGATCGTGTGTCACGTCGACGCGCGCGTGCGTAGGGCGCGGCGCGACGGTCGTTCTACCTGCCGATGAGTATCAACACCCCTGCGGCGATCGCGAGGATGGCGACGATGGTCCCGAGCCCGCTGACCGAGATGATCCCCAGCCCCAGGACCCCAACGACGATCAGGTAGATCGCGAGCAGGAGCATGCCGAGGTTCTTGGTGATCTTCATCCGTGCGTCTCCTTACGTCGGCGGCGGCTCTCTTCGCCGCCGCCGGTCAGGGATTATGGGGGAGCATCTTGAAGCGCCCGCGCGCGGTCACTGCATGTGGCACGCCGCCGGGCATGAGCGTGACGAGATCAGCTTCGCCGTCCAGCACCTGGAGGTACGCGTCGAAGGCGGTCGTGTGCTCGCTGAGCGCCTGCCCGGCATCGAACGCGAAGAGCGTGAGCGACGCGGCAGACTCTTGGACGATCGCGCGGCTGACGATCGAGCCGTCGGCGTAGGCGACGAGGTCGGCGAGCCGGAGCGCGGTCGACGCTAGAGTCGGATCACCGATCGGATCACGGCCCCGCTGGTCATCGCGGCGAAGGCGTCCTCCACCTCCTCGAGTCCGATCTCGCGCGTGACCATTTCGTCGAGCCGCAGCGTACCGTCCAGGTACCAGCGCATGAGCCGTGGGAAGAATTCGGACGGGACCATGTCGCCGCCGCTGCACGACGTGAGCGTGACCTTCTTATTGAAGAGGCCGCCCCGCGCGAGCGGTAGCGTGACCGTCGAATCCGTCGGTGGGACACCGACGATCACCACCGTTCCGCCGTACCCGACCATCCCGACCGCCTGCACGATCGTCGCCGGAAGGCCCACGACCTCGAACGCGTAATCCAGGGGCCCACCGGCAGCCGCGCGAGCCAGAGCGACGGGGTCGCCGCTCCGCGCGTCGACCGCGTCCGTCGCACCGAATTGGCGAGCCCACTCGAGCTTCTGTGGCGCGAGGTCGACCGCGACGATCCGATCGGCTCCCGCGATGCGCGCGCCCTGCACCACGGAGAGCCCCACGGCGCCGCAGCCGATGACCGCGACGCGTGACCCTCTGCGGATCTTCGCCGTGTTCAGCGCTGCGCCCACACCCGTCACGACGCCGCAGGCGATGAGACAGGCCTTCTCGAGCGGGATCGCCTCCGGCACCGGGATCGCCTGGGCCGCATGAACGATCGTGCGGGTGGCGAAGGTACCGGTCGAGAGGACGCGGGCGAGGTGCTGGCCATCGCGCGCACGGCGGATGCGGGGCTGCGCGACCCTTTGTGTCTGGCAGAGGACCGGATCGCCGCGCAGACAGATCGCGCACGCACCACAGGGGACGCGCCACGAGATGACCACCCGGTCACCTGTCCGGACGGAGGTCGCCTCTCGGCCGACGCGCTCGATGACCCCGGCGCCCTCGTGGCCGAGGAGGATCGGGAAGGGCATGCCCCAGCCGTTCGTGATCTTGACGTGGAGATCGGTGTGGCAGACACCGCTCGCGGTCAGGCGGACGAGGACCTCGTCGTCGCCGAGATCATCGAAGGCGATCGGCTCCACCGCGACAGTCTCGCCGGCGGCGTTCAGCATCGCCCCCCGATCGCTCATTGCGAGACAGGCTACGCCTGCTGTTCTACCGAACGGTCGTTTGGTATATCGTCCGCGCCCGTGGCAGGGGTGTTGAGGGTGCGCAGCGTGCCGGCCCTCGGGCGGCGGCGGCAGCGTCGGTCGGCGGAGCGCGAGAAGTCCATCCGCGCGGCGGCCCTCCGCATCTTCCGCCAGAAGGGCTACCACGCCGCCTCGATGCAGAACATCGCGGATGCCGTGGGCCTCTACAAGGGCAGCCTCTACTACTACGTCTCCTCGAAGGAGGAGCTGCTCGTTCGACTGTTCGAGGGGCGAGCGGACCAGGTCCTGGGCGAGATACGAGCCACCGCGGGCGGGACCGGCACGTGCACCGAGCAGCTGCGCGCCATGGTGCGCGCGTACGTGCGCGGCGTTCTGAGGAATCTCGATTCTGTTCGCGTATACCTCCGTGAGGAGCACGTGCTGCCACCGGCGGCGCTACGGCAGGTGCACGCCGAGCAGCGGACCATGCGTAACCTGTTCGAAGGCGTCATCGGGCAGGGCATGCGCGACGGCTCGTTCGTCGGGACCGATCCCAAGCTCGCCGCCCTCGCTCTCCTCGGCATGTGCACGTGGGTCCATCGCTGGTACCGGCCGAGAGGGCGGCTCACCGAGACCGCGATCGCCGACGACTTCGCCGAACGCGCCATTCGGATGCTGAGCGTGTGACGCTCGATCTGCCTTGGGGACAGCTGCTCGTGAACGGGCTCGCGCTTGGCAGCCTGTACGCGCTGACCGCGTTCGGCATCGTCCTCATCTACAAGACGACGCAGATCATCACTTTCGCCCAGGGCGAGACGGCGATGTTCAGCACATTCGTGGCCTTCACGCTGCTGACCGCCCTCCAGCTGCCGTTCGCGGTCGCCTTCGTCTTGACCCTGCTCTTCGCAGGTCTGTTCGGCGCGCTCATCGAGCGTGTCGTCCTGCGCCACATCAGCACGACCACGATCCTGAACCCGGTGATCGTCACGGTGGGGTTGAGCCTCATCCTCCTCGGAGCGGCGGGCTGGATCTGGGGCTATGAGATACGGACGTTCCCCGCACCGGTGTCCGGTCCGCCCTTCCGCATCGATACGGTCGTGGTGAGCCAGCTGAACGCCTTGATCTTCGTGGTGACGCTCGCGCTGATGGCGGTCCTCTTCGCGTTCTTCCGCTATACGCCGACGGGGATCGCGATGCGCGCCGTCTCGGAGAATCAGATGGCCGCGCAGCTGATGGGCATCAGCATC
>JBGQFO010000016.1:0-22303 GCA_041496945.1 Candidatus Limnocylindria bacterium | reverse complement strand
CGGCAGTACGTCGCCGAGATGGAGCCGAAGATCAGGGCGCTCGGGCTGGCCGTACCGGATCGACTCACGGGCAGGAAATACCTCTAAGCGAGCGCAGCGCGTGACCGAGCTATTCAACCTCGCCGCCGCACTCCTCGAGCCTCATCTCGCCGCCGGTCACGGCGGCCGGCCGGCGCTCCGGTACGAAGGCGACACGCTCACGTACGCCGAGATCGCCGACCTCGTGGCGCGCACCGGCGCCGGCCTGAACAAGCTCGGGGTCGATGTCGAGGATCGTGTCGCGCTCCTCCTGCCGGACGCTCCCCAGTTCATCGCCGCGTTCCTCGGCGCGACGCGCATCGGCGCGGTCCCGGTGACGCTGTCGACGCTCCTCGCGACGGACGAGTACGCGTACCTCCTCGACGATTGCCGTGCCCGCGCGCTCGTGGTGCACGCGAGCGTGCTGCCGAAGATCGAGCCGCTGCGTCCGTCCCTGCCGCATCTGAAGAGCGTCATCGTCGGCGGCGCCGCGCCGCCGCGTGGAACGCTCACCTTCGCCGATCTGTGGGACACGCCTGCCGCGAGGCTGCCCGCGGTCGAGACGACGACGGACGACATGGCCTTCTGGCAGTACTCGAGCGGCACGACGGGCCGGCCGAAGGCCATCGTGCACCTGCACGGCAACGCCTCGCAGGCCGCGCAGCTTCACGGGCGGCTCGTCGCCGAGCTCACCGCCGACGATCGCGTCTTCAGCGTGCCGAAGCTCTTCTTCTCGTTCGGTCTGAACAACTCCTGCATCTTCCCGTTCGCGCACGGCGCCAGCGCCATCCTCCTGCCGGATCGGCCGGACCCGCGCCTTGTGCTCGACACCATCGCGCGCGAGCGTCCGACGATCCTGTATCACGTGCCGACCGGCTACGCGGGCCTGCTCGCCGCGATCGAGGCCGGCGCGCCGGCGGACCTCTCCTCGGTACGGCGCTGCATCTCGGCGGGCGAGGCGCTACCCGCGCCGCTCTTCGAGCGCTGGAAGGCGCGCTTCGGGCTCGAGATCCTCGACGGGATCGGCTCGACCGAGCTCGGGTACATCTGCATCTCGAACCGGCCGGGCCAGGCGCGACCGGGCACCTCCGGTCAGATCATCCCCGGATACGAGGCCGTGGTGCTGCGGGCGGACGGCACGCACGCCGCCGTGGGGGAGGTCGGAGACCTCCAGGTGCGCGGCCCGTCGGCCGCCGCGTTCTACTGGCGGAAGCGGGAGGCGACCAAGCACACCTTCCGTGGCGAATGGGTCTTCACCGGCGACCGCTACTCCGTCGACACGGATGGGTACTTCACGTACCACGGCCGCTCGGACGACATGATCCGTGTGTCGGGTCTGTGGGTCTCGCCGCTCGACGTCGAGGCCGTCCTGCTCCGGCACGCGAAGGTTCGCGAGTGCGCGGTCGTCGCGCGGCTCGACGATGACGGGCTCGTCCGCCCGTGCGCGTACGTCGTATCGTCGGACGGGCCGAGCGACGTGCTCGCCGCCGAGCTCCTGTCTTTCGCGTCGCGGTCGCTTTCCGCGTACAAACGTCCGAGGTGGATCGAATTCTTGCCGGAGCTCCCGAGGACCTCCACCGGAAAGATCCAGCGCTTCAAGCTGAGAGGAAGATGAGCGAGCACACCGTCCGCTTCACCCTGAACGGCGACCCGCGCGAGGTCCGCCTGCCGGCCGGCAGGCGGCTCATCGACCTCATCCGCACGGACTGCGGCCTCACCGGGACGAAGGAGGGCTGCTCCGTCGGCGTCTGCGGCGCGTGCGCGGTCCTCGTCGACGGGGTCCTCCTGTCCGCGTGCCTCGTGCCCGCAGTGACCGTCGACGGCGCCGGCGTGACGACGGTCGAGGGCCTCGCTTCCGACCGCCTCACGCCGCTGCAGGAGGCCTTCATCACCGAGGGCGGCTTTCAGTGCGGCATCTGCACGCCGGGTCAGCTCATCACGGCGACCGCATTGCTCGCGGCGCATCCGAAGCCGACCGAGGCGGAGATCACGGAGTGGATGACGGGCAGCCTCTGCCGGTGCACCGGCTACCACGGGATCGCGCGCGCCATCCGGAAAGCCGCCCAGGCCGGGGTGGAAGGGGCGTAGCCCCTGCGATGAGGTCGTTCGATCTCAGCGAACCGGTCAGCTGGCCTGAGGCCGTCTCAACGCTCGCGCAGCGCGCGGACGACGTGATGATCCTCGCCGGCGGCACCGCGTTCACGCTCCTCCTGCGCCAGGGCCTCATCCGCCCGTCGTACGTGGTGGGCCTGCGCCGGATCCCCGACGCCGCACGCATCGATGTCGACGCGCACGGCGGCATCTCCATCGGAACGACCGCGACGCACAGCGCCGTCACGCGGTCGGCCGCGGTACGCGCGAGCTGGCCGGAGCTCGCCGACGCGGTGCTGAAGGTCGCGACCGTCCGCATACGCAATCAGGCGACGCTCGGGGGCAGCGTCGCGCACGCCGATCCCGCCTCCGACGCGCCGGTCATGCTCGCTGCGCTCGCCGCGCAGGTCGTGGTGCTGGGCGGGTCCGGGGCCGGGCGACGGCGCGTGCCGATCGAGGACCTCATCGTGGACACCTTCACCACCTCGCTCGGTCCGGCGGAGCTCATCCATTCGGTCGAGCTCCCCGGGCGCGACTCGCGGACGCGCGCTGTCTACCTCAAGTTCACGCTCCGGAGCGTCGACGACTACGCGACGGTGTCGGTCGGGGCGCGCGCGGACATCGCCGACGGCGTCTTCCGCGATCTGCGCATCTTCCTCGGAGCCGTCGGCGCGAGGCCGATGCGCGCGACGTCGGTCGAGGCGGCGCTCCGCGGTCAGGCGGTCGATGCGCGGCGATTCGGCGAGGCCGCCGCCCTGGTGCGCGGCGACGTCGACCCGATCGATGACCTTCGCGGTTCGGCGTCATACAAGCGCGAGATGGCGCGCGTGTGGACCGAGCGCGCGCTCGCGGCGCTCGCCTCATGAAGCTCTCGCACACCGCGACCATCGCCGCGCCTGCGGACCGGGTGTGGGCCGTGGTCATGGACCTTCCCCTCGCAGCGCGGTGCGTGCCCGGCGTGACTGCGGTGGAGCCGACGGGGTCCGCCGGCGCGTTCACCGGATCTCTTCCCGTGCAGATCGGGCCGGTCCGTCTCACGCTCGCCGGTGTCGTCCAGGTGACCGCCCGCGACGATGCGACGTGGCACGGGTCGCTCCGGGCGGATGCGAAGGACGCGCGCCTTGGCGGCACAGTACGGGCGACGGTCGATCTCTCGCTGCGTGAGGTGGGCGCCGGCTGCGAGCTCCGGGTCGAGAGTGATCTCGCGATCGCCGGGCGCCTCGGGGAGTTCGGGCAGCCGGTCATAAAGCGCAAGGCCGACCAGATCCTCGCGGAGTTCGCGGCGTGCCTGGGGCGCAGCGCCGGGAGCGTCAGTCCATGAACGACGTCCTGAGCACACCGGAGCGAAGGCTGGAGGGCCGCGACAAGGTCACCGGCGCCGCGAAGTTCGCCGCGGACTTCGTCCGCCCGGGCATGCTCCACGCATCGTTCGTCGGGAGCCCGTACGCCCACGCGCTGGTGCGCTCCGTCGACGTCGCCGCCGCGCGGGCCGTCCCGGGCGTGCGCGCGGTGCTCACCGGCGCCGATGTGCGGCCGGCGCGCTTCGGCCGGCGGCTCCAGGACTGGCCGGTCCTGGCCTGGGACCGCGTGCGCTTCATCGGCGATCGCGTCGCCGCGGTCGCGGCCGACACGCTGGAGGCCGCGGAGGAGGCGGCGCGGCTGATCGAGGTCGTGTACGAGGAGCTCCCGGCGGTGTTCGACGCGGAGCTCGCCCTCGCGGCGGACGCGCCCGTCCTCCACCCCGACGCCGCCGACTACCGGATCGTCGCGCGCCGCGGTGAGCAGGTCGTGCGCGCGGCGGTGCCGCATCCGAACGTCCAGGGGCACGATCGCCATGAGCACGGCGATGTCGCCGCGGGTTTCGCGAAGGCCGCGCGCGTCTTCGAGCACACCTTCCGCGTGCCGCCCGTCCACCAGGCCTACATCGAGCCCCGCGCCGCGATGGTCTGGATCGACGGCGAGGCCACCCACGTGATCACGACGAACAAGGCCCCCTTCTCGCTCCGTGAACAGCTCGCCCTCACCGTGGGCCTGCCCCAGGAGCGGATCGTCGTGCACACGCCGCACGTCGGTGGTGACTTCGGCGGGAAGGGACTGTCGCTGGACGAGCACGCTCTGGTCTTCCTCGCGCGGACGACGGGGCGGCCGGTGCGGTCGGTCCTCCGCTACGCCGACGAGCTGCAGATCTCGAACACGCGGCACGGCGCTGTCATCCGACTCCGCACCGGTGTCGACCGCGACGGCCGCGTGACCGCCCACCAGGCGAACGTGATCTTCGACGGAGGGGCGTACGCCGCGGGGAAGCCGGTGAACTTCCTCATGCCCGGCGACGCGATGCTCACCCTCGCCGGCTACCACGTCCCGGCCGCGCGCATCGAGGTCGCGACCGTGTACACGAACCACCTCCCCGCCGGCCACGATCGCGCACCGGGCCAACCGCAGAACTCGTTCGCCGCCGAGTCCCAGCTCGACCTCATCGCGAAGGAGATGGGCATCGACCCGCTCGAGCTCCGCGAGCGCAACGCCATCCGCGCCGGCCAGGTGGACGTGCACGGCGACGAGTGGCACGAGTCCGAGGCCGGGCGGGTCCTCGCGACGCTGCGAAGCGAATCGCGTTGGGGCACGCCGCTGCCGCGCGGGCACGGGCGCGGCGTCGCGCTGGGCGTGCGCCACGTCGGCCGGGGCAAGACGAGCCTCACGCTGACGCTGGAGAAGGACGGCGACGTGCTGGTGCGCACCGGGGTGACCGATCAGGGTGGCGGAGCGCACACGATGATCGGGCGCGTGATCGCGCGGGAGCTCGACCTCGCACCCGAGCGCGTCCGTGTCGAGCAGGTCGACACCGCGACGTCGCCGCTGGATCCCGGTGTCGGCGGCAGCCGCGTGACGCCGGTGCACGGGAACGCGGCGCTCGACGGTGCCAGGAAGATCAAGGCCGCGCTCGCCGCGGGACAGGTACCGCCGATCACGGTCACGGGCGCCGCGGAGCAGAACGCGCACGTCTTCGGCAGCTACGCCTTCGCCATCGAGGTGACCGTCGATGCCGACACCGGCGCGTTCCGGATCGTCGATGCGGCGCTGGTCGCCGATGTGGGCACGGTGATCAACCCGATCGCCGTTCGTGGCCAGCTCGAGGGTGGCTTCGCCTTCGGCCTTGGTCAGGCGGTGATGGAGGAGCTCGTCATCGAGGACGGCCGCGTCGTCACCGCCAACCTCGGCGACTACAAGATCCCGACGATCGCCGACGTGCCCCCGCTCCGGATCACGCTCCTGACCGGCGCGACGGGCCCGGGTCCCTTCGGCGCGAAGTCCGTCGGCGAGCTCGCGAACCCTGCGGTGCCCGCGGCGGTCGCGAACGCGGTCGCCGACGCGATCGGGGCACGCGTGTACTCGCTCCCGATCACCGCGGAGAAGGTGCTCGCTGCGCTCCGCGCGCGACCCGCGTGACCGATCGCGCCGCGGTCGTCATCGTTGGCGCCGGCATGGCCGGCGTCGCGGCGGCCCACGAGCTGGCCGTCCGGCGCGGCCTGCGCGATGTCGTCCTGATCGACGAGCGCGCGCCGCTCACGCTCACCTCGGACAAGTCCAGCGAGTGCTATCGCAACTGGTGGCCGGGCCCGGACGACGCGATGGTCGCGCTCATGAACGCGAGCATCGACCGTCTCGAGGAGCTCTCCGACGAATCCGGCGACGCGTTCCACCTGAACCGCCGCGGCTACGTGTGGGCGACGGCGGATCCGACGCGCGCCGAGCAGCTCCGGCGCGATGCCGAGGAGAGCGCGTCGCTCGGGGCCGGGCCGCTGCGGGTGCACCGCGGCGCCGCGAGCGATCCGCCGTACGCGCCTTCGCTGCCGGGCGGGTCCGACCGGGGGCTGACCGGTGCCGATCTCCTCCTCGACCAGCGGCTCATCCGCGGAGCGTTCCCGTATCTGTCGGAGGACGTGGTCGCCGTCCTCCACGCGCGCCGCTGCGGTTGGCTCTCGGCGCAGCAGCTCGGGATGCACCTCGTCGAGACGGCGCGTGACCGTGGCCTGCGGCTGCTGCGCGCCCGTGTTCTCGGCGTCGACGTCCGCGATGGGCGCGTGCAGGCCGTCCGCACGAGCGCGGGCCCGATCACGACCGAAGCGGTCGTCGTGGCGGCGGGTCCGTTTGCCAGTGACGTCGCGGCGATGGCCGGCGCTCGGCTCCCCGTCTACAACGAGCTTCACGGGAAGGTCGCGTTCCGCGACGACGCGCACCTCGTGCCGCGTGGCGCGCCGTTCATGATCTGGGCCGATCCGCAGCGCCTCTGGCTGTCGCCGGACGAGCGCGCGCAGGTCGCCGACGAGCGGCCGGACTGGCTCACCCGCGTGTTCCCCGCGGGCGTGCACCTCCGCCCCGAGGGTGGTCCGCAGAGCGATGCGCTTCTGCTCATCTGGTCGTACGAGGAGCGCCGCGAGCCGCCCGTCCATCCGCCGGTCTTCGACCCGGCCTTCGCGGAGATCTGCCTGCGAGGCCTGGTGCGGATGATCCCCGGTCTCGCCGCGTACGTCGGCCACACGCCGCGCCCGGTGATCGACGGCGGCTACTACACGCGCACGCGCGAGAACCGCCCGCTCGTCGGACCGCTCGCGGTCCGCGGGCTATACGCGGACTGCGCGTTCGGCGGGTTCGGGATCATGGCGGCCTGCGGCGCGGCGATGCTCCTCGCGGATCATCTGACCGGCGGGCCGCTCCCGCACTACGCGCCCGCATTCCTCGCGTCGCGGTACGACGATCCGGCCTATGAGGCGGCTATCGCAGGGGTTCGCTCCGGTCAGCTATGACAAAGCGGTACCAGGCCGACGGCCGGCCGGTGCCTGGGATGAATGACGCGAGCGCGAGATCCGGGAACAGCCGCTCCACGTCCGCGCGCGCGATGCCGTACGCGTCCGGGGGACAGAACGCGTACAGAAGGTAGGTCGCGTGTGGGCGAAGCCGCGCCACGAGCCCGGCGGCGTACGCGGCGCGGCCATCGGCGGGGATCGAGTGCAGACACCCCATGTCGAGCGCGAGGTCGAACGGCGGCCCGAGGTCGGGCAGCCGCGTGACATCGGCCACGCGGAAGCACTCCGGGTCGAGCCCCGCGCCCTGCGCCCGCCGCCGGGCGAGCGCGATCGCGTGTGGCGAGAAGTCCACGCCATACGCTTCCCACCCGTGTCGCGCGAGGTATGCGACGTTCGTGCCCGTGCCGCAGCCGAGGTCGAGCGCGCGACCGGGGGAGCGGCCCTCGGTCTCCACGAACGCGACGAGCTCCGGCGGCGTGATCCCCGTGTCCCAACGCGGTCGGCCGAGGCGGTACCGGATGTCGAAGAGCAGACGGCGGAGCATCGCCGCCAGTCTGCGCCGGGTGCGTTAGCGGAAGCGGTTTGGCGCGCGCCTGCGCACGATCGTGTCGACGAGCGCCGGCATGCGCTTCTCCCGCACGTACGCGGCCGCGCGGGCGATGGCCGGGCCGGCCTGGTCGGGATCGGTGATCGGCCCCTCGGCGTACCAGCCCATGCTCCGCGCCATCGCCGCGAAGTCGGGCGCGGGGTCGTCGATCTCCTGGCCGACGCGCGCGTTCTCGACCGGCGTGCCGCGATGCCGCGCGACGCGGATCTGGTGCTCGAAGTCGTTGTAGTAGGCGCGGTTGTTGTACATGACCGCGAGCAGCGGGATCCGGCTGTTCGCCGCGGTCCACAGCGCACCAGGGTCGTACATGAGGTCGCCGTCCGGCTGCACGTCCACGACGAGCGTGTCCGTCCCGCGGTAGGCGAGCCCGACGCCCAGGGACACGCCGATCTGCGTCGCGGTGCCGAACGAGCGCCCGGGATGCCGCTTGGGAGAGTCGATGTCCCAGAGGCGCAGCGCCCAGTCCTCGAGGGTGTTCGCGGTGAGGACCCAGTCATCCTTCTTGATGACCGACCAGATCTCCGACGCAAGCCGAGGCGCGGTCATCGGTGACGCGCCCCAGTCGGCCTTCGCATCGCGCTCCCACGCGTCAACGAGCGCGTCGTGCCGTGCGGCGATCGCCTTCCGGCGCGCGCTGGTGTCGCGACCGCGCGCTCGATCGCGCACCAGACGCCGTAGCTCCGGCAACGCGAGGCGCGTGTCCGCGACGATCGACAGCGTCACCGGCTGGAAGTCCCCGAGGTCCTCGGCCCACTTCGAGAGGCGCAGCTCCGACAGGCCGATATCGATGACGGGCGTGCCCGGCGTGATGCGTGGCTTCTTCGCGCGGTCGCGGCTGTCGCGGTCGAGCTCGTTGAGCGCGCGATGGAGGTCGCCGACGTCCAGCGAGATGACGAGATCGGCCTCGGCCAGCGCCTCGCCCGAGCCGAACGAGAGGTTCAGCGGATGGCGGTTCGGCATGTTCACGCGCCCGTGCAGGTCGACGACGGCCGCCGCGATGTCCTCCGCCAGGCCGACGAGCTCGGTGAACGCGTCGGGATGCCGGCCGGTGAATTCCGTCACGATGACCGGCCGCTCGGCGCGCGCGATGAGGTCGGCCGCGCGCGCCAGCGCCGCCGGGTCGGCCTGGACCGGCGCGGGGCGCGCCGCGCTCACCACGCCCTCGACGGACAGCGGATGACCGATCTCGTCCTCCTGAAGGCCGGCGTCGTAGCAGAGGTACACCGGTCCCGCGGGCTCGGTCGTGGCGATGCGATACGCGCGCGCGAACGAGGCGGGGAAGTCGTCGATCGACGCGGGCTGGTCGTCCCACTTCGTGAAGTTGCGGACCGCCTCGCCCTGGACCTGCGCGGTATGGATCCAGTCGATCGCCGGCCGGCGGCGCCGCCGGTCCACCGGGCCCGTGCCACCCAAGACGATTACCGGCACGCGGTCGAGCTGTGCGTAGTACACGCCCATCGTGGAGTGGAGGAGCCCGACGACATCGTGCACGATCGCGCCCATCGGCCGGCCGGTCGTCTTCGCGTAGCCATGCGCGAGCGAGACCGCGACCTTCTCGTGGGTGCAGAGGATGATCTCGGGCTTGCCCTCCCCGTAGTTCACCAGCGAGTCATGGAGGCCGCGGTAGGTCGCGCCCGGATTCAGGGCGACGTACTCGATGCCGAAGCCCTGGAGCAGGTCGACGATGACGTCGGAGCCGAAGCGGGGCGAGCGCTCGCGCGCCCGCCCCGCCACGCGGTCAGCGACGTGCGTTATTTGCCCATCCCTCGCTTCTCCGCGTCCGCGACGTACTTGTCGTCAATGACCTTTGTCACGTCGAAGTCCTTCGCCTTGGCGTTCGTGGCGACGAGCGTGTCACGCGTCGATGTGAACGCCGGCACGAGCGGGTGCGGGTATGAGGGCATGATCTGCCCGACGTAGAAGTCGTAGGTCTGCGACAGCGCGTCGGCGTCCTTCGTGACGTCCAGCTTCAAGAGCTTCGCGAGTATGGGAAGCGTCTTGGCCTTGTCCTTCTTCGCGACGGCGATGGCCTCGATCTCTGCGTCGACGTAGGCCTGCACGGCCTGCGGATTCTTGTCGGCCCAGGACTTCAGCACGATCGTGCAGTTGTCGGTCGCGGGCAGCTTCTGCGCAGCGAGGTCGACGATCACCTTGAAGCCGGAGGCCAGGAGCTTCACCGTGTCGGGCGGGTGGCCGGGCCCGGCGTACGCGGCGCCGCCGAGCATTCCGGCGGCGAGGTTCGCGGTCGAGCCGAACGCCTGGATCTGCACGTCCTTCGCGGGGTCGAGGCCCAGGCTCTGCAGTGACTGCTGGGCGGCCACGTACGCCGAGCCGCCGACGCTGGCGACGCCGACGACCTTGCCCTTGAGGTCCGACGGCTGCTTGTAGTCGACCTTCGCGAGGAGCTGCCACGGGGTCACCGGGACGAAGAGGGCCACCACCTGCATGTCGGAGCCCGCGATGAAGCCGCTCATCGCCTCCGTGCCGCCGAAGTTCCCGATCTGCGTCTGACCCGCGACGAGCGCGGCGGCCGACGGCGCGCCGCCGTCGATGAGCTGCAGGTCGACGTTCAGGTTGTACTTCTCGAAGAGGCCGAGCTCCTTCGCCATGAACGGCGCGAGGTTCGCCGGCGTGACGTTGCCGTACGAGGACTTGATGGAGATCGGCGACGGCTTCGGTGTCGGCGTCGCGGCCGCGGCCGCGGATGTGGCGGGGGCCGCGGTCGGCGCGGTCGCCGTCCCGCCACCGCAGGCGGTGGCCACGAGCGATGCGGTCATGAGGAGCACGAGCGCACGAGCGAGACGCATCCGTTTACCTCCCACGCTCCCGGTCCCACGGGGGCGGCATTGGTTATACCATTCGAGCCCCGCGCCGGTGCGATCCTTCGTTGGAGGTGTACGCGTGAGCGAAGAAGGTGGACGCGTCTTCCTGCGAGGGCTCACCTCCGACCAATACGACGTAAGCGAGCAGCGCAAGAAACAGCGGGCCGCGCCGCGGGTCGTGCGCGCGGGGACCGTCACCGACGACGCGAAGGTCGGGCACTCCGGCGATTCGGACGAGGGCCTCTCGAAGACCTGGTGGATGCTCGGCCCGGGCGACGACCCCTTCCTGACCCAGACGCTGCATGTTCACTACGTGGAACTCAAGCCCGGCGGCAGCAACCACGGCCACGGGCACCAGAACGAGGCGACCTTCTACATCCTCGAGGGCAAGGGCTACGAGATCCACGACGGCGTGCGCTACGACTGGGAGGAGGGCGACTTCGCCATCGTCCACACCGAGGCGGTGCACCGCCACTTCAACGCCAGCCAGACCGAGCGGGCGCTCGCCCTGGTGATCAAGGCGAAGGCCGCCTGGATGTACCTCGGCCTCATCCAACAGGGTCGCAGCAAGCCGTTCGACAAGCCGGGCTACGGCCCGCGTCAGGACTGGTCGAAGCTCTGGAGCCCGGACGCGACGAGCCGCAAGAAGGTCGTGAAGCGGGCGGACACGAAGTGGGAGACGAACCGCGACGGACGCGTCCGGATCATCAGCTCCCCGCAGCGGACCGACGTGCGCTCGTACGCCGTCGACCTCTACGAGCAGGAGATCGCGCCCGGCGGGTCCTCCGGGAAGCACTGGCACATGTCCGACGAGGTCGTCTACGCGATCTCGGGCAGGGGCCACGGCCTGCAATGGGACGTCGAGGCCGACATCGACGAGAAGTACTACGCGCGCATCGCGGACGAACCGACGCGCTGGGAGTTCGGGAAGGGCGACGTGCTCTACGTGCCGCAGAACACCGTGCACCAGCACTTCGCCGACGGCGACGCGCCGCTACGACTGCTCGTCGCGCAGAACCGGATCTTCAAGCATCTGGGATACGACAACGTGGTCCATCTCGATGATGCCAAGCCCGGTCAGACGAAGGCGGCCGCCGCGGCCCGATAGAGCCCCTCTGAGCGGGTCGCGCTAGCGCGCCTTCGGCCTCTCGCCCTTACCGACGAGCCAGCCCCACTTTTCCATCGCGCGGCGCTTCGTCTCGGGCGTCGGCAGCTGCGAGCGCGGGAAGCGATCGCGCCACTCCCAAGGACGAGTCGCGTCGATGATCGCGCGCGAGGAGAGGCCCTTCTTGTCGGGGTGGATGCGCGGGTCGAGCGGGCCCGACCACATGCGCGGGATGATGTCGATCGACTCGGCCGGATCGGAACGCGTGCACATTGCCCAGAGCACTTCCTCGAGGTCCATGACGTCGATGTCGTCGTCGACCACGATGGTGTAGCGGCCGAGGTAGGCACCGGAGTGCACCGTGGCCGCGGCGTGTCCGACCTGCCGCGAATGCCCGGCGTACTTCTGCGTGACCGAGACCGCGTTGAAGAGACGCGAGCCGCCGACCTCGTGGCACCACACGCCCGTGACGCCGGGGATCGACGCGGCCTCGAGGTCCCCGCGCAGGCGCGCGGAGCGCATGAACGCACGGTAGAAGGACTGCTCGTCCGGCGGCACGTTCGGCGGCGACCCCAGGACGATCGGGTCGTTGCGGTGGTAGACGGCCTCGACGCGCATGACCGGCTCCTCGCGCTCTCCGGAGGCGTAGTAGCCGGTCCACTCGCCGAACGGCCCCTCGCTCATCTTGTCCTTCCCGTCGGCGAAGCCCTCGACGACGATCTCGGCGTCTGCGGGGATCGGCAGACCGGTGACCGGGCCCTTCACGACCCGGTACGGCGTCCCGCGGACGCCGCCGGCCCAGTCGTACTCGGTGATGCCGTAGGGGATCTCGGTGCAGGCCGAGAGGAACAGGAGCGGATCGCCGCCCGGGACGAACGCGACCGGCATCTTCTCGCCGCGCGCGAACCACTTGTCGCGGTGCTGGCGGCCGTGTTTGCCAGGGGAGATGTAGAAGCCGAGCGTGTTCTTGTTCTGGACCATGACGCGGTAGGTCCCGAGGTTCACCCACTTCTCGTCGGGATCCATGGTGATGTCGAATGAGCCCGTGCCGAGGTAGCGCCCGCCGTCGAACTCATGCCACTTCGGCGCGGGGAACTTGAGCATGTCGACCTGGTCGCCGCGCTGCACGTTCTCGAAGATCGGTCCGTCCTTCACGACCTCGGCGGCGATCGTCGGGATGCCCTTGCGAACGCGCTCCTGCCAAAGGCGGACCATCTCGTGCGGCGACGCGTCCTGCGGCAGGCCGAGCGTGACCGCGATCCGGCCGAACGACCCGAGGCCGTTCACGAGGACGCGGAAGCCCTTCTTGTGACCCGGGATCTCGTCGAAGATCGTCGCCTTGGACGGCCGGGTGCGGCCGAGGATCTCGGTGGCCATCCCGATGTCCTCTTCGGCCGACGCGCCGGTCACGGTCTGCAGCTCGCCGATCTCGTCGACCTTCTTGAGCCACTCGCGAAGATCGGTGGGGGTCTGCACCGCGGTGCGCATCGTCGTCGCCACGGCGTGATGTTAATACCATTGGACCTCTGCCAGATCGGAGGCGCAGACTGCCGCGATGAAGCTCGAGGCTCAGAACGTCGTCGTCCACCACCGGCGCCAGCGCTTCGGCGACATGCTGCTCGCGGTCGACGGCGTCTCCCTCCAGGTCGAGGACGGCGAGTTCGTCGCGATCGTCGGTCCGTCGGGCTGCGGGAAGACGACATTCCTCAATGCCGTCGATGGGCTCCTTCCGCTCACCTCCGGCAGCCTGACCCTCGACGGGCGCCCCATCGCGGGCCCGGGGCACGATCGCGCGATGGTCTTCCAGCAACCGAGCCTGCTGCCATGGCGCACGGTGCTACGCAACGTCGCTTACGGACTCGAGATCCAGCGCGTTCCCGCGCCCGACGCGCGACGAACCGCCAAGCGTTTCGTCGATCTGGTCGGGCTCTCGGGGTTCGAGGAGTCGTTCCCTCTTGAGCTCAGCGGTGGGATGCAGCAGCGGGTGAATCTCGCGCGCGCCCTGGCCGTCGATCCCGAGGTTCTGCTCCTTGACGAGCCCTTCGCGGCACTCGACGCTCAGACGCGCGAGACCATGCAGCACGAGCTCCTGCGCGTGTGGAACGAGACGCGCAAGACGGCGATCTTCATCACGCACGACATCGTGGAGGCTGTCTATCTCGCCGACCGCATCTTCGTGTTCACCGCGCGCCCGGGCCGGTTGAAAGAGGTCGTCCGCGTGGACCTGCCGCGTCCCCGTGACCTCCGCATCAAGCTCGATCCGCGCTTCCTCGCGCTTCAGGCGCGGATCTGGGAGAGCATCCGCCAGGAGGCCGCGAGCGAGGAGCTCGCGGTGACCGCCTGATGGCCGAGCAGGCGCTGCCCAGCCGCGTGCCCCAGACGGCCGTGGTCACGACGGTGCCGCTGCCGCGCCAGAGCTGGGTCCAGCGCCATGAGGCGCTCGTCCTCGGCAGCGCGGCGGTGGTCGTGTTCATGATCGCGTGGCAGCTCGTGGCGAACGCGCGCGTCTGGTCGAGGCTCTTCCTTCCGGGACCGGCGGACGTCGTCGAGGCGTTCGGCGATCTCGTCCGCGGGGGAGAGCTCGCCATCGACGTCGCGACCTCCGCGCAGGAGTTCGTCATCGGGTACCTCCTCGCGGCGATCGTCGGCATCCCACTGGGGCTGCTCATCGGCTGGTATCCGCGCGTGCGCTACACGCTCGACCCGTTCATCACGTTCCTGTACGCGACACCGCGGATCGTGCTGCTGCCGCTCTTCATCATCTGGTTCGGCATCGGCGTGGAATCGAAGATCGCGGTCATCTTCCTTGGCGCGTTCTTCGCGGTGCTCATCAACACGACCGCGGGGGTCCGCAGCCTCGATACCCAGCTCATCCGCGTCGCGCGCTCGCTCGGCGGGAACGACCTCATCGTCTTCCGCACCATCGCGCTCCCGGGGTCCGTGCCGTTCATCCTCACGGGCCTGCGTCTGGGTGTCGGTCACGCGCTCATCGGGGTGGTCGTCGGCGAGTACGTCGCCGCGCAGCACGGTATCGGCAAGCTGATGATGATCGCGGGATCCACGTTCCAGAGCTCCGTCGTATTCGCCGGACTGTTCATCATCGCGGTCGCGGGTCTCGTGCTCACGCTCGTGCTCCAGCGCCTCGAGCGCCACTTCGATGCCTGGCGGCCGCAGCGCTGATCCCGTGACGACGACAGTGGCGGACCCGTACGAGCTCGCGCGGCTGGTCCTCTCTCGCATCGCGCACCCCGTGGCGATCGTCGGGGCGGCGAATGGCGACGAGCGCTCGTGCGGAACGGGGACGGCGATGTACGTCTCGCTGTCTCCTGCGATGATCGCGATCGCCGAGCACCCCGGCTCGCGCACCGCGCGGCTCATCCGCGAGAGCGGCGAGTTCAGCCTCACGCTGCTCCACGATTCTCAACAGGACCTGGCGGCCGCGGCGGGGCGGTCCGCCGCCGGACCGGACAAGTTCGCGACGCTGAAGATGAAGACGGTCGAGGCGCCCGGCGGCTCGCGCGCGCCCGGCGTGGCCGGCGGCATCGCCGTGCTCTGGTGCCGTGTCGTCCACACCGCGCCGACAGGCGACCACGAGCTCTTCGTCGGTGAGATCGTTGCCCACCACATCGACGACCACCGCTGGGATCCGCTCCTCCGCTATCGACGTCGCTATTTCCGTCTCGGCCACTGGACGAGCGAGGAATCGCCGGAGGGCTATCCGACGTGATCGGGGTGGAAGGGGCGAAGCCCCTGCGAGAAACGGACATCCGCCTCGAGGTCGCCATCGCCACCCGCGTCCTCGCGGTCGCCGGCCTCTTCGACATGCACGGCCACATCTCGATCCGCGACGGCGACGCGATCTACATCTGCGACCGCGGGGCTTCCCGGCTCACGCTGCGACCCGAGCTGGTGGCGTCGGTGCGCGTGTCCGACGGCGCGCGCCTCAGCGAAGCCGCGCTGCCGCCGTCCGAGACCGCGCTCCATCTCGCGGCCTATCGCGCAAAGCCAGATGTGCGCAGCGTCGCGCATTTCCACCCGCTCTACGCGACCGCGTTCGCCGTGGCCGGGCGGCCGCTGGAGGCGGCCTCGAACGCGGGCGCCTTCTTCGGCGGAACCATCCCCGTGCACGACAACCCGGAGCTCATCCGCACCGACGCCCTGGGCGCACCGGTCGCGCGCGACATGGGCGGCGCGAAGGCGGTGCTGCTGCGCGGCCACGGCGCGCTCGTCGTCGGCGCCGACGTCCCCGAGTGCGTGACCGCCGCGCTCTACCTCGAGGAGAGCGCCCAGCGGAACTATCTCGCGGCGAACCTCGGCGCGATCAAGCCATACACGGCGGACGAGATCCGGCGCGTCGCGGAGATGCTGACCAGCCGCTTCGTGATCGAAAAGACCTGGGTCTACGCGCTCGAGAAGGCGCGCGTCGCCGGAGCCCTCTCCGACCTGGACTAGCCTCCGCCGGGGCCGGGCGCGTCCGCGCCGATCGCCGCGATGAGGTCCGGTGTGCCGCGGTACGAGCGGACCTCGTCGGTCGTGGCGTTCACCACGATCAGCGACGCGGCGATGGCTCCCGCGCCGAAGAGCATCGCGAACACCGGCCCGCCGACGGACACCGCAAGTCCCGACTCGAGCTGCGACGCCTGCGTGAAGCCGCGACCGGCGAGGAGGATCACGCCCATCGCTCGACCGCGATAGGCCTCCTCCGTCTGCAGCTGGAAGATGGTGTTGCGCATGGTGGTCCAGAGCGCGTCGGCGAGCCCGCACGCCGCGATGAACAGCGCGGCGAGCTCGAAGCTCGTGCTCACGGCGAGCGCGGCGAACGCGAGGCAGTAGGCCGTTCCGGAGATCATCATCGCGCGGCCCTTGCGCTCCAGATCCCCGGTCATCACCAGGAAGCCGGTGCCGACGAGCGCCCCGACGGCCTGGCTCGAGAGGAGCAGCCCGAGGCCCTGGGGACCGGAGCGCAGCACGTCGGACGCGAGGATCGTGATGAGCGCCGTGTTCACGCCGAAGAAGCTGTGGATCGACTCGAGCGCGAGCACCGACCGCAGCAGCGGGCGGTCGAGGCTGTAGCGGAGACCCTGCGCCGCCGCGCGGAGCAAGGGGGCCTCGGGCGCGAGGGGCGCTTCGCGCACGCGCATCGCCGCGAGCGCGACGAGGATGGCCGCGTAGGACGCCACGTTCACGAAGTACGCGACGGCCGGCCCGTACACGGCGATGATCACGCCGGCGAGGCCCGGGCCGACGAGCCGGCCGACGCGGAAGATCGCGGCGTTGAGCATCACCGCGTTCTGCATCTCGGCCCGCGGCACGAGGGTGGGGAAGAGCGAGCGGCGGGCGGGCGCGTCGAACGATCCGATCGTGCCGTTCACGAGGTTGAACACGTAGATGTGCCAGAACTCCACGCGGCCCGTCACGACGAGCAGCCCGAGCACCAGCGAGGAGAGCGCGAACGCGGACTGCGTGATGAAGAGGAGACGGCGGCGCGGGAACCGGTCGGCGATCGCGCCGCCGATGAGGCCGAAGACGATGATCGCGCCCGCGCGGAGCGCGCCGCCGACGCCGAGGAGCACCGGCGACTTCGTGATCTCGTACAGGAGCCAGGCGGTCGTCGTCGTCTCCATCCAGTCGCCGACGATCGAAACGGTCAGCCCGGTCCAGTACAGGGCGAAGTCGCGGTGACGGAGAGGCCGCAGGCCGGGGAATCGCTGTCGCAGGGTTAGCATTCTCGCCGTGTTCACGCCCGTGCGGCAATCGCGCGCGTCCGGCGAGATCGTGTCCCAGATCGAGCGCGCCATCTTCGCCGCCGAGCTGTCGGCCGGCGACCGCCTGCAATCCGAGCGCGAGCTGGCGGAGCAGTTCGGCGTCTCGCGCATCACGGTGCGCGACGCGCTCCGCGTCCTGGAGGCCCGCGGCCTCATCCGCGTGAAGGTCGGGGCGATGGGCGGCGCCTTCGTCGCGGACGCGAGCACGGACCGCGTGGCCGAGTCGATCTCGACGATGATCCGGCTGAAGCGCATGACGCTTTCCGAGCTGGCCGAGGCGCGCAAGATCGTCGAGGCGGCCACCGCCGAGCTCGCCGCGCAACGCGCCGATGCCGCCGCCGTCTCGCGCCTGCAGCAGGATGTCGATCGTGCGCGGCCGCTCCTGCGAGAGCCGATCACGCACGCGGACGCGAGCATGGACTTCCATGTCGAGCTCGCGCGCGCAGCGCGCAATGAGGTCCTCGAGGCGACCGTGGAGGCCTATCGCCAGCTGCTGGTCCCCTCGATCCGCGACCTGCGGGACGACCGATCGGGCCGCGCGACCCAGAAGGCCCACGAGGAGATCGTCGAGGCGGTGCGCCGCCACGATCCCGAGGGCGCGCGCGAGATCATGCTGACCCACCTTGCGGACTTCGAGAAGCGGCTGCGGCGCAGCCTTGCCGGCCGGAGCGAGTCCGAGCGGCGGCCGAGCCTGCCCGCGCCGAAGCTCGTGCGCACCGCGCGCCGCTGACGGAGTTGAGCGAGCCTCGACGCATCGTCGTCGCGATCTCCGGCGCCTCGGGCGCGATCTACGGCATCCGCGCGCTCGAGACCATCCGCGAGGATCGGACGGTCGAGCTCCACCTCATCGTGTCGAACGGCGCGAAGGCGACCATCGCCTACGAGACCGACCGGAGCCTCGCCGACGTCATCGGCCTCGCGGACGTGGTCCATGACGAGAAGGATCTCGCCGCGTCGCTGGCCTCCGGAACGTTCAAGACCGGCGGCATGCTCGTGGCCCCCTGCAGCATCCGGACGATGGCCGCGATCGCGAACGCGCTGAACGACAACCTCATCGTGCGCGCGGCCGACGTGCATCTGAAGGAGCGCCGGAAGCTGGTGCTCATGGTCCGCGAGACCCCGCTGAACGCGACGCACCTGCGTCTCATGCACGAGTGCACGCTCGCCGGCGCCGTGATCCTGCCCCCTGTCCCGGGGTTCTACCAGAAGCCGAAGACGCTCATGGACCTCGTTGATCACAGCGTCGGGAAGGCGCTCGACCAGCTCGGCATCGAGCATCACCTCTTCCGCCGCTGGACCGGTCCCGAGCAGCCGCTCTAGCCGGACCCTCTGCTGTCCAGCGGCGTCCTGCTCCAGTACGTCATCGCGGCCGTCGTCACGACGGCCGAAGGCACCGCGAACCTGCTGTACGCGCCATACCTCGCCTCGTACGGCTACGCGCTGCCCAGCATCGGCACGCTCTCCGCGCTCGTCGCGATCTTCCGGCTCGTCTCACGCGTGCCGAGCGGCGCTGCCTACCGGCCGGCACGCGCGCGGAGGCAGCTCCTGGTGTGGCTCGTCGTGTTCACCGCGTCCACCAGCGGCTTCGCGCTCGCGAATGGGTCGCTCCCCATCGTCGTCCTCCTGACCGTCGTGCACGGCTACGCCTTCGGTGCGCTGGGCACGATCAACCTCGCCGCGACGATCGACCTCACCGGGGGGCGCCGCGCCGGCGCGACGATGGGCTGGTACACCGCGGCGATCTCCACGGGATACGCCATCGGGGCGTTCCTCGGCGGGGCTCTTGCTGACGCATTCAGCATCGCCCTCTCCCTGGCGATCCTCGGCGCGCTGCCGGCGCTCTCGTGCCTTCTCGTCCTGCGCCTCCCGGCGATCGACGCCCCGCCGCATGAACAGCGGCGCGGCGCGGGCCTCCGCGGTCTGCTCGTCGCGCACGCACGCGTCGACCCGCGGGTATGGCTCGCCTTCGTCATCGTGCTGTACATCAACGTCATCTCCGACGCGATCGACACGTTCTTCCCGCTCTACGCTCTGGCGATCGGGCTGCCGCTCGCGGCGTCGGGGGTGCTGAAGGGACTGAAGTCCGCGGCGGCGACGTTCATCCGCTTCATCTCCGGCGGCGTCTTCCAGTACGTGGACCATCGTGCGGTGAACGTCTGGGCCGTCGTCCTCATGGCCATCTCCACCCTGCTCATCCCCGTGTTCCCCGCGTTCGCGGCGCTCATCGTGCTGTTCGCGGTGAACGGCGTATGCCGCGGGCTGCTGCGCGTCACGAGCGCGGCGACCGTCGCGGAGGTGCGCTCGGAGGGTCAGGACGTCGGGATCGCGAGCGGCGTGTACAACGCCGGCCTGGACGTCGGAGCGATCATCGGGCCGGCGATCGGCGGCGTCGTGGCCGCCGCCGTCGGCATGGGCCCGATGTTCCAGCTCGTCGCCGTCGCAAGCCTGGTCTTCTACGTCGGCGTCTCGCTCGCGACCGCGCGCGGCCGCACCGCGCTCGCCGCGGGCGCGCGCCTCAGCCGGCCGCGAACACCCTCCGCGCTTTAGCTCGGAAAGACCAGGCTCTTGATGACGACCGGCACCACGCCGGAGGGGCGGACCAGCGTGCCGACGTCGATGTAGTCGAGTTCCCGCAGCTCGAGCCCGTCGATCACCACGAGCGGCCCGGCGACGCCGAGCTCGTCTCGCAGGACGCGTCCGAGTGTGTGCGCGACATCGGCGTCGAGCGCGACCACGAGTGGCCGGTGCGCGCCGGCCGCGTCGCGGATGCGCTCTGCGAGCGCGCGGATCGCGTCATGACGCGGCTCGCCGCTCCACCGGATCGCGATCGCGAGCGCGCCGTCCTTGTCATCGCGCAGAGCGACCGCGGCGGCGACACCCGCCGTGTCCGCGCGCACCACCGGAACGCCACGAAGGGGCAGCGCCGAGGGATCGGAGACGAAGATCGTCGCACCCGACAGCTGAACGCTGAACTGCGAGGCGCCGACCACGGTGGCGCGGATGCCCTCACCGCCGTCGATGACCGGGGCGGGGAAATGACGCGCGCGCAGCGCGTCGGCGAGCGCGACGCCCTGGTCGCCGTGGGCCGTGCGGTCGCGGCCGTAGTAGTGCTCGGCCACTCCGCCCGAGAACAGCACCTCGTCCGGCGATGGCGACGTCGCGAGCGGCGGCAGAAGCTCCAATCCCGTGGCGCGTCCGTGCGCGGCCTCGGCGATCGCGTCGGCCATCCGCTCGACCGGGAGCGGCACGTGGCGCGCGCCGGCGCCGATCGCGCTGACCGAGACGATCTCGCCGCGGTCGACGAGCGCGAGCTTCGTCGTGCCGCCGCCGACGTCGATCGCCAGCACGACGTTCCCTTTCGCGCGGGAGCGCGCGACGCCGCCGGAGCCGTGCGCAGAGAGGATGGCCTCGAGGCCATGGCCGGCGGTGGCGCAGACGAAGCCGCCGCCCTTCGCCGCGAAGTGCTCGTCGATCGCCCGCGCGTTCGGACGCCCCGTCGCGACGCCGGTGAGGATCACCGCGCCGGTGTCGACGTCGGCCGGCACCAGACCGGCGGCGGCGTACGTGTCGCTCACCAGGCGGTCCAGCGCCGCGGTATCGATGAGCCCGTCGCGCACCGGTGTGTCGATGATCGGGGACCGCCCGATCACCGTCCGTTCGACGACGACGTAGCGGCTCGAGAGCGCGTCGGCTCTGCGCTGGAGGCGCAGCCGGGCGAGCATCAGGTGCGACGTCGATGAGCCGATGTCGATGCCCACGGTGGTGAGGACGACGTCGTCGGGCTGGAAGAGCTCGTGCGTCAGGTGGGGATGAACTCCCGCATGCGGGAGGGCACGCCGTTCTTTCGGAGCTCCTCCTCGTACATCCGGAGGATGCGCGGGTCCTCGTCCTCGTACTCGATCTGCCGGCCACCGTCCTTCACGCTCACGTCCATGCCGGTGAAGGTCTTGCGCTTGTCGCCGAGGGTCGGGTACCGCAGCCCGCCGAAGGCGACGGCGAGGTAGCGCGCCGGCTCCGGGCTGGTGTTGAAGTGCTGGTGGAAGAGCATGTCCGTCGGCGCGAAGACCGCGCCGTGCTTCCAGTCGAAGCGCCGAAGCTCGGTGTCGCCCTCGTACCAGTAGAGGCTGTACCCGGTGCCGGTCACGGTCATCACGTGGAAGTCGGCGCCGTGCCGGTGGCCTTTCTTGTAGGTCCCGACCGGCATCTCCGACATGTGCGCGTGCATCGTGCCGTCGGCGAGCACGAACATGATGTTGCTGCCGCCCGCGCCCCGTTCCTTCCACGTCTTGAGCTCGAAGGCGCGGAGATCCGGCACGAAGTTCGTCTCCCACATGTGGCGCCCCGGGCGCATCGGCAGGAACGTGCCGTCGCCGCGGTAGTGCTGCGGGTCGCCGAAGCGCTCGGGGAAGACGTCGTCGTTCTGCCAGATGAATGCCTCGTTGCGGAACACGTTCATGACCAGCGGCAGGTCCGTCGTCGACACGAACCGAGCGCTCCGCGTGCCGCTGCCGTTGAAGTGCCGGTAGCGCGCGTTCAGCGGAAGCGCGAAGAGACTGCCGGTGTGCCACTCGAACGACCGCTCACCGCTCGGCGTCTCGACGACGGTGCTCCCGTTGCCGGCGAGCACGTACACGACCTCCTCGAACATGTGGCGCTGCGGCGCGGTCCGCTTCCCGGGCGGGATCTCGCACACATACATGTTCACGAAGTCGCCGCGTCCGAGCGCGTGCGCGTAGCAGCCAAGCGCGTCCATCCGGGCCCAGGGACCGACGTCGAGCGTGAGGAGGTCGAAGCCGAAGTTCTCGTGCACCGGGATGCCCTCGGTCTTCACCCACTCCAGGTAGGGGTCGACGAGGAACCTCGGCCCCTGGGGGGTCTTGCCGTTCCCGCTCACTCCGCGGGTGCCTCGGCCAGCTCGCGCGCGGTCTTCTCGAGGATCCAGCCCCACCTCTTGCGCGTCTCGCGCTTGGTCGCGGCGTCGGGTCCGATGGCGATCGGGAACCTCTCGCGCCACTCCCAGGGCTTCGTCGCGTCGATGATCAGCCGCGAGTTGTGGCCCTTCTCATCGGGGTGGATGGCCGGGTCGAGCG
>JBGQFO010000015.1:0-23241 GCA_041496945.1 Candidatus Limnocylindria bacterium | reverse complement strand
CTCGAGGCGCGGCGAGCGGCGCCCACCACCGCGAAGGAGGCCGGCAGGAGGCGCTGGAGCGCGAGGTTGTACAGCGCCGGCAGCAGCTTGCGATGCGTGAGGTCGCCCGACCCGCCGAACAGCACGAGCGTCGACGGCTGCGGCACCCGCGCGAGTCGCATCCCTTCCCTGAGCGGGTTCGTCGAGACGCCGGGCGGCGCGGCGGCGCTCACGCCTATTCCGTCTTCACCGCGTGACCGCCGAACTGGTTGCGGAGCGCCGCGGCGACCTTCATCGCGTAGCTGTCGTCCTGGCGCGAGACAAAGCGTGCGAAGAGCGAGTGCGCGAGCACGGTCGCCGGCACGTCGTGGTTGATCGCCTCGATGACCGTCCAGCGTCCCTCGCCGGAGTCGGCGACCCAGCCCTTGATGTTCTTCAGGTCGGTGCCCTCCGCCGCGTACGCCCGCTCGAGCAGCTCGAGGAGCCACGAGCGCACCACGCTGCCCTGCATCCAGACCTTCGCGACCATGTTCAGGTCGAGCCCGAACTCGCTCGCGTGCAACAGCTCGAAGCCTTCACCGTAGGCCTGCATCATCCCGTACTCGATGCCGTTGTGGACCATCTTGGTGAAGTGGCCGGCGCCGCTCTTGCCGAAGTGCGCCCAGCCATTCGGCGGCGCGAGCGTGTCGAGCGCCGGCCTGGCGATGTCGACCGCCCGCGTGGGGCCGCCGACCATCATGCAGTAGCCGACCTCGAGACCCCAGATCCCACCCGAGACGCCGATGTCGAGGAAGTCGAAGCCAAGTCCGGCGTATTTCTCCGCGCGGCGCATCGAGTCGCGGAAGTTCGAGTTCCCACCGTCGACGAGGACGTCGCCCTTCGCGGCGTATTTCGCGAACTCGTCGAGGGCGCCATCGGTGGCCTCGCCCGCGGGGACCATCGCCCACAGGACCCGCGGGGGCTTTAGCGCTTTCACCATCTCCTCGATCGTGTACGCGGGCACCGCGCCCTCGGCTTTCTTCTCGTCCACCGGACCGGCACTGCGGTTGCCCGCGACCACGCGATGGCCGCCACGGAGCAGCCGGGTCGCCATGTTGCCGCCCATCCGCCCGAGCCCGTAGATGCCGATCTCCATGGTGGTCACCCCCTCGTGGGGCCGAGGATAGATGGGCTAGCGTTACGCCATGGCCACCGCGGCCGCGACGGGGACGCGGCTCGATCTCTACCGGCAGATCGCCCGTCAGCTGCGCGCCGATAGCATCCGCAGCTCGACCGCCGCCGGATCTGGCCATCCCACCTCATCGCTCTCGGCCGCGGACCTCATGGCCGTGCTGCTCGCGGGCCACCTGCGGTACGACTGGTCGAAGCCGAAGGATCCCGCGAACGATCACCTCATCTTCTCGAAGGGCCACGCCTCGCCGCTCGTGTATGCGATCTTCCGCGCGGCCGGCGTGATCGACGACAGCGAGCTCCTCACGTTCCGGCGGTTCGGCTCGCCGCTGCAGGGACACCCCACGCCGATCCTGCCGTGGGTCGACGTCGCGACGGGCTCGCTCGGTCAGGGCATGCCCATCGCCGTCGGCATGGCGCTGGCCGCGAAACGGCTCTGGGACGCGCCGTTCCACATCTGGACGCTCCTGGGCGACAGCGAGAGCGCCGAGGGCTCGATCTGGGAGGGCTTCGATCTCGGTGGCCACGAGGTCCTGCCGAACGTGACGCCGATCCTCGACGTGAACCGCCTCGGCCAGCGCGGCCCGACGGAGCTCGAGTGGGACACCGACGCGTATGCCGCGCGCATCGAGGCCTTCGGGTGGGACGCGATCGTCATCGACGGTCACGACGTCGCGGCGATCGACGACGCGCTCGCACGTGCAAGAGACGCGTCGCGCCCGACGGCCATCGTCGCGCGCACGATCAAGGGCAAGGGCGTGTCGTTCCTCGAGGACAAGCCCGGCTGGCACGGGAAGGCCCTGAGCCCCGAGGAGGCGAAGAGGGCGCTCGCGGAGATCGGCGATGTGCCGTCGCGCACCTTCGACACAACGAAGCCGCCGGCCTGGGCGCGGCCCGGGCTGAGCATGTCGAAGCCCGCGCTCAAGACCTACACCGAGCCGGTCGCGACGCGGAAGGCCTACGGCGACGCCCTCGCGGCGGTGTGCGCGGCGCGCGGCGACGTCGTCGCCCTCGACGCCGAGGTGAGCAACTCGACCCATGCCGAAGAGGTGAAGAAGGTCGCGCCGGAGCGGTTCTTCGAGATGTACATCGCCGAACAGAAGATGGTCGCCGCGGCGGTGGGCATGCAGGTGATCGGTCTGCGCCCGTTCGCGTCGACGTTCGCGGCGTTCCTCACCCGCGCGTACGACTTCATCCGCATGGCCGCGATCTCGCAGGCGAACATCTGCCTCGCCGGATCGCACGCCGGCGTCTCCATCGGCGAGGACGGCCCGTCGCAGATGGCGCTCGAGGATCTCGCGATGATGCGCGCGGTCCATGGCAGCACCGTGCTCTACCCGTGCGACGGCAACCAGACCGCGAGGCTCGTCGCGGCGATGGCCGACCGGAGCGGCATCGTCTACATGCGCACGACGCGTGCGAACACCCCGATCCTCTACACCGCCGCGGACGAGTTCCCGATCGGCGGCAGCCGCGTCGTGCGTGGCGGGGCGGCCGGTGACCAGGTCACCGTGGTCGGCGCGGGCATCACCCTGCACGAGGCGGTGAAGGCCGCCGACGCGCTCGCGAAGGAGGGCGTCAGCGTCCGCGTCATCGACCTCTACAGCCTGAAGCCGATCGACGCGAAGACCCTTGCGGCCGCGGTGAACGCGACCGGCGGGCGGCTCGTCGTCGTGGAGGACCACTGGCCCGAGGGCGGGATCGGCGAGGCCGTGCTCGCGGCGCTGTCCGCACAGGGCGTGAAGGGCGTCGCCCTACGCCATCTCGCACCGCGCGAGATGCCCGGGTCGGGCACGCCGGCCGAGCTCATGCACGCCGCGGGCATCGACGCCGACTGCATCGCGAACGCGGCCAAAGCGCTGCTTCGCTGATACCGCGCGAGTGTCATCATTTGCCGTAGCGGCACACCACTAGGGAAGGGGAGCACGTGGAGCTCTGGATCGTCCTCATCGTCATCGTCGTCATCGCGCTCTTCGTCGTCGCGATGTACAACCGCCTCGTCACGCTCCGTCAACGTGTGCGTGAGGCCTGGTCGGACATCGATGTCCAGCTGAAGCGGCGCTACGACCTCATCCCGAACCTCGTCGCGACCGTGAAGGGCTACGCAGCCCACGAGTCGACCGTCTTTCAGAAGGTGACCGAGGCGCGCGCGAACGCCATCGCCGCCGGTGCCACCGGTAGCCCCGAGCAGCGTGCGCAGGCCGAGAACGTGCTCACCGGAGCGCTGCGCTCGGTCTTCGCGGTCGCCGAGAACTACCCGCAGCTGCAGGCCGTTCAGGAGTTCAAGGATCTTTCGGAGAACCTCACCGCGACCGAGGACAAGATCGCGTTCGCGCGCCGCTTCTACAACGGCAACGTGCGCGACTACAACACGTCGCTGCAGACGTTCCCGACGAACCTCCTCGCCGGGATGTTCGGCTTCACCGCCGAGCAGTACTTCGAGCTCGCGGACGCAGGCGAGCGCGAGACTCCGAAGGTGTCGTTCCCCTAGGCCGCCGTGGCCGCTCCGCAGGCACACCTCAACATCTACGACGCCGTCGCCGCGAACCGCTGGCGCACGGTCCTGCTCGTCGCGGTCTTCACGCTCATCGTCACCGCGCTGGCGTATGCCGCGGGCGAGTACCTCGCGCCGGGTGGTGGCGTGGCGCTCATCCCGTTCGCGGTCGCCTTCTCCGGCGCCTCGGCCCTCACCTCGTACTTCGCGGGAGACAAGCTCGTCCTGGCCCAGAGCCAGGCGCGCGAGCTGGCGCCGGGTGACGAGCCGCAGCTGCGGAACATCGTCGAGACGCTCGCCATCGGCCTGGGCATCCAACCCCCGAAGCTCTACCTGATCGAGGACACCGCACCCAACGCGTTCGCCACGGGCCGCGACCCGGCCCACGCGTCGATCGCGGTCACGCGCGGGCTGCTCCAGAAGATGGACCGCACCGAGCTCGAGGGCGTGCTGGCGCACGAGATGAGCCACGTGGTGAACCGCGACATCCGCGTCATGCTCCTCGTGACCGTCCTCGTGGGGACCGTCGCGCTCCTCTCCGACTGGATGCTCCGGTCGATGTGGTGGGGCCGCGGCGGCCGGAGCCGCGACCGCGGGAGTGGCGGCGCGATCCTCGCGATCATCGCGCTGGTGCTCGCGATCCTCACGCCGCTCATCGCGACGCTCATCCAGCTCGCCGTCTCACGCCAGCGCGAATACCTCGCGGACGCTTCGGGCGCGCTCCTCACGCGCTTCCCGCAGGGCCTCGCGTCGGCGCTGCAGAAGATCTCGGCCGACCCCGAGCCGCTCGAGTCGGCGAACAAGGCCACGGCGTCGCTCTACATCGCCAACCCACTGCACGACGATCCCAAGTTCCTCGATCGCCTCTTCAACACGCATCCACCGATCGCCGAGCGCATCCGCCGTCTCGAAGCGATGGAGTGAGCGAGGAGCCACAGACCGATCAGGGCGGGCGAGCGATGCGCACGAGCGTCGCCGCCGTCCTCGGCGTGCTCTTCGTGCTTGCGGCCATCGGCATCGGACTTGCCATTGGGCGCGTCACGCGCCCCGTCCCGACACCCGTGCGCGTCTCCGTCACGTCAACGCCCGCGCCGACGCCGAGCCCGACGCCCTACGACGAAGCGGCGCTCTTCCGGCAGCCGGTCTCGGGCGGTTGCGCGACCTCCGGTGGCGTGTGGGTGATCACCGATGGCGGCGGGCTGCTCCGGTACGACGGGACGCAGTGGGCGCTGATCGACTCGACGCTCCGCTCGCTCACGAAGGTGGCGTGCAGCCAGACGACGGCGTTCGCCGTCGGCTTCCTCGGCGCGGTCCTCGTGGCCGACGAGCAGAGCCGCCAGATCCGCTCGACCGACGTCACGACGCAGGACCTCTTCGGCGTCGCGGCCCTGGCGAACGGTGCGCTCATGGTCGGGACGATGGGCTCGGTGTTCATCCTCGACTCCGGCGACATCCAACCTTTCGCCAGCGGTATCGACGAGGACCTCTTCGGCGTCGTCGCGTTCACGCAACAGTCCGCCTGGGCGGTCGGCGATGCCGGCATCGCCTATCGCCTCGACCAGCGTGGCTGGAATCCCGTCGGCAGCGGTCAGCTGCGGTCGCTGCGGGCCGTCGCCGGGCTCACGCCGGCCAACGTCATCGCGGTCGGTGACGCGGGGACCATCGTCACGTACGCCAGCGGCTGGCAGATCGCGCGAAGCGGCGTGGACGTGACGCTGCACGACGTCATCGTGGATCCGGGGGTCTGGATCGTCGGCGACGCGGGCACGCTGCTCACGACGAGCGGCGTCCCATCCGCCCCCTTCAAGCGCGTCGACATCGGCACGTCCTGCGATCTCGTCTCGGTGTTCTCACGAAGCGGCGACGTGTGGGTCGTCGGCCGCGGCGGCACGGGCGGCGGCGTGTGGCGCTTGCGGAATGGCGTCGTGGCGCAGCACTTCGGTGGATGTTGAGGGAGTCGCCCGACGGGCGACCGCCCAAGCGAACTCGTTAACTAAACTCGCCGCGTGCATGCGCCACCGCTCGCGGGGATCAGGGTGCTCGAGGTCGGGAACTACATGGCCGGTCCGTTCTGCGGCATGCAGCTCGCGGATCTCGGCGCCGACGTGGTGAAGGTCGA
Source organism: Candidatus Limnocylindria bacterium (assembly GCA_041496945.1). GTDB lineage: Bacteria > Chloroflexota > Limnocylindria > P2-11E > P2-11E > CF-39. Next base: position 17,479 of record JBGQFO010000015.1, on the reverse strand, counting down.
GGACCCGCGCGGCGGTGACCTGGCTCGGCGGCTCGAGCCGATCGTCGACGGTGAGAGCGGCAACTTCGTACGCCTCAACCGCTCGAAACGCAGCATCGCGCTCGATCTGAAGCGCGATGCCGCGAAAGCGATCTTCCGCCGCCTCGCGGCCCGCGCCGATGTCATCGTCGAGAACCTGCGGCCCGGCACGATGCGAGATCTCGACCTGGCACCGCACGATCTGCTGGCCCTGAACCCGCGTCTGGTCTACGCCGCCGTGACCGGGTGGGGCCTCGACGGTCCGTACGCCGATCGTCCGGCGCTCGACATCATCGTGCAGGCGCAGAGCGGCCTCATGAGCGTGACCGGCGAGGAGGGCGGCGCCCCCGTGAAGGTCGGCGTGTCTATCTCCGACCTCACCGCCGGCCTCTACGCGACGATCGCGGTCATGGGCGCGCTCGCGGTGCGCGAGCGCGACGGCCGCGGACAGCTCGTCGACGTTTCGATGTTCGAGTCGTCGGTCTCGCTCGCGGTCTGGGAGGCGGGCACGTACTTCACGACCGGTGAGGTGCCGCGCGCGGCGGGTTCCGCGCATCGCCTCGTCGGTCCCTACCAGGCGGTCCGTGCCGCGGACGCCCACTTCGTGCTCGGCGCGACGACACCGCCGAATTGGACCGCGTTCTGTCGGGCCCTCGGCCTCGAGCGCCTCGAGCGGGATGCGCGCTTCGCCGACGCGACGGCGCGGCGCGCGCACGCCGATCAGCTCATCCCGCTCATCGAGGAGGTCACCGCGACCGGACCGGCGGCGCACTGGCTCGCGCTGCTGCGCGCGGCCGGCGTGCCCTGCGGCGAGATCGCCGACTACGGCGCGGTCTTCACCGACCCGCATCTGGCGGCGCGCGACTTTTTCGTCGATCTTTCGCATCCGCGGCTCGGCACCCTTCGCGCGCTCGGCACACCGCTGCGCTTCGAGACGAGCCGCGCCTCGTTCGAGCGCGCCGGGCCGCTCCTGGGCGAGCACACCCGCGCTGTTCTAGCCGAGGCCGGGTGCGAGCCGGATGAGGTCGCGCGACTCATCGGCGACGGCGTGGCGGTGGCGGCATGAGCGATACCCGGGTGGAGCTTCGCGACGGGGGCGTCCTCTGGCTCACGTTCGACCGACCCGCGGCGCGCAACGCGATGACGTTCGACATGTACCAGGCCCTCGAGGACACCGCCCGCCGCGCGTCGGCTGACGCGTCGGTACGCGTGCTCGTGATCACCGGCGCGGGCGGCGCGTTCGTCGCGGGCACGGACATCGCGCAGTTCGCCGATTTCCGCACCGCCGAGCAGGCCTACGCCTATGAGGAGCGCATGGACCGCGTGCTCGGCGCGCTCGAGGCCGTGCCGAAGCCGGTGATCGCCGCGATCGGCGGCGCGACGACCGGCGGCGGGCTGGCCATCGCCTCCGCCTGCGACCTTCGCGTCGCCACGACGAGCGCGACGTTCGGCATGCCGATCGCGCGCACGCTCGGCAACTGCCTCTCGCTCGCGAATCTCGTGCGCATCTCGTCGCTCATCGGGGTCGCGCGCACGAAGGAGCTCGTCTTCACCGCGCGGATCATCGCCGCGGAGGAAGCGCGCGCCTTCGGTCTGGTGAACGAGGTCGTGGCCGACGAAGCGGCGCTGCTCTCGCGCGCCGGGGAGCTCGCGGTACAGATGGCCTCATACGCCCCGCTCACGCTCCGCGCGACGAAGGAGGGCCTGCGCCGCATCCGCGAGCGGATGCTGCCCGAAGAGGCCCGCGATCTCGTCGCGCTCTGCTACGCGAGCGAGGACTTCCGCGAGGGAGTCCGGGCATTCATCGAGAAGCGAAAGCCGGTGTGGAGAGGGAAGTGACCTACTCCCACTGGTTGCCGCTACCCGACGCCCGTTGTGGTGATGTCGTCCCCGGCACCGAGACGCGGCGGAACTAAGCGGGCCGCCCCCGGAGGGCGATGCCCTTGGACGGTCGCGATGGATCGACGAGCACGATGACACGCTCCGGCTGTCGTCCCGTGAGCAAGCCGATGAATGACGCACTGCCTTCGACGATGTAAGGCCGGCCGTCGTACTCGTACGTGCAGCAGGCCGAGCGCTTTTTGTTAGGCAACCGCGGATCGAGAACGCGGCGAACGGTACTTTTCGCGCCAACTGAGGCAAGGTCGCATGGCTGTTCGCCAGCATTGCGACGCATTGTTCGGTCCGCAGCCGGATGACGTCCCGCGCACGCAGCGTCAGGCGGTCCGGAGGCGGGGATCCAGGGCGTCGCGCAATGAGTCGCCGAACAGATTGAAGCCGAACACGGCCATGCTGATCGCGATGCCGGGTGCGATCGCGAGCCATGGCGCGCGCTCGAGGAACTGCATGCCGGCGCCGCGGAGCATGAGCCCCCACGACGGTGTCGGCTCGAACACCCCGAGGCCGAGGAACGACAGCGAGGCCTCCAGCAGGATCGCCTGACCCAGGAACGCGGTCATCATGATCAGGTAGGGCGCGAAGACGTTCGGAGCGACGTGGCGGAACATGATCCGCGTCGCGCGTGTGCCCACGGACCGCGTCGCCTCGATATACGGCATCTGCACGACGGCGAGCGCGCTCGAGCGAACGACGCGCGACACGCGTGGCACGATCGGCACCGTGATCGCCGCGATGACGTTCCCGATCTTGTCCTCGCCGGTCCCGAGCGCGGCCACGACGGCGATGGCGATGACGATGAGCGGGAACGAGAGCAGCACGTCCATGAGCCGTTGGATCAGCTGGTCGACCTTCCCGCCGACGTACGCGCCGATGATCCCAAGGATCAAGCCGAGCGTGCAGCCGACGAGCGACGCGGTGAAGCCGACGAGGAGGGCGGTCCGCGCGCCGTAGAGGAGACGCGAGAAGACGTCGCGTCCGAAGTTGTCGGTGCCGAAGAGGTGCGCGGGGGACGGCGGCGCGAGCAGGTCCTTGAAGGAGAGCGCCGTCGGGTCGTAGGGTGCGATGCGGTCCGCGAACAGCGCGGCGACGATCATCACGAGCATGAGCAGCAGGCCGAACGCGCCGAGCGGTCTGCGGCGTATGAACTCGCCCCAGAAGCGGAGGAAGCGGCGGCGCGGGGTGGATTCGAAGAAGCGCTTGCGCGCGAGTGCCTCGGCATCCCGCGCGACCGTGGCCCCACGTTCGGCTGCGGTCATGAGTAGCGGATCCGCGGGTCGAGGACCATGTAGATCATGTCGACCGCGAAGTTCACCAGGACGAACACCGCCGAGAGCAGGAGCACCAGTGCCTGGATGAGCGTGTAGTCACGGTGGGCGACCGCGTCCACGAGGAGCTTGCCGATGCCGTTCAGGTTGAAGACCTGCTCGGTCACTACGAGGCCGCCGATGAGGAACGCGAACTCGAGGGAGACCACGGTGACCACCGGCAGCAGCGCGTTGCGCAGCGCGTGGCGCATGACCACGATCGTCTCGCGCAGGCCCTTCGCGCGGGCCGTGCGGACATAGTCCTCCCGCAACACCTCGAGCACGGTCGAGCGCGTCATGCGCATCGACACCGCCGAATAGCGGTACCCCACCGAGATCGCGGGCAGGATCATCTGCGAGAGGTTTGCGACCGGATCGTCGAAGATCGAGGTGAACACGAGCGGCGGCGCCCATCCGAAGAACGTGATCGTGCCGAGCACGAGCATGATGCCGATCCAGAAGCTCGGCATCGCCAGGCCGCCGACGCTGAAGATGCGGATGACGTAATCGACCCAGCTGTCCTGCTTCACCGCGGCGATCACGCCCAGCGGGAGCGCGATGGTCACGGCGAACGCCGTCGCGATGACCGCGAGCTCGAGGGAGAGCGGGAGCCGGGTCCAGACCTCGTCGATCACCTTGTGGCCCGTCCAGAGCGACTGGCCGAGGTCGAAGCGCGCGAGCTGGCCCATCCAGTCCACGAACTGCGCCCACATCGGCTTGTCGAGCCCGAGGATCGCGCGCTCCTTGTCGATGATGTCCTGCGGGACGCTCGAGCCCGCGTAGCGAAGGGCGACGATGTCCCCAGGGACGAGGCGCATGACGACGAAGGTGATGACCGCCACGCCGACGAGCGTGGGGAGCATGAGCAGGAGCCGCCCGACGACGTACCGCCTCACGGTCGGTAGTGTCGGGCGGCCCCTGCCGGTTTGCTAGAAGTAAGCGTTCTTCACGCCGCTATCTGGGCTCTCTATTTCTTCTGCGCGAGCCAGACCGTGGTGAGGTCCTGGTTCGTGTAGTGGTTCGAGCCGATCTTCCATCCGCGGACGATCGAGAGGTACGGGATGATCCGGTACCACCACAGCACCGGGTACTGGTAGGCCTGCTCGTCCATCGCGTAGCGCTCGATGTCGCCGACGAGCTTGATCCGCTTGGTCGGGTCGGTCTCGCGGCTCTGGGCGTCGAGCATGCCATCGAGCTTGGTGTCGTCGTAGAAGGCGAAGTTCAGGCCCTTGCCCAGCTTGCTGGCCGACTGGAACTTCGCGAGCTGCAGGTCGGGCTCATCGAGGAAGTCGCAGTTGAAGTCGAGCGCGACCGAGAAATTGCCGGCGCGAAGGTCTGCCTGGTACGCGGAGGTCTCCTTCACGTCGTGCGTCGCCGTGACGCCGATCTGCTTCCACTGGTCGATGAGGAAGACGGCGACCGGCTCGTAGGGCGTCGTGATGTTGCGGTTGAGGAACTTGAACGTGAGGTTCGACTGGCCCGCGTCCGCGAGGAGCTTCTTCGCCTCGGCCTTCGCCGCGGCCGGGTCCTTGCCGAAGCCCCGGATCTTCGCGAGGTCAGAGTCGGACATCGCGAACGGACCCTTCGGCCGCATGAGGCCGCCGACGTCCTTCACGATCGTCGTCTTGCTGAGCGCCTCGCCACCGGCGTACCGGTCGATCGCGAGGGTGAGCGCCTGGCGGACACGCACGTCGTCGAACGGCTTCACCTTCGTGTTCGGCACGACGTAGTTCACGCAGATCCACGGGGCTTCCTGGATCGCGAGGTCGTTCGGCAGCGCGCGCGAGAGGTCGTCACGCTGCTGCGGCGTGAAGCCGCGGAACTCGATCATCGCCTGCTTGCTGCGGATCGCGTTCACCTCGGCCGTGGCGTCGGTGATGATCAGGGCCTTGTAGCCATCGAGGTAGGGCAGCTGCGTGCCGTCCTTGTCCTTGCCGAAGTAGGCGGGATTCTTCTTCCCGACCCAGTCCGAGCCCTTCGTGTTCGAGACGTAGGTGAACGGCCCGGTGCCGTCGATGTTCTTCTCGTACCAGTGGATGTCGGCGGTCAGCTTCGCGGCGCTGTAGATGAAGTTCCACGGCGACGCGAGGTTGGTGAGGAACGATGCCGACGGGTACTTGAGCTTGAAGACCACGGTGCTCGCATCCGTCGTGCTGATGCTGTCGACCGCGGCGTAGGCGCCCGCCCGCGGCGAGAGCACGCCGGTCGGCGGGAAGATGATCTTGTTGTACGTCGCGAGGACGTCAGCCGACGTCATCGTCGAACCGTCGTGGAACTTCACGTCGGTGCGCAGCTTGATCGTCACGGTGAGCTTGTCCGCGGAGACCTGCGGGTCACCCGACGCGACGTCCGGGACCACCTTCGTGAGGTCGTTCGGGTCGAACTTGTACAGGAGGCTGTAATGCGGGGCGATCGGGTGGAGGAGCGCGAAGGTCGTCTCGCGGTGGCCGTCGAAGGACGGTGGCTCGGCGTTCACGATGAACGTGAGGGTCCCTCCGGTCTGTGGCTTCTCGCCGCCCGCCAAGGATGGCGCCGGCGCCGCCGACGAGGATGCGGTGGGCTGGGCTTGCTGCGTGCAGGCCGCGAGCGTGAGCGCGAGGACGACCGCTAGCGCGATGCTTCTACGTGGCAAAAAGACCACCCCCTTGGCCGACTCTGGCGTGGCAACACTACTGCGGCCTGGGCGATCCAGGCCAGCAGAGCGAAGCAGCTTTGCTGCTTCGCTATCGCGTACGAACGGGAAGGGAAGTGGGTTCAGTCGCCGCCGGGGCGCGCCGCTGGATCACGTCCTGATACACGTTCACCAGTTCCCGCGTGACGTGCGTCCAGTCGAAATCGGGCGCGCGCCGCGCACCGGCCTCCCCCAGGCTGCGACGCAGATCCGCGTCGCGGATCAGACGTTCGAGCGCGTCGGCGAGGACGTTCGGATCACGCGGCTCCACGAGCAGGCCGCTCACATTTCGCTGGATGACACGTTTGTACCCGTGGATGTCCGACGCGACCACCGCGCACCCCGCGGCCATCGCCTCGAGGAGCACGATGCCGAAGGATTCCTGGCCAGTCGACGGCGCGCAGAAGATGTCGGCGGTCTTGTAGAAGCGCGCCTTGTCGATGTCGTCCACGCGTCCGGCGAAGAACACGTCCTGAAGGCCGTTGGAGTGGATGAAGCGCCGCATCTTCCCGAGCTGCGGGCCCCAGTTGCAGACGATGAGACGTGTGTTCGGATGCTTCGGCTTGAGCTTCGCATACGCCTCGAGCAGGTACATCGCGCCCTTGCGCGGCTCGAGCCGGCCCACGAAGAGGATGTTCGTCTTGCCATCGCGGAATTCGGGGAACGGCTTCGCGTGCGCATAGAAGTCGACGTCGACGCCGTTCGGGATGATGCGGTACTCGCCCGGGAAATAGCGCGAGACGAAGTGCCGCGCCGCGCTGGACACGGCGATGCGCTCGTCGATCTTGTTCATGTAGCGGTCGAGCACGATGCGTCCGGCCCAGTACGAGACGGAGAATCCACCGAACGCGTGGAAGGTCGCGACGTTCGGGCACTTCGCCGAATCGAGGATCTGGAACGAGAGGAACGGCACGAACGGCTCGTGGTGGTGGATCACGTCGAACCGCTCGCGGTCGAGCATGCGCGACACCAGCCACTCGAGCCGCAGAGAGAGCGTGATGCGTCCGATGCTCCCGTTGAACGGCACCGCCATCGCCTGTCCGATCTGGATGACGTCCTTGGCCGGCGGGTCGTCACCCCACGGCGCGGTGATGATCCGGACGTCGTGCCCGAGATCGGTCAGGTGGCTGTACGACTCGCGGATGTAGGAGTTCGCGCCGCCCGGACGCGGGTAGGCGTACGGACTGACGATGCCGATCTTCATCTTCGCGGCTCCTCGCGGGAGACCCGCTCGTCGCTCACGCTCACTTCTTTCTCTTTCCGATACGTCGGCGCGCCCTCTTCACGGGATCTCTGACCATCGAGCGCCATTGCTGGCGCGCGACGCCGTCGAGATGCTCACGCACGGTCCAGTGTCGCCCGTCGGAACGCGTCGTGCGCGCGATGAGCGCGGCCCGAAGATCGGCGGCCGTCGAGCCGGGGAAATCGGTCCACGCGGTGCCCACGAGCTGGGCGTGGTGCGCGTCGCTCGACCCCGTCTCAGCCGCGTGGAGGACGTGCTCATTGAGCCACGTCGCGCGCTGGCGGCGCACGCGTCCGGCCCAGGACGGATTGCGGAGCTCGATGCCATCGACGTGACACTCCGCCGCGCCGGCGTGCAGGGCGCGCAGCGCGCCCTCGCCGACCGAGAAGGTCAGGTAGGACAGTGGATGCGGGACGATCGCGAGGCCGCCCATCTCGTGGATCTGGGCGATCGTCGCTCCGAGCGAGCCGAACATGGGGACCTCGTCCTCGATCCAGAGGGCAAGGAGGTGGCCCGCGCGTGTCGTGACCTCGACACCGGTCACGATCTCGACCGGGCTCGCGCGCTTCGCGGCGAGGTCCCGGAGGATGAACGCGGCGCGGATGTCGTCGTGATCGGTGAGCGCGATCACACTCATGCCGGCGCGCTCGGCCGCATGAAGGATCGCCTCCGGCGGCGCGAGCCCATCGCCGAGGTCGGAGTGCAGCTGCAGGTCGGCCCTTCCGACGCCGCTCACGACGCGGCCCAGACGCGCTCGAACACGGTCCACTGCTCGGGCGCATTGCGCACGTAGCGCTCGAGCACATTCACCCAGCGGCGCACGCCCTCGCGCACGTCGGCGGCGTGATCGCCCGTCGATGTGAGCTCGAGCGCCGGCTCGAACGAGGCGGTGAGCTGCCCGCCCTCACGGCCGGAGAACGCCGGTATGAGCGGCGCGCCGGTGCGGAGCGCGAGCACGACGTGCGCGGACGGGATGAGCGCCTCGCGCCCGAAGAACGGCACGCGCTCGCCGACGCCCGTGACCGCGCGGTCGGCGAGCAGGCCGAAGACCTTGCGGTCCCGGAGCGCGCGGACGACGGCGAGCGGCGTCTCCGCCCGCACGAGCTCCATGCCCATCGCCGCACGCGCGCGATTGATCGCGCGCCCGAGCTCCGAGTGCTCGGTCTCCACCGGCAGGACCGTCGCGTAGCCATGAGCGACGAGGATCTGCCCGACGAGCGAGATCGGTCCGAGATGCGCCGACGCCACGACCACGCCCTTGCCCTGCTCGTGCGCGCGCAGAAAGTGTTCGAAGCCACGGTGCTCGATCGACGCAATGAGGCGCTCCGCCCGGGTCCCGGGAAGCTGGAAGATCTCGAGGTAGTTCCGCGACTGCTCGACGAAGACCTGTCGGACGGACGCTGCCCTGGCCCGCTCCGGCGCGACCACGCGGAGGTTCGCGAGGACCGCGGCACGCGCACTCGGCGCGGCGAGCCACGCCGCCGTTCCCATGACCTGCGCGAGAGGCGGGCCGAGTCCGCGCGGTAGGAGCGGGATGGCGCGCTCGGCCGCACCGGCCAGGGCACCGCCAAGGACGGCCCCGCTCCGCACGGCTAGGTCTGTGCCGGCTCGGGCCACATCGGCCGGAAGATGTACCACTGATCCGGGTCGGGGCGTACGAGGGTCTCGAGCAGGCTCACGATGGCCCGCGTCGCCTTCTCGAGGTCGGCCGCCGCCTGCTTGGTGCGCTCGACGTAGATCGGCGGCAGCGCGACGCCGCTGAAGCTGTTGTCGCGCTCGCGCTTCACGGCCGCGACGACGATCGGCGCGCCGGAGACGCGCGCGAGTGCCGCGGCGATGGTCGGGAATGCGGTCGATCGGCCGAAGAACTCCGCCTGGACGTTGTTGAGCTCCTGCGCGCGCGGGCCGAGATCCATCATGAATCCGACCATCTCGTTGCGCCGGAGCGCCGCGAGCACGCGCTTCGCCGAGCCCTCGGGCGGCAGGATCACGACATTCTTGTGCTCGCGGTTGGCGATGAGGAAGTCCATCAGCCGCTGGTTCTCGAGCTCGTCTGCCACGACCGTCAGCGGGATCTCCTGCGCGATCCGCGCGCCACCGAACTCGAAGTTGCCGAAGTGCATCGAGACGAAGATCAGGCCCTTGCCGTGCTCGCGTGCCGCGCGCAGGTTGCCGAACGAGCGCGGATCGATGGCGACCATGCGCTCGAGATCGTGGGGGTGCAGTGACGGGAAACGCATGATCTCGGTCAGGTACTTCGCGAAGTTCCGGAAGCTGCGCCGCGCGACCCGCGACACCTCCGGATCGCCCTGGGGACGCCCGAGCACGATGGAGAGGTTGTGCTTGGCGATCTCGCGCTTCGTGTTCCAGGTCAGGTAGGCCACCTCTCCGCCCACGACCGCGCCCGCGTAGACCAGGCGCGCGGGCAGGTGCTGCACCAGCGCCGCCCCGGCCCGCCACCCCCAGTAGAGGACGGCTTCGACGAATGTGCTCCGCACTAGCTCGATCTCTCGGCTCCGCCGAGAGACGCGCTCAAGGCTGGTGGACTCGCTCGTCGCGGCGGAGCCGCTCCTCGCTCGGCCGTCATCACTTCCCCGTAAGTGTGCGGTTGTCCTCGCCCTTGATGAACGCTTCGACGCCGTCGCGCGCCTTGTCGTCGGGGATCTGCTTCGGTGGCGACTTCATGAAGTACGCCGACGGGGCCACGAGCGTGCCGCCGAGGCCGCGATCGAGGCCGAGCTTGCAGCAGCGGATCGCGTCGATGACGACGCCGGCGCTGTTCGGGGAGTCCCAGACCTCCAGCTTCATCTCCGCGTTGAGCGGGACGTCGCCGAAGGTCGTGCCCTCCATGCGGATGTAGCACCACTTGCGGTCGAGGAGCCACGGCACGTAATCCGACGGCCCGACGTGGATGTTCTCCGGGGCCATCGGGTAGTCGAGCATGCTCGTCACGGCGTTCGTCTTGCTGATCTTCTTCGACTCGAGCCGCTCGCGCTCCAGCATGTTGAGGAAGTCGGTGTTGCCACCGAAGTTGAGCTGGTAGGTGCGGTCCAGGCGCACACCGCGGTCCATGAACAGGCGTGTGAGCACGCGGTGGGTGATGGTCGCGCCGACCTGTGACTTGATGTCGTCGCCGATGATCGGGAGCTTCGCCGCCGCGAAACGCTTCTGCCAGCGTGGCTCGCGGCCGATGAACACCGGGATGCAGTTCACGAAGGCGCACCCGGCCTGAAGGATCTGCTCCACGTACCAGCGGGTGGCGTCCTCGCTGCCGACCGGCAGGTACGAGACCACGACATCGACCTTGCGGTCCCGGAGGATGCCGACGATGTCGTCGGTCTCGCCTGGGGCCTTTGTGATGATCTGCGAGAGGTACTTGCCGAGCCCGTCGAGGGTCATGCCGCGGCTCACCTTCACGCCCGTCTTTGGGACATCGGCGAAGCGGTAGGTGTTGTTCGGCTTGGCGTAGATCGCGTCGGCCAGGTCCTTGCCGACCTTGTTCTTGTCCACATCGAAGGCCGCGACGAACTCGAGATCGTTGAGGTGATAGCCGCCGAGGTCCACGTGCATGATCCCCGGGATGTCGTCGCCGGGCTTGGCGTTCCGGTAGTAGTGGACGCCCTGCACGAGTGAGCTCGCGCAGTTCCCGACGCCGATGATCGCCACGCGGATCTTTCGCGCGCTCCGGCGGCCCGACGGCTTTGCTCTGGTGGTCTTCTTTGCTGGCATCGATGTACCTCTCTTTATGTGTTTCTCAGCGCCCGCGCGACGTGCGCGATGCGCTGCAGCGTGGTCACGGTCGACAGGAATGCGACGACGGCGAGTGCCGCCGCGAAGAGTTGGGAGTTTCCGGCCACCACCCAGGCGGCCACACCGAGCACGAAGAGCACCAGGCGCGCCTCACGGGGCGCGAGCCCGATGCTCGCCGCGATGCCGAGGGATTCGGCCTTCGCGCGGATGTACGGGATCAGGGATCCGGTGACGAGCGCGATGAGGGCGATCCACAGGAGGAGGGTGTCGTTGTTGTATGCGGCGTAGACGACCGCGGCGGCGGTGAGCGCGCTGTCCGAGAGGCGATCGAAGGTCGAGTCGAGGAACGCGCCGAGCTTCGTGCCGCCGCCGGCCGCCTTCGCGACCTGGCCGTCGAGCGTGTCCGCGAGCGTGCCGAACACCAGCGCGGCGAGCGCGCGCAGCGGGTGGCCGGTGGCGAGGAACGCGGCGCCCGCGACGGTGAGAAGGAAGCCCGTGACGGTGACGGCATTGGCGCTCACGCCCATGCCGTGAAGCCACCGGGCGAGCGGTGCGAGCAGGCCACGTGCGCCGGCCGCGGCGCCCGGTGGAACGATGCTCACAGTCGATTCAGGAGCGTGCGGAAGGTACGCTCCTGTAGCTCCGCAAAGCGCTCGCGATCGAAGGAGCACCGCACCTCGCGGCCGACCCGCGTCGTGCGCACGATCCCGGCGCGCGTGAGGCGACGGAGGTGCCAGGACATGAGCGGTTGGCTGATGCCGAGGCTGCGGACCAGCGACGACACCGGTTGTTCGCCCTCGTTCGCCAGCACCTGCACCACACGGAGGCGATTGACGTCGCCGAGCGCGCGGTGGAATGCCTTGAGCTCGCGGAGCGCAGCTTGGCTGAGCACGGCTCCCCTTCCGTCGGCCGACACGGCCTGCCTGACATTATATAAGTCACAGTTGATGTGTCGAGCTGAGGATGTCTGACGCCCGGCCGTTAGCCGCCCGGATGCGACCCATCGATCTGTCGGAGTTCGTCGGGCAGCAGCAGGTCATCGGCGAGGGCCGGGTGCTGCGGAAGGCGATCGATGCGGGTCAGGTCCCGTCGATGATCCTGTGGGGACCGCCGGGGACCGGGAAGACCACGCTGGCGGCCATCGCGGCGCGCAAGGCAAAGGCGCAGTTCGTGCACATCTCGGCCGTGTCCAGCGGCGTGGCCGAGCTGCGGAAGGTCATCGATCAGGCGCAGAAGCTCCGGAAGATGAGCGGGCAGGGGACCGTGCTGTTCATCGATGAGATCCACCGCTTCAACAAGGCGCAGCAGGACGTCGTGCTGCCGTACGTCGAGAACGGTGACGTCACGCTCCTCGGGGCGACCACCGAGAACCCGTCGTTCGAGGTGATCTCCGCGCTGCTTTCGCGGTCGCGGGTCTACGTGCTGCGCCCGCTGTCAGAGGACGACGTCCGCGTGATCGTCCGGCGCGCGATCGCCGACGAGCGTGGCCTCGCCGGAAAGGCGCGTCTGTCGCCCGAGGCCGAGGACGCCCTGGTCGCGGTATCGAACGGCGACGCACGCGTCGCCCTGAACGCGCTCGAGCTGGCGCACGACGCGACCGCCGGGTCGCGCGAGATCACCCTCGCCGACGTCCGCGAGGCGCTCCAGCGCCGCAGCCTGCTGTACGACCGCGCCGGCGACCAGCACTACGACACGATCAGCGCGTTCATCAAGAGCGTGCGCGGCTCGGACCCGGACGCATCGCTCTACTGGCTGCTGCGGATGATCGACGCGGGTGAGGATCCCATGTTCATCGCCCGCCGCCTCGTCATCCTCGCGGGCGAGGACGTCGGGCTGGCCGACCCGCAGGCCCTCGTCATCGCCTCCGCGGCGCAACAGGCGACGCACCTCATCGGGCTGCCGGAGGCGTACTTCCCGTTGGCCGAGGCGACGGTCTATCTGGCGCTCGCGCCGAAGTCGGACTCGCTGAAGCGCGGCCTGGGCGACATCCAGAAGGACCTCGACCAGACCCGCGCCGATCCCGTCCCGCTCCACCTGCGGAACGCGCCCACCCCGCTGATGAAGAGCCTCGGGTACGGGAAGGACTACAAGTACGCCCACGACTTCGAGGGACACGTCGCGCCCGAGGAGACCTACCTCCCCGAGACCCTTCAGGATCGCCGCTATTACGTGCCGACGGACCTGGGGGCCGAGGCCGAGCTCAAGCGGCGGCTCGAGGCGTTACGCCGAAGCGTGCGAGGAAGAGCCCCAGCTCCCAACGCAGATACCTCGGGATCGCGACCAGCGTCTGGTTGAACGGGTCGGGGGTGGGCGTGATGATCGCTCCGATGACGAACGACAAGAGGAACACGTAGCGGCGCTGCTTCGCGAGCCATGAGCGCTGGACCACGCCGATGCGGACGAGCGCCCAGATGATCACCGGGACCTCGAAGACCAGGCCCATCCCAAGGACGAACGTCGTGACGAACGAGAGGTACTCCTCGGCCCGTAGCTGCCCGCTGAATACGTCGCCGCCGAATGTGAGGAGGAATGGGATGGCGCGCGGCAGCAGGATGAAGTAGCAGAAGGCCATGCCGCCCGCGAAGAGGCCCAGGACCGGCAGCCCGATGATGCGCACGAACTTCCGCTCGTTCGGGAAGAGCGCCGGGTCGATGTACGCGTAGATCTCGTAGAGGATCACCGGCATCGCGAGCGCGATGCCGGCGAAAAGCGCGACGCGGAATGAGATCGAGAACGGCTCGGTGGGCGAGAAGGTCTGAAGCGTAACGACACCGGACGGCAGAAGCAGGAAGCGGATGATCGGGCCGATGAAGAGGAAGGCGAATCCCGTGGTGATCGCGACAGCGATCGATGCGACCATCAGACGATTGCGGAACTCGACGAGATGCTGGACGAGCGAGAGCTCTTTGTCGCGTTCCGTGGCCATCGAAATCACGCTACCGCAGGTACACTTGGTCTGTTTCGCCCCCGTAGCTCAGTGGATAGAGCGCAGGCCTCCGAAGCCTGAAGCAGCGGTTCGAGTCCGCTCGGGGGTACAGGGGCGTTCTAGGCGGCGTCGTCATCCGACGGCAGTCCATCCCCGGGTGGCCGCAGGCGTCCGACGTGCAGCCAGAAGCGGCCGTAGCGGTTCTCCACCAGCCACTCCTCCTTGTTCGGAGACGACTTCAGGAGCTTGCCCTCGCGCCACTCGTCGCTGTGCGCGGGCGAGTAGCGCACGCGTGCACCGGGCCGGAGCTCGAGGGTGGGCATCACCTCGGAACGATACCCGTTGACGCCTCGTCCAGCCGACGCACGTACTCACCGAACATCGGCTCCACGAACTCGTAACGTCCGCGGCCGAGTCGCGTCACCAGACCGCGCGCGCGAAGCGACTCCAACGCGCGCAGCACTTCGGGCCTGGGGATCCCGCTGTCGCCGGCATAGAGCACGGCCTGGTGCGCGATCCGCTTCGCGACCTGCTGCAGGTACTTGTGCGTCCCGAGCTCGGTCCAGTGCAACGCGAACGGGCGCTCGAGCTCCCGGAACGCCTGCTCGTAGGCAATCGCCACGTGGTCCGCGCTCACGGTGCGCTGCCCCGCGTCGCGCATCAGGTAGTAGAGCGCGGCGCAGACCTGCATCGTGTCCTGCGGGTGTCCACCAGTGGCATCGAGGAGGCGATCGACGCTGGCGTCGTCGATGGCGAGCTTCTTCGCGGCGAACTTCGCGCGAAGGTATTCGAGCCAGTCGTCGGGCGAGATCCCGAAGCGATGGCCGCCGGCATCGGCCAGGTCGATGGGCACGGCGAAGCGGAAGAAGGCGCGGCCCTTCTCGCTGAAGAGCTGCTCCAGGATGCCCTCCTCGCTCCCGAGGAACGCGTACGCGACGCCGCGCTGCGCTTGGAACCGCGCTCGCATGAGGTCGAAGACGCGCGGCCCGAGCCTGCCCGCGGCCTGGAACTCATCGAAGATCACGACGACGCGTTTCCCGGTTCGCGCCGCGAGCGTACGGGGGAGGTCGAGCGCGCCATCGAAGAAGCGCTGCGCGTTCGTCTCGCGCGCGAGGGCCAGCGCGAGCTCGACGTGCTCGTAGCGCACCTTCACCGATGGCCGCACACCCGCGGCGATCGCCTTGGCCTGCTCGAAGCTCCGCTCGACGCCGGAGACGTTCTCGAGGAGCGCGTCGACCAGGCGCTCACCGAGGCCCCGCACGTCCGTCGCGCCGAGGCAGTCGACATAGGCAGTCAGCGCGCCACGACGGCGGAGCCGTCGCGCGACCTCGAGGATGATCGAGGTCTTCCCGATCCGCCGCGGCCCCGCGAGGAGCACGTGGTTGCCGTCCGAGAGACGCTCGCCGATGCGGCGGATGTACGTCTCGCGTCCGACGAGGTCAGCGGACGGCACCGGTCCGCCGACCGGGAAGTGGGGTGGGGGAGCGGCGACGCGGCCGAACGGTCCGGGCATGTGGCCCAGTATATACATTTGATGTATTAAACGCATGCCCCGGATGCGTACACGCCGCTGTGGGAGCATCGGAGCGATGGGCTTCCTTGACCGTTTCCTGCGGACCGACCCCGAGGAGCGCGCGCGGTTCGAGCGTGCTGCCGCGGCGGTTGATCGTGAGCTCGCCGGACACCTGGAGCTCGCAGCGATGTTCGATCAGACGCACCAGGCCGCGGTGTTCGAGAACGCCGCGTTCGCGCAACAGCACGCGGCCCTGCGTCTCTGGGCGCCCGCTGCGTTCGCGTTCATCGGCACGGTGTATGCCGGCATGCCCGCAACGGAGAGCGCGATGGAGCGTCGTGGCCCCGCCAACACGCTCCGGCCCGAGGACCTCGCGCTCATCGAACGCTGGGAGGGCGACGTGCGCGAGGCGCAGCGCCTGCTTCGCGCGGCCGTCGCGGCGCCGCCCCCGTCCGGGTGGTCCGTCGTTCTCGGGCGCCTGCGCCCCGGCAGGCGCTCGACGCGCTGAGCACGGCCGGATCGCCACCTAGACTCCCCCACGTGAGGGTGGCAGCGGGAGCGTCTTTCTACACGCCCGTCGACGCGGAGCTTCGCGAGCTCGAGCAGCGCCTGCGCGCCGTCGGCCGAGGTGGGCATCCCACGTTCCAGGCCGCGGTCACGCACCTCTTTTCATCGCCCGGCAAGCTCCTGCGCCCGACGCTCGTGTTCCTCGCGGCGCGCTTCGGCACGCGGCCCGACCGTGAGGTCGTCCTCAACCTCGCGGAATCGCTCGAGCTCGTGCACACCGCGTCGCTGGTGCACGACGACATCGTCGACGAAGCCGATCTGCGCCGGAACGTGCGGACGGTGAACGCGATGTGGAACGACGACGTCGCGCTCATCGTGGGCGACTACCTCTTCGCGAAGGCCTACGCTCTTGCCGCGGTGCTGCCGAAGCCGGAGGTCATCGCGATCGTCGCGCAGACCGTGTTCGCGCTCTGCGACGGCGAGCTCAACGAGGTGACCATGGAACGCAGGCTCCCCACCGAGGACGCCTACCTCGAGCGCATCGAGCTGAAGACCGCCTCGCTCTACGCGGCCTGCTGCCAGGGAGCCGCGCTGCTCACCGACGCCGACCCCGAGCACGTGGCCGCGCTCGGCGCGTTCGGGACGAACCTCGGGCTCGCCTTCCAGATCACCGACGACGTGCTCGACCTCGTGGGCGACGAGTCCGATTTCGGCAAGACCGTCGGCCGCGACCTGGCCGAGGGGATGCCGACCCTACCGATGATCTACGCCGCGCTCGACGGTGACGGACAGGGCGGCGACCTCGCACGGCGCATCGTCGCCACCGGGAAGACCGAGGGCGAGATCCGCGAGCTGCTGCGCGTCATCCGCGGGAGCCACGGACCCCAGCGAGCGCGCGAGCGCGCTATCGGCTTTCACGACGCCGCGACGCGGGCCCTCGACGCGCTACCCGCGCGCGCGGAGCGCGACGCCCTCCGCGACGTCGCCGACTTCGTCATCAGCCGCGTCCGCTAGCCGCGCGCGAGCCCGGTCAGCCCCCGTCGTGCTGGTGCGGTGGGATCTCCAGGTGCTTGTGCGGCGGTGACGCGTGCGAGTGGCTATCGCCGCCGACCCACCCGAGCCGCTGCCAGAGATACAGGAACAGCGTCATGAGCAGCAGGACCGATGCCGCGACCATGACGATCTCGAGCGCGGCCATCGCTACTTCGCCGCCGGCGTCGGAAGCGTGCCGATGAACGGGATCGCCGCGCCCGGCGTCAGGTACTGCGGGAGCTGGCCGTTCCATTTGTTGATCGCCTGCAGCTGCAGGTACTCCGGCGTGAGCGTGGTGGCCTGGGCCTTCTGCGCGTTCGCCAGACCCTGCGCCACGATCAGCGCGGTCTCGGCCTCCGTCTTCGCCTTCTCCTGGAGCTGCTTGGCCTGGAGGTTCTGCTGGTTCGCGACCTGCGTCGCGAGGATCGCGTCGTTGAACTCCTTCGGGAACTCGTAGTTCGGGATCGTGAACTCATCGACGATGATGTAGTAGGGGGCGAGCTTGTCCTTGAGCGTGGTCTTCGCCAGGTTCGCCACTTCCTGGCGCTTTTGGATGAGCTCGAGGCCGGCGTACTGGCCGGTCACGTCCTTGAAGGACTGCTGGATCTGCTGGTCG
>JBGQFO010000014.1:0-26378 GCA_041496945.1 Candidatus Limnocylindria bacterium | reverse complement strand
GGTGAAGGCGAAGCCGTCTTTCACGAGGAAGGACGCGTTCGTGTAGTTGCGGACGTACTCGTCGTGGAACAGGTTGTTCTGCAGGACGTAGTTGATGAGCCCGCCGAAGTAGGCGACGTCGGTGCCGGTGCGGATGCGCAGGTACGAGTCGGCGATGGCGGAGGTGCGCGTGTAGCGCGGGTCGGCGTGGATGATCCTCGCGCCGCCGCCCTGGCCGGGGCCCTTCGTCGGATCGAGCTTCGCCTTCACGAACCACTGGAAGCCGACCGGGTGCGCCTCCGCGGGATTCGCGCCGTTTATGAGGATGACGTCGGCGTTCTTGATGTCACGCCAATGGTTCGTCATCGCTCCTCGTCCGAATGTGGCGGCCAAACTGGTCACCGTCGGACCGTGTCAGACCCGAGCTTGTTGCTCTAAGTGCACGACGCCGAGCGTCCGCATCATCTTCGTGGCGAAGTAACCCTCTTCGCTGCTGAATGCGGCGCCGCCGGCGAAGGCGACCCCCTCGGTGCGATTCACGGTGTTCCCGTTGGCGTCCTGCGCGACGAACGTGTTGTCGCGCGACGCCTTCAGGTTCGCGGCGATCTTGTCGAGCATGAAGTCCCAGGTCTTCTCTTCCCACTTCGCGCTGCCCGGCGCGCGGTAGAGCGGCTTGTCGACGCGACGTGAACTCGTCGCGAGCTGCATCGCCGTGGCGCCCTTCGGGCAGAGACGTCCTTCGTTGATCGGGCTGTCCGGGTCGCCCTCGATCTGCAGGAGCTGCGTCTTCCCGCTCGCGTCCTGCTTCGTGTAGGCGATGAGCGCGCAGCCGACGGCGCAGTACGGGCAGAGCGAGTGGACCTCTTTCGCGCCAGAGAGCCGGAAGTCCGTCTGGATCTTCTTCGCCGAGCGGAGGTCGAACCCGAGCGGGTTCGCGAACGGGAGGACGGCGAGGCCGGCGCTCGACGCGCCCGCCTTCAGAAGCTGACGCCGTGTCAGTTCCGCCATCGGCCGCCACCTTTCTACTCCGACTGCGTCCGGCGTCAAGCGTCGTGCGGGGAAGCGCTACTTTCACGTTCCGTGAATGAGTTCTTCTCGTCCCTTGGCCGGCGCTGGGCCGACCGGGCCGCGACGCGCGGCGCGGCGATCGCGCCGCCCGAGCTCGATCCCCAGGTCGCCGAGGAGCTGCTCCAGCTCGCGCGCGTGGTGGCACACGCGAAGGAGCGGAGCTTCGCCCCGCTGGCGTCCTTCACCGCCGGCGTCGCGGCGGAGCGTTTGCGCGTCGCGAAAGGCAGCGGAGCCGCGGACATCGCGGCGTACATCCGCGAGGTCCGCGAGGCGCTCGAGCGCGAGGTCGGCGCTGGCTGAGCCGGTGCGGACCAGGGCCGACCTGGGCATCGGCGTGCGCCTTGCCTTGTCCGGCGATCCGGGCGAGATGTTCGCGGACGCCCGCGCGCTCGAGGCGGCCGGCGCGCACTCGTTCTGGATGGACGCGACCGGCGGCGAGCCGTACGTCGTGCTGGCCGCGCTCGCCGCGGTGACCTGGCGTGCGCTGCTCGTCGCGTCGGGTGGCACCTCCACCGCCGGGCGGGCGACGTGCGAGGTGCTCGCGCGCGGACGCCTGCGTGGCGCCGAGGAGCTCGCACGGTCCGGCGAGCGCTGGATCCACGCGGACTTTCCCGCCGACCGCGCGGCCTGGCGCGCGACGCGCGACGCGGCGGCGGCCTCGGGCGCCACCGGGATCGTCCTGGCCAACGATCCGCGGCTCCTGGACCTGCTCCGCAACCCCGATCAGGACGACGATCGCTCCGACCTGAACATCGCCGTCGGCTGACGCGCGGCGCTAGGCGACGCGCGCTCCGCGTATGCGATCCGCGCGGCTGTACACGTTGAAGCGGTCGCCGCGCAGGAAGCCGGCGAGCGTGAGTCCGAATCGCGTCGCGGTCGCGACCGCGAGCGTGGAGGGCGCGCCGACCGCGACGAGGATCGGGATCCCCGCGGCCACGGCCTTCTGCACGACCTCGTAGCCTGCGCGGCCGCTCACCGCGAGCAGGGCGGTGGCGAGCGGGATGGTCCGGTCGAGCACCGCCCGGCCGACGACCTTGTCCACCGCGTTGTGCCGGCCGATGTCCTCGCGCAGCGTCACAAGCTCGCCGGTCGCGGTGAACAGGCCCGCCGCGTGCAGACCACCGGTGCGATCGAAGAGCCGTTGCCGCTCTCGGAGCCGATCGGCGAGCGGCGGCAGCACGGTCGCGTCGATGACCGGCCCCGCCGCGAGAGGAGCGTGGTCGTGTGCGAGATCCTCGAGCGTCGTCGCGCCGCACACGCCGCACGCCGAGCTCGAGAGAAAAGATCGCCGCGGACGCCGTGCCGCCGTCTTCCGAAGATGCACGTCGACCGCGTTGGATTCGAGGAGATCTGCCGCGACTGCGACGCGGTCCTCGCGCTCGCTCGCCTCGGCTGAGATGCGCAGGGACGCGACGTCGTCGATCGAGGTGATGACACGCTCGGCGTGGAGGAGCCCCAACGCGAGCTCGATGTCGTCCCCCGGCGTGCGCATGATCACGCTGAGTGGCTCGCCGTCGAGCAGCAGCTGGAGCGGCTCCTCGGCGGCGATCTCGTCGCCCGTCGCGCTCCAGGTCCCGGCGTCGTAGCGGCCGATGCGAACGGGCCGTGAGGATGCGCGTGCCATCGTGCGCGATGTTAGGCGCGGAGGGCGGCGATGAAGGCCTCGTAGTCCGCCGGCGTGTCGAGGTCGGTGAGCTCGGTCGGGCCGATGCCGGCGCGAACGAGCTCCGGCTCCTCCAGGTAGGCGGCATCGAGCCCCTCGAGCGCCCGCGTGGCGCGGCGGCCGCCGGAATCGAGGAACGCGGTGATCTTGTCGCCGGCCGGGCGTGCGTACGCCGCGCACGTCGGCTGCGCGAGGCCGGCGATCCGCGGCACGGCGACGTCGCGACCCTGGCACCGTTCGAGCAGCAGCGCCGCCAAACGTTCGCTCGCGCGCGGCATGTCGCAGGCGAGCACGAAGACGTGGCCGCTCCGCGCTTCCAGCAGGGCCGCCTCGATGCCCGCGAGCGGGCCGGCGTCCGTGCGGCGATCGCGCACCGCGCGCGCGCCGCGTGGCGCGCGCGCGCCCACGACGATCGTCTCGGCGAATGCGGGACCAAGGCGTCCGACGATCCAGTCGAGCAGCGTCGCGTCGCCGACCAGCAGGTCGGACTTCGCGCGGCCCATGCGGGACGAGCGACCGCCCGCGAGCACAGCGAACGTCGCGTCCCGCGTCCCGGTCAGCGGTACGACTCGGGCGCGTGGCGCCAGGTCTCCCACGACGCCGCGTCGTGCGAGGTGAAGACGCGCGAGAGGTCGTCCTTCACCAGCGAGCGGATGATGGCGAGCGACTCCTTCGCTGACGCCTGGTCCATCGCCGGGATCTCGCCGCGCTCGAGGTTCGCGCGGGTGAAGGCCGCGTCGCCGGTGAGGACGACGCGCCCGGTCTCCGCGAGGTCGACGACGAGCGACTGATGACCCGGTGCGTGACCGGGCGTCGGCACGACCTCGATCCCCTTCGCGACCCTGGTCCGCCCGGAGGCGGGCACGTAGGTGAGCTCGGGGATGTCCCAGTACACGCCCGGAAAATTCGGCTTCCCCTTCGCGAAAGCGAGATGCTCGCCCTGGACGATGAACGTCGCCTTCGGGAACGCGCCGTTGTTGCCGGCGTGGTCGAAATGCAGGTGGCTGTTCACGACGATCGCGATGTCGTCGGGACGCACGCCGACCGCCGCGAGGCGCGACACGACGGCGTCGGGGCCCTCCATGACGATCGTCATGTTCGGGTTCGGACCGAAGGTGGCCTCCGGCCGTTCGATGTGCACCGGATGCAGGCCGGTGTCGAAGAGGATGTTGCCGTCCGGTGTTCGCAGCAGGGCCGACCACACCGGCGACCGGAGCTTCTCATCACGCGCCGCGCCCTCGGCCCAGGGCATGAACGTCGAACGCACGATGTCCACCGCGCCGGTCCGGAACAGAGTGAGCTCGATCACTGTTTGGGGAGCATGATGGACCCGAGGTCGCGCGCCTGGAGGATGCCATGACCAAGCTCGAGCACCTGCACCTGCCGGCGGACGAGGAGGAGGTGCGGACCGCGGAGCTCGTGCAGCACCGCGAGCTCACCGAAGCGCAGTGGGGCCGCTTCGAGGGCTACATGCGCGAGATCTTCGCGGCCTTCGGGATGCGCTCGGACACGGCCGGGACGCGTGACACCCCTCGCCGCTTCGTTCGCGCCCTGTTCGACGCGACCGAGGGGTACGAGGGGGACCCGAAGCTCCTCACGGCGTTCCCGACCGAGTGCAAGGGCGGCGCGGCGTGCGAGGTCAACCAGATCGTCGAGGGCCCCATCCCCTTCTTCGCTCTGTGCGAGCACCACGCGTTCCCCTTCTACGGCAACGCGTACGTCGGATACATCGCCCACGAGGAGATCATCGGGATCAGCAAGCTGACCCGGCTCGTGCGGGTCTGGGCGAAGCGCTTCACCGTGCAGGAGCGCATGGGCGACGAGATCGCCGACACGCTCCAGTCGCTCATCCGAGCCCACGGCGTCGCGGTGCACATCGAAGCGCACCACCTCTGCACGCAGATGCGCGGCGTGCGCGAGCTGCACCCCAGGACGCGCACGGCGGTGTGGCGCGGCGAGTACGCGACGAACCCCTCGCTCCGCAGCGAGTTCTTCCATCTCACCGGGACCCGCGGCGGCTAGCACCGCGCTCACGACGCTCCTCGAGCGCGACGGCGGCGCACCGCTCCCGCTCACGAGCGCGCTCGCCGCGCGCTACGGCGGGCCGCTCCGCTTCCCCGAGGCAGGCACGCACGTGTTCGCGAACTTCGTGAGCACGATCGACGGCATCGTCTCGTACGCGGTCGCCGGCCAGGATCGCGCGCGCGACGTGAGCGGTGGGTTCTCCGGTGATCGCTTCGTCCTCGCGCTCCTCCGCGCGGTCGCGGACGCGGTCATCGTCGGCGCCGGCACGCTCCGAAAGGAGCCCGACAGCATCTGGACGGCCGAGGCCGCGTTCCCCGACGCGCGCGCCGACTTCGCCGCGCTCCGTGCGGCGCTGCGGGCGGCCGCGCGCCCGCTCACGATCATCGTCACCGCCTCCGGCGACGTCGACCTTCGCCTTCCGGCGTTCACCGACGGCGGGCCGGTGCTCATCGCCACCACGGCCGCGGGCGCGAAGCGGCTTGCCACCGCACCCGCGCACATCAGCGTGCGCGCGCTCGCCGAGCGGGAGCCGCTCCGCGCCGCGGATCTGGTGACGCTCGCGACGGAGGTCACCGGGGGGCGACGCATCCTCACCGAGGGCGGGCCGACGCTCTTCGGGAGGTTCCTCGAGGAGCGCGCCGTCAGCGAGCTCTTCCTCACCATCGCGCCGAGCCTGGCGGGCCGTTCGGCCGACGCGCGCCGGACCGCGCTGGTCGAGGGCACGGCGTTCCCACCCGCCGGCGCGCCGCGGGGGCGGCTCGTGAGCGTGAAGTCCGCGGACGACTATCTCTTCACGCGGTTCGCGTTCACGCGGGCCTAGCCGGCGGCGCGCACCTCGATGAAGCCGTTCTCGTTCACGCGCGTCTCCAGGCGCGGCTCGCCGAACGTCGCGGGCCCTCCGCTGACGTGGCCGTCCCGCACCGAGAACCGCGAGGCGTGCCAGGGGCACTGGATCTCGCAGCGATCCGCGCCGACCCAGGTGCCCTCGTTCAGCGGACCACCGGCGTGCGTGCAGGTATTCCCGATCGCGTAGATCGCGCCGTCCAGCCGCGCGACGAAGACGTCGAAGCCCTTCTTGGTCCGGGCCACGACCGGCTTGCGATCCTCGAGACCGGCCGCGACGACCTCGAGCCGTTCCCACTTCGCGGGCGGCTCCGTCCAGGCCTGCCGGTTCACCTGCGTGCCGTACCCGAACACCATCTCGCCGCCCAGGTACGAGGCGGCCGCGAGGATGAGCCATGCCACCGTCGAGATCGCGACCGCGGCGGTGCGCACCTCCGCGGCGCCGCCGACGCGGAGAAAGAGCGACACCACGAACAAGCTCGAGGCGACGAGCATGAGGAGCCCGTGCAGCATCCCCGTGCGGCGCTCCTCGGCGTACGTCTCGTTCCAGTCGGTGAGGCCGGAGACGATCGAGCCGAGCGAGGTGATGAACGACGCGACGAGCAGGAAGTCCGCGATCCGCACGAGCGCCGTCTCGCCGGTGATGAGGATGTACACGTCCACCGCCACGAGCGCGGTGTAGCCGCCGACGGTCGCGTCGGTGAGGAGGGGATGGAGCGGATGGTTCAGCGGCCACGTGCCGTGCAGCAGCGTCTTGAGCGGCCGCGTGCCGGGGAGGCGATAGAAGCCGCCGACGATCGCGCCGAAGACGGTCCCGAGCGCGTCGAGAAATCTCCAATTCCGGACGACGGCGTGCGCCACCGTGTTGCGCGGGCTGCTCACACCCCCATCTCAGCACAACCCCGGCCGACCGCGCGCGCGGGTGTGCCGTCCGCACCTGGCCGGAGCGGCGACGTCAATCCTTGAGCAGCTCCTCGACCGCGGCGTAGGGGTCCATCCGACGGTCCGCGACGCGCTCGACCGCGCGCTCGACGCGATCCTCACCCAGGCGATCGCGCAGACGGCGCACCAGCGCCTCGCGCAGCAGATCCTCGACCTCCGAGCGCGCCGCCTCCCGTCGCCGCCGCTCGCGCTCGCCGCTGGGCTGCGCCCACTCGGCGTGGCGGTCGATGGCCGCGACGAGCTCCGGCAGGCCCTCGCCCGTGGCCGCGGTCGTGCGCACGATCGGGGGCTTCCACGTCGTGCGCAGCTTGCCGAGGGTGAGCATCTGCGCGAGATCGCGCACGGTCTCGTCGGCGCCCGGACGATCGGCCTTGTTGACCACGAGCACGTCGGCGATCTCGAGCACGCCGGCCTTGATCGCCTGGATGTCGTCTCCCAGCCCGGGAACGGTGACGAGGCACACCGTGTCCACGACGCGGATGACCTCGACCTCCTCCTGGCCCACGCCGACCGTCTCGACGAGGATGACGCCGTAACCGAGCGCATCGAGGACGTTGACGACGCGGGCCGTCGTGCGCGCCAGGCCGCCGGCGTGACCGCGGCTCGCCATGCTGCGGATGAAGAGACCCTCGTCGAGAAAGCGCTCCTGCATGCGGATGCGGTCGCCCAGGAGCGCGCCGCCGCTGAACGGGCTCGACGGATCGACCGCCACGACGGCGACGCGCGCGGACCGCTCGCGATAGCTCCCCGCCAGCCGGTTCACGAGCGTGCTCTTGCCGCCGCCCGGGGGGCCGGTGACACCGATGATCCGCGCGCGACCCGTCTCGGGGTACAGCTCGCGCAGAACTGCGGCGGCGTCGGGCTCGTCGTTCTCGACGACCGACAGGAGGCGCGCGGTCGCGCGCTTGTCGCCCACGCGTGCGCGCGCGACGAGATCGTTCCCGGCGACCGATGTCACGCTACGCGCCCGCTTCGCTCGCTGAACAGGGGCCCCTACCCCTGCTGCTGCACGAGGTCGCGTGCGATCACGATGCGTTGCACCTCGCTGGTGCCTTCGCCGATCTCCATGAGGCGCGCGTCGCGCAGATGGCGCTCGACGGGGTAGTCGCGAAGGTAGCCGTAGCCGCCGAGCACCTGCAGGCTGTCGTTCGCGGCGCGGCTCGCGGCCTCGGACGCGTAGAGCTTCCCCTTCGAGGCCGCGACGCCGAACGGGCGGCCCTCGTCCGCGAGGAGCGCGGCACGGTGGATCAGGAGCCGGGCGGCGTCGAGCTCCGTCCGCGCCTGCGCGAGCTTCCATTGGATCATCTGGAACTGGGCAATCGCCTTCCCGAACTGCGTGCGCTGCTTCGCATAGGCGATCGCCGTCTCGAGGGAGGCGCGCCCGAGCCCGATCGCGAGCGCACCGATGCCGATGCGTCCTCGGTCGAGCACCTTCTTCACGTCGCTGAACGCGTCGCCCTCGGTCCCGATGAGGTCCGTCGCCGGCACGCGGCACTCCTCCATGACCAGCTGCGCCGTGTCGGACGCCTGCAACCCCATCTTCTGCTCGCGCCGACCGGCTCGGATGCCCTCGGTGCCTCGAGCGATCCCGAACGCGGACATCGTTCGCGGCCCGCTTCCGACGTTGACCACGAAGAAGCCCGCGATGGAGGCGTTGGTGATGAACTGCTTGGTCCCGTTCAGGACGAAGCCCTCGCCGACGTCCTTCGCGGTGCTCTGCACGGCGATGGCGTCCGAGCCCGAGCCCGGCTCGGTGAGCGCCCAGGCGCCGAGGTACTTGCCGCCGGCCAGCGGTGGGATCCAGCGCCGCTTCTGCTCCGCGCTCGCGCCGATGAGGAGATGCCCGAGGCACAGGCTGTTGTGCGCCGCGATCGTCAGCGCGATCGAGCCGTCGCCCGCGCCGAGCTCCTCCATGACCAGAGCGCAGGTGAGCGTGTCGAGGCCCGCGCCCCCGAGCTCGGCCGGGACCGCGAGCCCGGTGAGGCCCAAAGACGCGAGCTCGGGCAGGAGCTCCATCGGGAACTCGCCCTTCTCGCTCCAGGCGTCAGCGTTCGGCACGATGCGCGTCCGCACGAAGTCGCGGACGGTGTCACGGACGAGCAGCTGGTCGTCGCGGTAGCCGAAGTTCATCTAGACGCGGGCCCCACGCTTCTTGGCCACGGCCTCCGTGAGATACCGCACGATCTCCTCGAGGCTGGCGCCGGGTGGGAACACGCGCTCCACGCCGACCTTCCGCAGGCCGGGGACGTCCGCCTCGGGGATGATCCCGCCGCCGAAGAGCAGGACATCGGTCATGCCCTTCTCCCTCATGAGCTCCGAGACCCGGGGGAAGATGTAGTTGTGCGCGCCCGAGAGGAGGCTGATGCCGATGGCATCGACGTCCTCCTGCAGGGCGGTCTCGACCACCTGCTCGGGCGTCTGGTGCACCCCGGTGTAGATGACCTCCATGCCGGCGTCGCGCAGGGCGCGCGCGACGACCTTCGCCCCGCGGTCGTGACCGTCGAGGCCGGCCTTCGCGACGACGACGCGTATCGGCCGCTTCAATACGTCGCTCCGAGGTCCTCGTGGAGATGCTCCTCCCAGTGCAGGTACGTGTAGAAGGCGACGACGCTGAAGAGCGTGGCCATGTTCTCGTCGGAGAGCTGTGCGATCGCCTCGCGGACGCGTCGGTGCGAGGCGTCGAGCTCGTCGAGCATCGCCTCCGCCCCGACCAGCCGATGCGCCTCGACCGCGCGCGCGTTCTCGGCCAGGATCGCCGCGGTCGTCCACGTCTTCGCCGCACCCGACGCGAGCTCGTTCGCCGCCTGCTGCATCCAGTTCGCCGCGTGCGCGCACATGTCGCGGTACGACCAGCCCGAGGGGGTCGGCTCGCCCAGACCCGCGCGGCCGCGCTCGCGGATGGCCGTGCGGAAGCGCGTCCACGTGTCGTCGAGCCGCGCGAGCACGTCCGCCGTCGTCGCGGGCACGAGGGGCACCAGCTCGGCGAGGTGCTCTATGAAGTGCCCGTACGCCGTGCCGGCGACCAGACGCACGACGCCGACGGCGGGCGGATCGTCCTGCGGCCGCGCCGCCAGCCACTCGAGCACCGCGGCGTAGGAGGCGTCGAGGCGCCTCACGATCTCCGTGCCCGAGCGGACCTCGGCCTGTGCCGCCTCGCGCGCGTTGTGCTCCTCCGAGTCCGGTGTGGGACCGCGCCGTCCCTCGAGGCGGCTCGGCAGCTCTGCCCTGGCGAACTCCATCCACCCCGCGAGGTGCGACAGCATCGCCTTCGCGGACCAACCCGCGGCCGTCTGCGATCCGAGCGGCGCAAGGCCGATGCGCGAGACCGCGCGCCGCAGCGGCCGCCAGCCGTCCCGCAGCCGCTTCGCGAGCTCGGCGTACGTGCGCGGCGCGCCCGCCTGCAGCTCGACGTGGTGCTCGGCGTAATGCCCGTAGGAATTGCCGGCGACGACCGCGACGACCCACCCGTCGTTCGCGTGGAGCTGCGCGTCGGTGAGCGCCGCGATCTCCGCGGTGAGACGGTCGTGCGCGGCGTCGTATTCGTTGATCAGGGTGAGCGCGTCCTTCCCCTTCGCGCCGGCGACGAGGCGGGCGTTGATCTCGTCCGCGGTGCCGCCGGGATCGGCCACCGTGCCGGTATCGCGGAAGCGCGCGAGGCGCGTCGCGGTGAGCTCCTCCCAGCCCGTCGCGTGCGCAAGGAGATCCTTGTACGTCCAGCCGGTGGCCGTGGCCTCGTCGAACTTCGGACCGAGCGCGAAGAACGCGAGCCGGAACGCGATCCATCCGGTGCGGACGACGGCGAGGAGATCCTTCGCGCTCCTGATCGCCGCGCCGAGATCGGAGAAGTGGTCGGGGTAATGCCCGGTCGTGTTCCACTCGACGACGTCGACGGCCAGCGTCGGCACCTCGCGCCCGTCGAACGAGCGCACGACCTCCACGAGCGCCGCGTGGGACCGCGCGAGCCGCGCCCTGAGCTCATCGACGCTCGCGTCGCGCGTCTGGGCGAAGACCCTCGCGTTGAAGGCGTCGATGTCGGCGTCGTCGGGCGTGTCGGCGCCGGTCGCGAGCACGCTCTCGACGCGGCGCGGCACGGTCTCCTCCCACGCCGCGATGTGCGCGACGACCTCGCGCAGCGTCAGGCCCGAGGGGAGCCGCTCGTCCCAGCGGTCCGCCCCGAGCGAGTCGACGACCGAGCGCGTGGACACATAGACGTGCTCGATCCGAGCGAGCAGGTCCGCCGGACTAGAAATAGCCCGGGTCTCGGTAGACACCGAAGACCTCCTTCAGCACCTGCACCTGCTCGCCGACGCTCGCGTTCGCGCGGGCGCACTCGAGGAAGGCCGGCATCATCTCGGCCCGCTTGCTGGTCTTTGCGGCCGTCGCGGCGTCGCGCAGCCGCGCCATCGCCTCGCGCCAGCGTCCGGCGTCACGCGTCTTCCGCACCTCCGTCAGGCGGGCGACCTGCTTCCGCTCCACCTCCGGATCGATCTGGAGGAGCGGGATGGGCGGCTCCTGCTCGGTGGCGTAGGCGTTGATGCCGACGACGAGCTTCTGCTTCGTCTCGACCTGCTCCTGGAAGCGGAAGCTCGCCTCGGTGATCTCGCGCTGCGGGTAGCCGCGCTCGACCGCCTCGACCATCCCGCCCATCGCCTCGATCTCACGGAGGTAGCGATCGAAGCCCTCCTCCATACGACGCGTGAGGTGCTCGAGGTAGTACGAGCCCGCGAGCGGGTCGACCGTGTCGGCGACGCCGGATTCGTGCGCGATGATCTGCTGGGTCCGCAGCGCGAGCGTGACCGCCTCCTTCGTCGGGAGCGCGTAGGTCTCGTCGAGCGAGTTCGTGTGCAGCGACTGCGTCCCGCCGAGGACCGCGGCGAGCGCCTGCAGCGCCACGCGCACGACGTTGTTGTACGGCTGCTGCGCGGTGAGCGACACACCTGCGGTCTGCGCGTGTGTGCGGAGCTGCAGGACCCGTTCGTTCGTCGGGTGGTAGCGGCGCTCCATCTCACGCGCCCAGATGCGGCGCGCCGCACGGAACTTCGCGATCTCCTCGAAGAAGTCGTTGTGAACGTCGAAGAAGAAGGAGATGCGCGGCACGAAGTCGTTTGGGTCGAGGCCGGCGGCGACACCCCACTTCACGTACTCGAGTCCGTCGATGAGCGTGAAGGCGAGCTCCTGCAGCGCGGTCGCGCCGGCCTCGCGGATGTGATAGCCGGACACCGAGATGGTGTTCCACTTCGGGACCTCGCGCGCGCCGAAGCGGAAGGTGTCGACGACCAGATCCATCGCCGCGCGCTCGGGCACGATCCACTCGCGCTGCGCGATGTACTCCTTGAGCGCGTCGTTCTGGATGGTGCCGCCGAGGGCGGTGAGCGGGATGCCGCGCTTCTCGGCCGCGGCCAGGTACATCGCCCAGACGATCGACGCCGGTCCGTTGATGGTCATCGAGGTGGTGACCTGATCGAGCGGGATCTTGTCGAACAGGATCTCCATGTCCCGCGGCGTCGAGACGGCCACACCCTCCCGGCCGACCTCGCCGTGCGAGAGGGGGTCGTCGGCGTCACGGCCCATGAGCGTCGGCATGTCGAAGGCCGTCGAAAGGCCGGTCACACCGTGCTCGAGGAGGTAACGGAAGCGCTCGTTGGTGTCCTCGGCCGAGCCGAAGCCCGCGAACTGGCGCATCGTCCAGAGGCGGCCCCGGTACATCGTCGGGTGGATGCCACGCGTGTACGGAAAGGCGCCCGGTGCGCCGAGGTCGCGCGCGGGGTCGAAGCCTTCGAGGTCGTCCGGCGTGTAGAGCGCCTCCACCGGATCGCCGGAGATCGTCGTGAAGCGCGGCTTTCGCTCCGGCCGCTTGCGCACCGCGGGGCCGTAGACCTCGTCCGACCAGCGCTGCTTCTCGGTCCGGCTCTTCTGGATCGTCATGGCCTGCTCAATCTCTCGGCTTCGCCTCGAGACGTGCTCAAGGCTGGTCGACTCGCTCCTCGCGGATGAACCGCTCGTCGCTCGACTTTCATGCTGCCAGCAGCGAGCGCGCGATGACCAGGTGCTGGACCTCGCTCGTCCCTTCGTACAGCGTTGTGACGCGCGCATCGCGTGCGTAGCGCTCCACCTCGTACTCCGCCATGTATCCGTATCCGCCGAGGACCTGCAGCGCGGTGTGGGTCGCGCGCTGCGCCGCCTCGCTCGCGTAGAGCTTGGCCATCGCGGCCTCACGCGTGAACGGCTCGCCGCGGTCGCGCAGCCGAGCGGCGCGGTGCGTGAGCAGCCGTGCCGCCTCGACCTCGACGCTGGCCTGGGCGAGCGCGAAGCGGATCGCCTCGAAGGACAGGATCGACCGGCCGAATTGCCGCCGCCCGCGTCCGTACGCGATCGCGCGGGTGATGGCCCCGCGCGCGATCCCCACGGCCTGCGCCGCGACGCCGATGCGCCCGCCGTCGAGCCCGGCCATCGCGAGTGCGAAGCCCTTCCCCGTCTCCCCGAGCAGCGCGTCCGCACCGACGCGCGCGTCCTCCAGGACGATCGCGCTCGTGTCGGACGCGCGCAGACCCATCTTCCGCTCGGGTTTGCCGACGAGCAGACCCGGCGTGTCCTTCGGGACGATGAAGGCGCTGATGCCGGCATGCGGACGGCCCGCTTCGGGCGCGCCCACGCGCGCGAGGACGATGAAGAGCGGCGCGTAGCGCGCGTTGGTGATGAACTGCTTGCGGCCGGTGATGCGCCAGCCACCGCCGTCCCGCACCGCGGTCGCGCTGAGCGCGGCCGCGTCCGAGCCCGACGATGGCTCGGTGAGCGCGAACGCGCCGAGGCCGGAGCCGTCCATCAACACCGGGAGCCATCTCCTGCGCTGCTCGACCGTCCCGTATCTGACGAGCGAGCCGGCGACGATGCCGCTGTTCACCGAGACACCGATGGCGACCGACGGCCACGCCGCCGCGAGCTCCTCGAGCACCAGGGCAAAGGACACGGTCGATGCCCCGAGGCCGCCGTCACGCTCGGGAACGGTCATGCCGAGCACGCCAAGGTCGCCGAGCTCGCGCACGACGTCCTCGGGGAGCGTGCCGTCGCGCTCGCCGCGGGCGACGCGCTCACCGAGACGGGCGCCCCAGGCGCCTACGGCGGCGGCGAGCTCGCGGTCGGTCTGGCTCGGGACGAGGTACATGACCGCCGTCCGGCGGATCGCTCAGCCACTTCCCTTGACCATCTTCACGGCGTCGGGGAACGCGGGCACGAACTCGAACAGGTCCCCCACGACGCCGTAGTCGGCGATCTTGAAGATGTCGGCGTCGGGATCCTTGTTCACGGCGACGATCACCTTGGAGGAGGTCATGCCGGCGAGGTGCTGGATCGCGCCGGAGATCCCCAGCGCGACGTAGAGATCGGGCGTCACGGTCTTGCCGGTCTGTCCGACCTGCTCCTCGTTCGGCCGCCACCCGGCGTCGGTGACGGCGCGCGACGCGCCGGTGGCCGCGCCGAGCACGTCGGCGAGGTCCTCGACCAGCTTCCAGTTCTCCGGCCCCTTCAGGCCGCGGCCCGCGGAGACGATCGCGCGCGCCTCCGCCAGCGACACGCGCTTGCCGCCGCTGGCCGTCGCCTCGAAGCGGTCGAACGAAAGGCGCGGGTCCGCTGCACCGGGGGCGATCTCGCTCACGCCGACCGCGGTCGCGCCGGCGGGAAGCGTCCACGCGCCGGCCCGCACCGAGATGACCGCGGGGAGCGGGACCCTGACCGTGGCGCGCACCTTGCCCGCGTACATCGGACGGGTCGCCTCGGCCGCGCCGTCCTTCGGCGTGAGGTCCGTGCAATCGGCGGCGTACGCCCACCCGAGCTTCGCGGCGGTGCGCGCGGCGAGGTCGCGCCCGTTGAGCGTGGCGCCCATCAGCACGAGCTGCGCGCCCGTCGACCGCGCTCGCTCGGCGACCGCCGAGGCCCACGCGATCGGCGAATAGCGATCGCCCATCACGCCGACGACGTCCGTCTCGCCGAAGGAAGCCGCCTTCGCCGCGATCTCCAGCGACACGCGCCGCGGCGTCCCGTCCTTTCGCTCGACGAACACGAGGATCTTCATATGACCTTCGCCTCCTCGTGCAGGGCGCGCGCCACCTGCTCCGCGACACCCTTCGCGTCGCCGTCGAGCTTCCAGATCTTTCCCCCGCCGCGCTGCGGCGGCGGCACCATCGACAACACTTCCACTCGTTGGGCCGTCGGCGTTACCCCGAGCGATGCGATGGTCTTCTCGGGGATCTCCTTCTTCTTCGCCTTCATGATCCCCGGCAGGCTCGGATAGCGCGGCTCCTTCTCGCTCTTGTGCACGAGACCGACGACCGGTGGCGTCGCCCTCCACACCTCGTGGCCGCCCTCGACCTCGCGCCAAAGATCGATCCCGTCCGCTGCGGGACTGAGGCGCGTGACCATCCCGACGTGGGGCCAGCCGAGGATCTCCGCGAGCGCGGGACCGACCAGGCCCTGATCGTCATCGGAGGCCTGCTTCCCGCAGAGGACCACGTCCGGCCGGAGCTCGCTCACGACGGCGGCGAGCGCCCTGGCCACGTCGAGGCCGGAGAGGTCCTCCGGTACGTTCACCAGCGTCGCGTCGTCGCAGCCCATCGCCAGCGCCTGACGCAGCGCGTCACGCGCGCGCGCCGGTCCGACGGTGACGACGGAGACCACGGTCGCCGGATCGGCATCCTTGCGCCCGAGCGCGAGCTCGATGGCGTACTCGTCGTAGGGCGAGATCGACCAGGTGATCCCCTCGGTGCTGATCGCGGTGCCGTCCGCTCCGACGCGCACGCGCACGGTCGAATCGGGCACCTGCTTGAGGCAGACGAGGAATCGCATCAGACGAGGTCCTGATCATTGGCCGCGCGCAGCGCGACCCAGAGCACGAACAGCACCGTGACCAGCGCCACGAGCGTCCCCGCGACGAGCGCGATCGTTCCGCCATCGGTGAGATCCATCTCTCAGCTCCCCTCGCTCCTGGTCAGTGTGGCAGGCGCCTCGAGCCTCGCGGCGACGAGCTCGAGCACGTCGACGGGCTTGATCTGGTCCTGCACGCCCTTCGCCCCGACGCCCTCCTCCAGCATGATCAGGCAGTAGGGGCAACCGCTCGCCACCTTCGTCGCACCGGTGTCGGCCATCACCAGCTGCTCGATCCGGCGATGGTTCACGCGCTGGCCCATCTTCTCTTCCATCCACATCCGCCCGCCGCCGGCGCCGCAGCAGAAGCCGCGCTCGCGGTGGTGCGGCGCGATCTCCTTCCGCTGCACTCCCGGGATGGCGTCGAGCACGGCGCGCGGCTCGTCGTAGATCCCGTTGTGACGGCCGAGGTAGCACGGGTCGTGATACGCGACGATCTCCGCCGCGCCGCCCGTGAGCGTGAGCCGCTTCTCGGCGATGAGCTGCCGCACCAGCGGCAGCGCATGGACGACCTCATAGGTGCCGCCCAGCTGCGGGTACTCGTTCGCGATCGTGTTGAAGCAGTGCGGGCAGCTCGTGATGACCTTGCGCACCCCGACCGCCTTGAACGCCTCGATGTTCTGCTGCGCCTGGATCTGCCACAGGTATTCGTTGCCCAGGCGCCGCGCCGGGTCGCCGTTGCACGTCTCCGCCGCGCCGAGGATCGCGAACGACACGCCCGCAGCGCGCAGGATCGTCGCGAGCGCGCGCGCGACCTTCTGGTTGCGACGGTCGTAGGCGCCCGCGCAGCCGACGAAGTAGAGGTATTCGGCATCGGGCTTCTCGGCGAAGGTCGGGATCTCGAGGCCAGCGGCCCAATCGCCGCGCGACGCGCGCGGCTCGCCCCAGGGATTCCCGGCACGCTCGATGTTCGTCATCGCGCGCTGCGCCTCGGGCGGCGTCGCGCCCTCCATGAGCGTGAGCGTCCGACGCATGTCGACGATCTTGTCGATGTGCTCGATCGTGACCGGGCATGCCTCGACGCACGCCGCGCAGGTCGTGCAGGCCCAGAGCTCCTCGGGCTTCGTGTCCACCCAGTGCGCCGGCGACGTCACGGTCGCCGACTCGCTCGCCGCGTTGCCGTTCGCCTTCGCGGCCCGGAGCAGCTTCGGCCCATCGCGCAGGAGCTGGTCGCGGATGTCGAGGACGATCTTCTGCGGGTCGAGCGGCTTGCCCGTCGCGAGCGCGGGGCAATTGTCGGAGCAGCGGCCGCATTCGGTGCAGGTGTAGCTATCGAGAAGCTGCTTCCACGAGAAATCGTGGAGGGTGGCCGCGCCGAACGTCTCCTTGTTCTCGATGTCCTCGATGAGCGACAGCTGACCGCGCGGCGTCTGCTTGCGGAAGCCGACGTTCGGGAGCGTCGTGACGATGTGCAAGTGCTTGGTCCACGGCAGGTACGCCGCGAACGCGAGGACAGTCACAACGTGTGCCCACCACGCACCTGCGAAGATCGCTCGGCCGGCCGGGCTCGGGATGAGCGGCGCGATGAACCGCGCGACCGGTGGTTCCGCAGATGCGATGATCACGTAGAAGACCGGGCCGGACTGGTCGCGGAGCCCTGCCATGCCCGCGGCCTCGAACACGAGGAGCGTGAGCATGAGGAATCCGATGAGCCCCAGGATGACGTAGCCCTCGCGCGCGATGTGCATGTGCGGCGGACGCAGCACCGCGCGGCGGAACAGCGCGATGAGGACCGACGCAAGGACCGCGACCGCGAAGAGGTCGAGCGACCAGGCGTAGAGGCCGGTCTCGGTGCCCGGCAGCTGCCAGCCGAGGATGCCGCGGAGCAGGAGGTCGGCGCTCCCGTAGGTGATGATCAGGAAGCCCCAGAAGATGAGCGCGTGGCCGAGCCCGCGGACGTAGTACGGGCGCGTGAGCAGCTTGCGCTGGCCGAGGTAGATCACGAGCTCGTCGCGCAGGTGCCGCCACGGGCGATCGATGCGCGCGCCCTTACCCAGACGCAGCAGACGCACCAGGAAGACGGCGCGCCAGGTGAATGCGCCGAACCCGAGCACGGTCAGCGCAAGAAGAACGATGGCGCCCGCTCCGGAGGTCGGCGCTACCACCGGCGGGTCACTCCGCGAGGACCTTCTCGGCGATGACGAGCTTCATGATCTCGCTCGTCCCCTCGTAGATCTCGGTGATCTTGGCGTCCCGGTAGTGACGCTCCGCGGGGAAGTCCTCGAGGTACCCGTACCCGCCGAAGATCTGGACGCACTCGCGCGCGGCCTTCACCGCGATATCGCTCGCGAAGAGCTTCGCCTCGGCCGCCTCGAGCACGTGCGGCAGGCCCTGATCCTTGAGCGTCGCGGCCTTCCAGGTGAGGAGCCGCGCGGCGTCGATCTCGGTCGCCATGTCCGCGAGCTTCCATTGGATCGCCTGGAAGTCGGCGATCTTCTTGCCGAAGGCCTCGCGCTCCTTCGCGTACGCGAGCGCATCCTCCAGGCAGGCGCGTGCGATGCCCACCGCCTGCGCGGCGATGCTGATGCGTCCGCCATCGAGCGTCGTGAGCGCGATCTTGAAGCCGTCGCCGACCGCGCCGAGGAGATTCCCGGCGGGGACGTGGCAGTCCTGGAAGACGAGCTGCGCGGTGTCCGAACCGCGGATGCCGAGCTTGCGCTCGAGCTTGCCCACGCTGAACCCCGGCGTGCCCTTCTCGACGACGAACGCGGCGATGCCCCGGTGCCGAAGGCTCGGATCGGTCTGGGCGAACACGATCGCGAGGTCGGCGATCGAGCCGTTGGTGATGAAGTTCTTCGTGCCATTCAGCACGTAGGCCCCGCCTTCAAGACGAGCACTGGTCTGCATCGCGGCGGCGTCGCTGCCGGAGGCCGGCTCCGAGAGCGCGAAGCACGCGATCCTCTCGCCGCGGGCGAGAGCGGGCAGCCAACGCTCCTTCTGCGTGTCCGAGCCGAAGAGCAGGATGGGCTCGAGCCCGAGCGAGACGTGCGTGCAGAGGACGACGCCGGTCGAGGCGCACGCGCGGTTGACCTCCTCGACCACGAGCATGTAGGTGAGCCGGTCCATCCCGCTGCCGCCATACCGCTCGGGCACGTCGATGCCCATGAAGCCGAGCTTCCCCATCTCGGCGATCAGCTCGGGTGGCACCCTCTTGTTCTCGTCGATCTCCGCGGCCTGCGGGAGGACCCGCTCGCGCGCGAAGTCGCGGGCGGTCCGCTGCACCAGCTGCTGCTCGTCGCTGAGCGAGAGGTCGAAGCCGGAGGGCTCAGTGATCGTGGTCGTGGCCATGGTGGTCCTCCAAGGTGTAGACGCCGACGTAGCGGCCGTCCGGGTCCTTCGCGAAGAAGAAGTCGCCGTGGAACTCGCCGACCGCGCAGCCGGCGCGCTTCGCCTTCTCGAACGCGGCGCGCACGTCGGTGACACCGAACCACACCACGAATCCGGCCTGCCCGCGGACCTCCGGCGGCGTCTCGCGATCGCCCGGCTCCTGCACCACCACCTTCGCGTTCGCCGCGTCGAGCCAGATGGCCTCACCCGCGCCGCTGCCGCTGAGCCCGAGGATCTCCCGGTAGAACGCGGCGACGTCCCCGTTGCGCGCGCTGTACATCATCACCGGCCCGACCTGGGTGCCGTGGTCATCGCTCATCGATACACGTACACGCCGCGTCCGGTCTTGCGCCCGAGATCGCCCCCCTCGACGTAGCGACGGATGATCGGCGCCGGCGCGTACTTCCGGTCATTCAGGTCGCGCTCGAGGACCTCGAGGACCGCGAGCACGACGTCGAGGCCGATGAGATCCGCGAGGCGAAGCGGACCGATCGGATGGTTCATGCCGAGCGTCATGACCAGGTCGATGTCCTCGGCCGTGCCCACCTTCTCATCGAGCGCGAAGAACGCCTCGTTGATCATCGGCATGAGCACGCGGTTCGCGATGAAGCCCGGCCGATCCGCGGCCACCACCGGCGTCTTGCCGAGCTTCTTCGCGAGCGCGACGAGCGCGTCGAGCGTCTGGTCGGACGTGCGCGGCCCGCGCACGACCTCGACCAGCTGCATGATCGGCACGGGGTTCATGAAGTGCATCCCGGCGACGCGGTCGGGTCGCCCGGTCCGCGCCGCGAGCGAGTCGATCGAGATCGACGAGGTGTTCGAGGCGAGGATGGCGCCCTGCGAGGCGATCGCATCGAGCCGGCCGAAGAGGTCCGCCTTCACCTTCGGATCCTCGAACACGGCCTCGACCACGATCGCCGCCTCGCGCAGCGCGCTCACCTCGGTCGCGGTGTGGATCCGAGACAGGATCTCCGCGGGCGTGTCGGGCAGCTTGTTCTTCTCCGCGAGCTTCGCGAGAGATGACGCGATCGCCGCAAGGCCTCGCTCGAGCGGTATGGCGGATAGGTCGATCATCGTCACGTGATAGCCATTCGTCGCGAAGGTTTGCGCGATGCCGGCGCCCATGGTCCCGGCACCGACGACGCCGACCGTCTCTCGCTTCGCCACTACACGAGCTCCACGGCGAGGGCGACCGCCTCGCCACCGCCGAGGCACAGCGAGACCACGCCGCGACGCAGGCCGCGCGCGCGCAGCGCGTAGAGGAGCGTCACGAGGAGGCGCGTCCCCGAGGCTCCGATGGGGTGACCGAGCGCGACCGCGCCGCCGTTCACGTTGAACTTCGCCTCGGGGATGGCGAGCTCCCGCCGCACGCACTCGACGCCGCTGAACGCCTCGTTCACCTCGAAGAGGTCGACGCCCGCGACCGACCAGCCGGCCTTCTCCAGGCACCGGGCGATCGCGCCGCGCGGCGCGGTGAGGAACATCTCGGGCTCGTGGGCGAACTGGGCCTGCGCGACGATGCGCGCGAGCGGCGTGGCACCGAGCTCCTTCGCGCGATCCGCCGATGCGACGACGACCGCGGCTGCACCGTCGTTGAGCTTCGAGGCGTTGCCGGCGGTCACGGTGCCGCCCGCCTTGAACGTCGGCTGGAGCTTCGCGAGTGCCTCGAGGCTGGTCTCGCGCGGTGTCTCGTCGCGCTCCACGAGCGTGACGACGCCCTTTCGGCCGGGCACCTCGACCTTCACCATCTCGGCCTCGAACGCGCCGGACTTCTGCGCGGCGAGCGCCTTCTGGTACGAGGCAAGCGCGAAGCGATCCTGATCCTCACGCGTGATGCCGCAGGTCTGCGCCGCGAGCTCCCCGCCGAGCCCCATGTGACCGTGTCCGTACGCATCCACGAGGCCGTCGGCGAGATTCGCGTCCTCGAGGTGGTGTTCGCCCAGCGGCAGCCCGGTGCGCAGGCCGCGCATCAGATACGGCGCGTTGGACATGCTCTCCATGCCGCCGGCGACGATGAGGCGACCCTCGCCCGCCGTGATCTGGGTCGCCGCGAGCATCACCGTCTTCAGGCCCGACCCGCAGACCTTGTTCACGGTGGTGCAGGGCACGCTGTTCGGGATCCCCGCGCCGATCGCGGCCTGACGGGACGGCGCCTGACCGACACCAGCCTGGATGACGTTCCCCATGAAGACCTCGTCGACCTGATCCGGCGCGACGCGGGCGCGCTCGAGCGCGCACCGGATCGCGATCGCGCCGAGCCTCGGCGCGGTGAGCGGCGCGAGGCCCCCGAGGAACGCTCCGATCGGCGTGCGCGCGGCGCCGAGGATGACGATGTCGCTCATGCTTCCTCCTTCAGCCGCTCGGCGACGTGGTCCTTGTACGAGCGGATCTCGTCGCGCAGGCCGCGCAGCTCGCTCATGCGCGCGTCGGCCGTCAGCAGATGCGCGTCGAGCAGCTCCATGAGGCGCGGCAGCACGGTCCGGTTCGAGCGATAGCGGCGGTAGAGATTCTCCAGCTCCAGCATCTCCTGGAGCGAGAGGCCCAGGGTCTTCAGCTTCCGGATGTACTTGAGACGCCGCACGTCGTCGTCGGTGTACACACGGACGCCACCCTCGAGCCGCTTCACCGACTCGAGGAGGCCGAGCTCCTCGTAGTAGCGGATGGTCCGCTCGGTCAGGCCCACGCGCGACGCGAGCTCGCCGATCCGGTACTGGCCGACCGCGGTCGCCATGGACGCCTCCCCGCGCAGGGCACTCGCCCCCGCCCGTTGCCCGTTTTGTGCCACGTTTGCCAGTTCACGTCAACTGGCAAACGATCAGGCCGTCGCGAGCTCCGCGATCGCCAGCTCCAGCGCCCGGGCGCCGAGCGCGGCGTCGCCGGTGCCGGCGAATTCGGTGGGGGTGTGCGACCCGCCCGTCGAGCGCACGAAGATCATCCCGGTCGGGACGCCGGACAGCGACGGGTTCTGCGCATCGTGGCCGGCGCCCGAGACGAGCAGCGGCGCGTCGACGCCGACGGCCCGCGTCGCCCGGAGCAGCGTCTCGCGGATGCCAGGGTCGAGCGGCGTCACGGCGACGGTCTGCAGGATCTCCAGCTGCGTGTCTCTCGCACCACGCGTCATGACCCGTCGCATCTCCTCGCGGAACTCCTCGAGCACCCGGTCGATCGACTCCTGCCGCGGCGCGCGTATGTCCAGCGAGAACGTGCACTCGCCGGGGACGACGTTCTTCGCGCCGGGCCGCACCGCGATCTCACCCACGGTCCCGACCGTGTCCGGCACCGACGTGGCGATGCGCTCAAGGGCGATGACCAGGTGGCTGGCCGCCACGAGCGCGTCCAGACGCGCGCCCATGACCGTCGCGCCGGCGTGATCCTGCCGACCGCGGACCGTCACCCGCCCGTGAAAGATCCCGACGATGTCGCTCACGACCGCCAGCGAGACCCCCGCCTTCTCGAGGCGCGGCCCCTGCTCGATGTGCAGCTCGAGGTAGGCGCGGATGCCCTTGGGATCGCGCGCGGCCCGCGTTGGGTCGCCGGACTCCCCCAGCCCGCGGAGCGCGTCGGCGATCGAGACCCCGTTCCTGTCCTTCAGCGCGGCCGCGCCGGCGGGAAGCTTGCCGAACGCGGCGGCGGAGCCGAACAGGCCGACGCCGAAGCGCGCGCCCTCCTCGTCGGCCCACGCGACAAGCTCTACCGGTCGCGCGAAGTGCACGCCCGCCTCCATCAGGGAGACGAGCGCCTCGGCCGCGCAGCACACCCCCAGCGCACCATCGAACCGCCCGCCCATCGGCACGGAATCCAGATGCGATCCGACGAGGACCACGGGCGCATCCGGGTCCGCACCGGGGAAGCGCACGTACAGGTTGCCCGCCGCGTCGCGCTTCGCCGTCGCACCGTGGCCGCCGCACCACGACGTGACCAGATCGCGGGCCCGCTGCTCGTCGGCGGTCAACCCGAGCCGCGACACGGCCGTGCCATAGACCTCGTTCGGCGGACCGTCGCTCCGCGCGATCTGAGCGAGATCGTCGATGCGCCGCTGGAGCCGAGCGGTGTCGGTCATCGCGGCACCGCGACGTGCGCGGCGAGCGCGTCGGGCGCGAACGGAAGGCCGGCGAAGATCGCCCGCTCGATGTCGCGCGCGAGCGGGATCGCGCGCCTGATGTCGTCGGCGAATCGGGGATGCCGCGCGGCCGTGTCGGTCGCGCGTTCCTCGATCGACTCGACCTTCATGCCGCCCCGCCGATCGGCGAGGTAGACGATGCGCTCTTCGAGCGTGCGCGGCGCGGTCGCCGGATCGAGCACGGTGTAGATCGCGTGACGCCGCGCCGGCTCGACGCACCCCGCAAGGCCTTCGGCCGCGAGGATGAGCGCGGACAGCTCGTTGTGCTCGCGCGCGTCGCCGGCCAGCAGCGGGCTCCGGCCGATGTCATGCAGGTAGGCCGCGAGGGTGACCGCTTCGACATCCAGGGCGTCCCCGGCGGCGACGCGGGCGCGCGCGAGGGCGCCGCCGATCGCGCCCACCACACGCGAGTGGTCGCGGAGCCAGTACGGAAACGCGTACCTCTCGAAGAAAAGCTCCGCGGTCGTGGATAAGTCGGTCATCGACGCGTTGACACCCCGGCGGCCTCTCCATACGGTCCGGCGCCGAGGAGACGGAGCGAGTTGGAACGAGCGGCCATCGACGAACGCATCATCGCGCACCTGGGGTTCGCGCGAGCCGTCGCCTCGCGCTCGCTGGATCCGCGCTGCC
Organism: Candidatus Limnocylindria bacterium; assembly: GCA_041496945.1. Lineage (GTDB taxonomy): Bacteria > Chloroflexota > Limnocylindria > P2-11E > P2-11E > CF-39. The sequence goes on along the minus strand of JBGQFO010000014.1, from coordinate 2,865 downwards.
ACGGCGCGGACCGGGAGGACCTCATCGCCTGGGGCGTCTTCGGTCTGGTGCAGGCGGCACGCCGCTACCGCGGTGACCTGGGCGCGCCGTTCGGCGCCTACGCCGCGCGGCGCGTGCGCGGCCAGGTGCTCGACGCGCTCCGCGATCGCGACCCGCTCACCCGCACCGAGCGCCGCGCGTTCCGCGAGCAGCAGAAGCTGAGCGAGGACCTGCCGCAGCCGTACGTGGAGGTCTCGCTCGACCGGCTGGCCGAGCTCGGCGACGCGGACCTTCCGGACCGGTCCGGCACGCGCCCGCGCCTCGACCCCCGCTGGACCGGCGTCGCGGCCGCGCTGCGGCGGCTCACCCCGCTCGAGCGGCGCGTCCTCGTGCTGGCCTACGCCCGCGAGCTCACGCTCCGCGAGATCGGCGCCCACGTGGCCCTCTCCGAGTCCGGCGTCTGCCGGGTGCGCGCGCGGGCGCTGCGAAAGCTGCGCGCCGCGTGCGCGGCCGCGACGGAGGCCGAGGCCGCCTGACGGTCGCGTGCGCGTAGTCTCGCGTCGTGTCAGATCTGCGACGCGCGCGCTTCGCGCGGCTCGTGCGCAACGCGCTCGACGACCTACCCGCCGAGTTCCGCGACCGCATGCGCAACATCGAGATCGTCACCGAGGACGAGCCGGACGACGAGCACCGGCCGGCGGATGGCTCCGAGCTGCTCGGCCTCTACGAGGGCGTGCCGCTCACCGGTCGCGCCGCCGGCGAGCCGTACCTGCCCGACCGCATCAGCATCTTCCGCGGACCGATCGAGCGCATGAGCGCATCACCGCGGAGACAGGCCGAGATCGTTCGGGACACGGTCGTCCACGAGATCGCGCACCACTTCGGGATCAGCGACGAGCGGCTGCGCCAGCTGGGGCGCGGCGACGCCGAGGACTGACCCGCCACGCGCGAGCCCGCGCTAGCCGCGGGTCCCGAGCGGCGCCGTGACGGCGCGCAGGTCGCGCGCGAAGAGATCGAACTCAGCGAGGATCCCAGCGGCCTCGGGCGACCCGGCCACGGTCCGCTCGACGTGCTCGCGTGAGACCCGGAGTCCGATCGAGAGCAGGCCGACGCGCGCGACGGGTGGCACCGGTCGGATCGCGACGCCGCCGTTCGCCTCGGCCAGGGACTTGAGCATCGCCGTCCGTTCGCGATCGTCCGCCCCGACGGCATCGAGCGCCCGCGGCACGAGACGGGCGATATACGCCTCGTACTCGTCGGCGCCGGTGCGCTGCGGCGCATCCTCGGCGTTCGCGGCGCGCGCGGCCTCTTCCGCCAGGAGACGGATGATCTTTGGAGAGCCGAGCCGGAGGAGCGTGGACAGGCGAATGCGCGCGGCGTTCATCCGGGCGGTATTCAACTCGCTTGCCTACCCGCGCGCCGGGCGTTCTTATACCTGACCGCGTAAGGCGGTATTGAACTTGGCGATGGCGGCGGCCGGCCCGTCGGGGTCGTCGAACACCGCCGAACCCGCGACGAGCACGCTCGCGCCGGCCTCGGCGATGGCGAGCGCGTTCTCCGGCTTCACGCCGCCGTCCACCTCCAGCTCGGCGGCGACCCGCCGCTCGTCGAGTGCCCTGCGGATCCGGCGCACCTTGTCGATCGAGCTCTCGATGAATTTCTGACCACCGAATCCGGGGTGGACGCTCATGACGAGGAGCAGGTCGATGTCGGATAGGTATGGCAGGACGGCCTCGACCGGCGTCTCCGGGTTGAGGGTGAGGCCGGCGCCGGCGCGACGCCTGCGGATGCGCGCCAGCGTGGCCCGCACGTCCTTCGCCGCCTCGACATGGACGACCACGAACGACGCTCCGGCCTCGATGTAGCGGTCCACCCACTCGTCGGGGCGCTCGATCATGAGGTGGACGTCCAGCGGCAAACGGGTCGCTTTGTGGAGGTCCGCGACCATCTTCGGCCCGAAGGTCAGGTTTGGCACGAAGTGACCGTCCATGACGTCGACGTGCAGCCAGTCCGCCCCGGCGCGCTCGACTGCCACGGCGGCATCGCCAAGATGGGCGAAATCGGCGGAAAGGATGGACGGCGCCAGCTTCACGCTGGCATCATGCGGCGAGACGCCGCCGAGGAGAAACACCCCGTGTATCGCCCCCAGAACCTGCGGATCCCCGGTCCGACCTTCGTCCCCCAGACCGTCCTGGCCGCCTCCGCGCGGCCGATGATCAACCACCGCGGTCCCGAGTTCGCGGCGCTGCTGGCCGCGCTCACGCGCGCCCTCCAGGACTTCCTCCGCACGCAGGGAGATGTCCTCCTGCTCACGGCATCCGGCTCTGGCGGGATGGAGGCGGCGGTCGCGAACACGCTCTCCAGTGGCGACCGCGTCCTCATCTTCATCAACGGCAGCTTCGGCGAGCGCTTCTTCACGATCTGCAAGGCCTACGGCGTCGACGCGCGCCGCATCGACGTGCCGCTCGGCCGCGCGGTCGAGCCCGATCTCGTGCGCGAGGAGCTCGCGAAGGAGAAGGGCACGTCCGCGGCGAAGGCCGTGCTCATGCAGCACAACGAGACGTCGGTCGGCGTCCTCAATCCGCTCAAAGAGATCGCCGAGGTGGTGCGCGAAGCCGGCAAGCTCTTCATCGTCGACAGCGTCTCCGGCGCCGGCGCGGCCGAGCTCGAGATCGACGAGTGGGGCATCGACGTCTGCGTCACCGCGTCGCAGAAGGCCTGGGGGGCGCCACCCGGCCTGGCGATGGTCACGATGAGCGAGAACGCCTGGAAGGCCTACGAGCGCTCGAACCTCCCGAAGGTCTACTTCGACCTCGCCGCGTACAAGGCCGCGCTCGAGAAGGGCGCGACGCCCGCGACCCCCGCCGTGAGCGTGGTCATCGCGCT
>JBGQFO010000013.1:0-26960 GCA_041496945.1 Candidatus Limnocylindria bacterium | reverse complement strand
GGTCACGATGAGCGAGAACGCCTGGAAGGCCTACGAGCGCTCGAACCTCCCGAAGGTCTACTTCGACCTCGCCGCGTACAAGGCCGCGCTCGAGAAGGGCGCGACGCCCGCGACCCCCGCCGTGAGCGTGGTCATCGCGCTCCAGGAGAGCCTGCGGCTCATGGCCGAGGAAGGGCTCGAGGCCATCCTCCGCCGGCATCAGGCCCTGGCGCGCGCGACACGGCGCGGCCTGCAGGCGGTCGGCCTCTCGCTCTTCGCCGACGAGGCGCACGCCTCGCCCGCAGTGACGGCGTTCCGGCCGCCGACGCGCGTCGACGCGCGGAATCTGATCCGCGTGCTGCGCGATGACTACGACACGATCGTCGCCGGTGGCACCGGCAAGCTCGAGGGTCAGCTCCTGCGCGTCGGGCACATGGGCTTCGTGACGATGACCGACATGGTCGCGTTCTTCAGCGCGCTCGAGCTCGCGCTCCGCGACTTCAACCAGCCCGTCGAGCCGGGCCAGGCCATCGCCGCGGCGCTCCGTTCGTACGCCGAGTCGAGCGCACTGCCGAGCCGTGCCGGCTCGCGTGTCGCCGCGCGCGTCGATCCCGTTGGGAGCCGTCGCTAGGCCGAGCGCGCACGCCGCGCCGGGGAGCACCCTGCCCGGCGAGCGAGGGACCATGCCCGTCGTGCATGTGGCCGACCCGCTCGCGGAGGACGGCCTCTTCCTGCTCCGTGAGCGCTGCGTGGTGCGCGTCACCGCCGGACTGAAGGAGCCCGAGCTCGCGCCGCTCCTCGCGGACGTCGACGCGCTCATCGTGCGGAGCGAGACGAAGGTGACGGCCTCGCTCATGGACGCCGCGCCACGTCTCGCCGTGATCGGCCGCGCCGGCGTGGGCGTCGACAACATCGACGTCGCGGCCGCCACCGAGCGCGGCATCTACGTGGTGAACGCGCCCCTCGGCAACATCGTCGCCGCCGCCGAGCACACCATCGCCCTCGCGCTCGCCCTGCTCCGGAAGATCCCCCAGGCCGATCGCAGCGTGCGCGCCGGAGAGTGGACCCGCTCGAAGCTCATCGGGCGCGAGCTGCGCGGCAAGACCCTCGGGCTCGTCGGCATCGGCCGTGTCGGGTCGGAGGTCGCGCGGCGCGCCGCCGCGTTCGAGATGAAGGTCATCGCGCACGATCCCTTCGCGACCGAGGCGAGCGCGAGGGCCGCCGGGGCGCAGCTCGTCGAGCTCGACGAGCTCTTCGCGCGCGCCGACGTCATCAGCCTGCACACGCCGCTCACCAAGCAGACAGCCGGCCTCATCAACGCGACGACGCTCGCGAGGTTCAAGCCAACGGCGATCCTCGTGAACGCGTCACGCGGGGAGGTCGTCGACGCCGGGGCGCTCGCGGACGCGCTCGCCGCGGGCACGATCGCCGGCGCCGCGCTGGACGTGTACGCGCCCGAGCCGCTCGCGGCCGACTCGCCCCTGCGCGGCGCGCCGCACACCGTGCTCACGCCGCACATCGCCGGGTCGACCGCCGAGGCGCAGGTGAACGTCGCGGTCGAGGTGACCAAACAGATCCTCGACATCCTCGACGGGAAGCCGGCGCGCTACGCGGTGAACGCCCCACGCCCACCGGCCGACGAGACCGGCGGCAGCGCCTGGGTCCGCCTCGCCGAGCGGCTCGGCAGCCTCGCGGCGCAGCTGCTCGACCAGCGTCCCGGCGGCATCACGCTGAGCTACGCCGGGTCGCTGCTGGAGATCGACCCCGAGCCGCTCCGCGCCGCGGCGGTCAAGGGCCTCCTCGAGACCTTCAGCGAGCAGCGCGTGAATCTGGTGAACGCGCTCTCCGTCGCGCGCGCACGCGGGCTCGACATCAGCGAGGACCGCGAGACCGATGCGCCGCGTTACCGCGGGCTTCTCACCGTGCGGATCGGCAGCACGGCGGTCGGCGGGACGCTGGTCCAGGGCGAGCCACGGATCGTGTCGATCGACGGCTTCTGGGTGGACATCCCCGTCGAGGGCCATCTGCTGATCACCAAGCACCAGGACAAGCCCGGTCTCGTCGGCCGCGTGGGCACGCTCCTCGGCCAGCACGACGTGAACATCTCCTCGATGCAGGTCGGGCGGCGGCATCCGCGCGGGGACGCGCTCATGATCCTCACGCTCGACGACGCCGTGCCCGACGAGGTGCGCGCGCGGATCGGCGCGTTCCCGGACGTGGATCGGGTCAGGACCGCGAAGCTGGGCTAGACGCCGTCACGGCCAGCCGGCGCGCGGCGCCTCGACCTCGGTGGTGACGAGCACGGCATCGAGCGAGTCCGACTCCTGCGCCTCGAGGAAGCCGCGCGCCGCGCATCCCAGAAGCGTTCGCCCGCCCCTCCCGCCGAGCGCGCACGCGAAGAACTTGAGTCCCTCCGGCGGATCGACCCGCTCCACGATGCGCCCGCCCGGGTCGATCTGAAGGAGCTGCCCCCGGCTCGCGTCCGCTGACCAGATGCGGCCATCGGCGTCCAGGGCGCAGCCATCCGGTTGAATCCTCGGCCGCTCCGCCGTCGCGCCGAGATCCGCCCACACGCGGCGATCTGTCAGGGAGCCATCCGGCCGGATCGTGAATGCGGTGTAGCGGAAGCCGAACGTCTCGCCGACCACGAGCGTCCTGCCATCGGGCGTGATCACCATGCCATTGGGGAAGAGCAGATCGTCCGCGACGACGCTCGTGGAGCCATCGGCGTTCACGAGGGTGAGCACGGTCGGCACGGGCTTGGACCCACGCACCAACGGGAAGCCGAAGTTCCCGACGTAGGCGCGACCCACCCCATCGACGACCATGTCGTTCGCGAGCCCGCCGCAGTGTTCCGAGATGTCCGCATGCTCCGTGACCCTGCCATCGGGCCACCGTCGGACGACCCGGTGGTCGGTCATCGAGACCGCGAGGAGCGATCCATCCGCAAGCCAGCCGAGTCCGGACGGCTGCCCGGGGACATCGAGGACGGTCTCGGCGCGCCCGTGCTCGTCGAGTGAGATGACGACGTGCCGGTGGAAGTCGCTGACGTACCACCTGCCGTCATGCCAGCGCGGGCCCTCGAAGAACCGGCCGCCGGTCATGACGACCTCGCGGGCGCGGGTCACGCGAGGTCAGACCGCGACGTAGTACGTCTCGCACGCGAGACGCACGAGCTCGGGCGTCAGCTCCGCGGGCTTCGAGAGGAACCGGGCGGAGGCGACGAGGTGCGCCATGAGATCGCGCGGGTGGCAGGAGCGCAGCACGATCTTCCGGTCGGCGCAGTACGCGGCGATCCACTCCGCGGCCTGGGGGTGGAACGTGACGTTCGCAGCGGCACACACGCGCTTCAGGATCTCCGAGAACTCCTGCTGCGTCGGCGGTTTCACCTCGATCTTGTATTGGATGCGCCGCAGGAACGCCTCGTCCACGAGCGACGAGGGAGTGCGGTTCGTCGAGAAGATGAGGAGGACGTCGAAGGGGATCTCGAGCTTTCGTCCGTCGGCCGTCGTCAGGTAATCCACGTTGCGGTCGAGCGGGACGATCCAGCGGTTGAGCAGCTGGTCAGGCGAGACGCGCTGGCGGCCGAAGTCGTCGATGAGCAGAACGCCGCCGGCGGCCTTCATCTGGAACGGCGCCTCGTGCACCTTCGTCGCCGGGTCGAACACGAGATCGAGATCCTCGAGCGTGAGCTCGCCACCGACCTCGACGAACGGCCGGGCCACCGGGATCCAGCGCCGGTCGTACCGCGCGTCGAGCTCCACGAGCGGCGTGTGCCGCGACGGATCGAACACGCGGATGATCTGCTGCCCGACGACGATCGCGTGCGGGACCACCATGCCGCCCTGCAGCAACGAGGCGAGCCCGTTGGCGATGGAGGACTTGCCTGTCCCGGGCGGGCCGAAGAGGAAGATCGAGCGCCCGCTGTTGATCGCCGGCCCGAGCTGCAGCAGGGTGAGGTCGGGAAGCACGAGGTGCGCGAGCGCCTTCTGCAGCTGCGCGGGCGTGACCTCCAGATCGCCGATGGTCTGCGCCCGCACGCGTGCGACGTAGCTCGTGAGCGTCACCGGCGCGGCGCCGATATACCCGTTCACCGCCATCGCCTCGCGCGCGCGCTCGCTGCCCTTGACCGAGATCACGTACTGGTAGGTGGCCGCAGCCACGCCGGAGCTGCCCTTCACCTCGACCTGGTGCTCGCTCTTCAGGAAGTCGAGGACCGGCAGCAGGATCTTCGGCAGCGGGAGGCACAGCGCGTCGGCCAGCTCCTGGGCCGTCGATTGGCCCTTTTGATAGAGCAGCTTCAGCGCGAGGTCGGCGATGAACGAAAGGGTGAGCCCGGTCTCCTCGACCGTCGCCGGCGCGAGGGGCGCCGAGTGCTCCGGCGCCTTCGGCGCCCACACGTTTGCGGGTGCGGTGGTGGCAGCCATGTCCTTCCCCACCTCAGATGAACCTCAGTTGAACCTCAGCTGAACGTCCCGGTCCGGCGCGAGTTTAGGTCGCCGCGCGCAACCGGGGTAGCAGCGTGGCGGCCGCTTCCGCGCCTCGCCGCAGATCGACGCCCTGCGCTGGGAACAACAGGAAATCGCTGTAGCCGAGCGCGCGGGACCACTCGAGCTGGCGGAGGGCGGCGTCGGCATCGTCGATGCGGAAGTTGCGCGAGAGGCGGATCGTGCCGGGGTCGCGCCCGACCTTTGCGCAATGCTCCCCGAGGATGCGCAGGAGATCCTTCGTCTCCTCGGGTCCGTTGCCGCCGCCGTTCCACACATCGGCGTGCTTTGCGACGACGCGGAGCGTGCGCTTCGGTCCCGAGCCACCGATCCAGATCGGGGGGTGCGGCTTCTGCACCGGCTTCGGCTCGGCGATCGCGTCCTCGAATTGATAGAAGCGACCCTTGAACGTGGTGCGCGGTTCCGTCCAGAGGAGCTTGATCGCGCGGATGGACTCGTCGAGCATGCGGATGCGATCGGCGGCGCTCGGGAACGGCAGTCCCTGCTGCTTGAACTCGGGCTCGTTCCACGCGGCCCCGATGCCGAACTCGAGCCTGCCGCCCGACAGGTGATCGACGGTGACCGCGATCTTCGCCAGGAGGCCGGGGTGGCGGTAGAGGTTGCCGGTGACGTTGAGCCCGATGTGCGCGCGCTTGGTGTTCTCGGCGACCGCGCCGAGCACCGTCCAGCCGTCGAGGATGGGCTGGGTCGGATCGCCGCCGAGCGCGATGAGGTGATCGAACGGCCAGAGGTGATCGAAGCCAGCCTCGTCGGCGATCCGCCACGCATCGCGCTGCGCGTCGATCGGGTGGATCTGCTGCGAGAGCTTCAGACCGAAGCGGACGGGGAACGCCATCTCGGTCGAGGCTAGCGCGAAGCGGCGTCCCGCGCCCAGGCGATACAGTCGGAGCGATGGAAGCGGCGCGCTTCGAGCGCACGGTGCGCACGGAGTCGAGCGAGATCTTCAACGTGTTCGGCGGCGCACGCCGGATCGGCCGGGTGGACATCCACTACGGGCGGTTCGAGGTGCACGCGACGCTGCTCCTGGACACCGAGCTCACCGACGACGAGCTGCAGGCGCTCATCGATCAGCTCGACGAGGAGCTCGTGCAGACACACGATCCCGAGCGCGAGGACTTCCTCGTCACGGTGTTCAAGGCCGAGGAGCTCGGCTTCTACTCGGACGAGTTCGAATCGGAAGACGACGAAGACGACGAGGAGGAAGAGGACCGCTAGGCCGCCAGGTCAGCCACGCTCGCGCCCGAGAGCCGCACGAGGTCAGCCGGCGCGATCGGGAACACCGCGTCGGGGAGGCCCGACGCGGCCCACACCTCGTCAAAGGCGAGCAGCCCTCGGTCGCAGAGGACCCGGCAGGGGCTCGTGAGCCCGAACGGCGGGACACCGCCGATCGCGTACCCGGTCGCATCCTTCGCCTCGTTGGCCGTGGCGCGCCGGACCGCGGAGGCGCCGAGGAGCGTCGCGAGCTTCGCCTCGTCGACGCGCGCCGCGCCCGAGCACAGGACCAGGAGCGTCTCCGGACCGGCGACGAAGACGAGCGACTTCACGATCTGCCCGACCGTGACCCCGATCGCCCGCGCGGCGTCCTCGGCGGTGCGCGTCCCCGCGGGGAACCGCCGGATGCGCAGGTCGAGACCGCGCGCCGCCGCGAAGGCGCGCACGCGTGCGACGCTGCGGTGCTCGGGTGGCTCGGTGTTCGTCAGCGTGCGAAGCGGGCGAAGAACGACACCACGCGCGCCGGGGCCAGGGCGAGGAGCGTGCGCGCGAGCCTTCGCCAGGCGTTCTGCGCGCGTGCCGCATCGTCGGTCGTCGCCCCACTCGGCGTGTAGCGGTCGTTCACGCGCGCCACGGCGATCTCCTGGATGGGCACCTTCGCGTCGGGCACAGCTTCGCCGAGCATGGCCGCGTATTCGTAGGTGGTCTGCGAGGCGTCCGGGTGATATCCGGCGTACTGCGCGAGCAGCCGCGCCTTGCCCCAGGCGGAGTCGATCGGCGCCTGACCGCGGAAGCGCAGCTGGAATCTCGCGAAGCCGAGCAGTGTGAGCATGAGCAACCCGAGGAGGAGCGCGACGAGCGGGATCGGGTCGAAGCGCTCGGCCGACGCGCCGTTCGCGCCGCCCTCGTCGCCCGGCACGAGGTCCTGCTGGCCCAGGCCGGTGCGGTCGGGGTTCTTCGCGAGGTCCGGGTCATTCGGCTCCTGACTGATGTCGCCGGGGAGACCGGCGCCGCCGACCAGATCCGAGTCCACTCGGAGGAACGGCGCCTGCGACGGCGTCGGCTCGAACTCGATCCAGCCGTAGCCCGGGAAGTACGCCTCGACCCAGGCGTGCGCGTCAAGCTCCTTGACGACGTACTTGCCCGTGTTCGGATCCAGCGTGCCGGTGGTGTAGCCCTCGACGACCCGCGAGGGGACGCCGACCTCGCGCAGCATCACGGCCATCGCCGACGCGAAGTACTCGCAGAAGTCCTCCTTCAGGTCGAACAGGAAGTAGTCGATCGGGTCGCGGCCCGGTGGCGGCGCGCGTACCTGCGGCGCGTAGTGATAGGTCGTGCGCAGGTAGGACTCGATCGTCTCGGCCATGTCGTAGGGATCGGGCTCGCTGCCCGCGACCTTGCGCGCGAGGTCGCGCACGCGCTGTGGCAACGTCGACGGCTGCTGCAGATAGAGCTTCCGGATGTAGTCGGGGTAGATCGTCGACGCGCGTCTCAGCAGGGCCTTGTCCGTGACCGCCACGAACGAGGTGACCGTGTACTTCTCCGACGCCTGACCGCTGCGCACCGAACGGATGGCCGTCGAGTAGCTATGGTCCGCACCCGTCTGGAACTGCGCCGGGATGCTCACCTTCACCGGCTCGTTCGCGCCGAAGAGCAGGCTCTGCTGCGGGACTTGCGGCTCGAAGGTCGCGTCGAACCGCTCGCGGCCGAGCGAAGGCGGCGTCACCTTGTCGACCTTCTCCGTCTCGGTCGTCCGCCACATGCTGCCGGTGTAGAAGTCGTACGTCATCGCGCGCCAGAAGTGACCGGACGGCGCATCCACGGTCATGACCACGCGATCGCTGAGATTCGGCGACTGGCCGAGGCGGAACGACTCGGAGAAGCTGGCGCCGCGCAGGCGGCTCGGGCCGGACACGCCGGCGAAGAAGCGCTGCCACTCGGTCTCGACCGAGCGGTACGGCGACTCGAAGACGTTGTAGGCCTTGCCGAGCACCTCGGCCGCGCCCACGCGCGGCGTGAAGAACGCCATGATCACGAGCACGAGGGCCCAGGTCAGGCCGCCCCGGAGGAGCCGCCAGTCCATCTCGCCGCTGGGGACGATGTTGAAGCGCTCCCATCGCGCCTGAAGCTCGACGATATGCAGACGGACGAGCAGCACGAGCGCGCCGAGGGAGAACACGACCAGATCCGCGATCAGGTTCGTGAGCGCCATCGACACGTTGACGACGAGACAGAAGCCCACGAAGAGCAGCGCATCCCAGGGACGCCCGGTGCGCATGAGCGCGAACGTGCCGACGAAGGTGGACGCCAGCACCGTCGCGCCGAGGAACAGGATGAAGACCGTCGGGTCGCTCGCCGATTCGCCGGCGAGCACCTGGGTGAGCCAGTTATTCACGCTGACGGCGAGCGCGACGAGCTTCTCGCGGAGGATCGAGCCCTCCGACGCGACCGCGGTCGAGATGACGATCGCGATGGCGCCGAGCACGGCGGCGAGCACAACCGAGCGTCGCGTGCCCATGCGGCTGTTGCCGACGAGCACGCCCATGAAGATGCCGAGGAACGCGAGCCAGGGGAAGTGCTCCGCGGTCCTCACCCACTCGGCCTGCTGGAGCGATAGCGGATAGATCAACATCAAGAGCACGTAGATCGGCAGTGCGAAGAGGCCGCCGCGGAATTTCAGCCGACTCCGCGAGATGCGGGGGAACAGCGCGCGGACGGTCAGGCCGAGCCACGCGCGCACCCGGCCGACGAGCACGGCGACCCGTCTCGGTGGCGTGACGACCGCGGCTTCCTTAGGCAACGGCGCCCGCCGCGTCGCGGAAGAGGTCGCTGATCGAGGCGCCGGCCGCGAGGTACGTCGCGGACACGCCGGCGATCGCGAGCTCGCCGAAGATCTGGTCGCGCCGCGCGCGCTCGCGCACGTCTCCCTGCGTCGGCGCCGCGATGATCACCGCCTGCGTCGCGATCGAGGACTCGCGCAGGGTGCTCGCCGGCCGCACCCACGCCCGATCGAGCGAGGGAGTGATGAGGATGCACGCCGACCCGCGCCGCAGGCGCGGGAGCGTCTCGACGAGCGTCTCGGCGATCGTGCGCGAGCCGGCAGCCCGCACCTCGGCCAGGTACTGCATGAGCTTGCCGAATTGCTTCGTCCCGCGGTCGGGCTGGAAGACCTCCGCCCGCGTGCCGCTGGTGATCAGGCCGACGTTGCGGTGCTCGTCGAGCGCCTTGCGCACGATCGACGCGGCGACCGTGACGGCGCGCTCCTCGGTGGAATCCTCGCCCTCACCACGGTGCCAGTGACGCTCGAGGTCGAGGTAGATCCAGAGGTCCGCGGTCTTGTCGAGCTCGAACTCCTTCACGTGAAGCGTGCGGTGCCGCACCGACGACGGCCAGTGGATGCGGTTCATCGCGTCGCCCGGGCGGTACTCGCGGATGCCCATGACCATCGATGTCGACTGCAGGCTCCGTCTCCCGGTGAGCACGCCGCCCTCGAGGACCGAACCCGGCAGGCGCCAGTGCGGGAGTGGCGCGACCCGCGGATAGACGAGCAGCAGCGCCTCGGTGGACACCCGCGCCTCGCGCGGGAACAGGCCGAAGGGATCGCCGGAGCGGAGCACGATGGGGCCGACCTTGTAGCGGCCGCGACGGATGGCCTTCGCCAGCACCTTCCACTTGCGCACCTTGCCGCCACCGCCGATCGAGAGCACGCGACCCGGCAGCGGCTCGGGCCAGTTCGACTCCTCGCTGATCTCGAGCCACAGCTTGCCGAACGACGATTCGTTCCGGAGCTCGTACACGAGCTCGAACGTGTCGCCGAGGTGCGCGTAGGTCTGTGAGACCGCGCGTGTGATCGACAGGCCGTTCAGGGTGAGGCGGGCCTGGATCCACATCGCGACGCCCACGAAGAGCAGGAGATACGCGAGGTAGCTGAGGAGCTCGGTCGCGGTGGACGCGGCGACGGCGAACAGCGCGAACCACAGGACCGCGAAGTGCCAAGCCTTCACGAGCTAGAGCGTGCGGTCCGCACGGTGACAAGCCTTCACCGGCCGGCCTTAAGCGCGCGCTGCGGTCGGTGACAGCTCCACCGGCACGCTCGCGAGCACTTCCGCGATGACCGTGGTGGCAGCGAGGTCCTTGAGGCGGGCCTGGGGCTGGAGGATGAGCCGGTGCGAAAGCGTCGGCGCGGCGAGCTGCTTCACGTCGTCGGGCAGCACGAAGTCGCGTCCCTGCAGCATGGCGAACGCGGCCGAGGCGCGCGCGAGCGCGAGGCTGCCGCGCGGTGAAGCGCCGAGGTATACGTCCGGGTGCGAGCGGGTCGCGTTCACGATCGCGACGACGTACGCCTTTATCGGTCCGGCGATGTGGATGTCCTTCACGCCCGCCTGTGCCTGCACGAGCTCCTCGGCGCTGAGGACCTGCTCGATCGTCTCGAGCGGGTGGATGACTCGCTGCGCGTCGAGGATCGCGATCTCTTCCTTGTCCTTCGGATAGCCGAGCTGCAGGCGGATGAAGAACCGGTCGAGCTGCGCCTCGGGAAGGGGGAACGTGCCCTCGTACTCGATCGGGTTCTGCGTCGCCATGACCAGGAACGGATCGGGGAGCTGGTAGGTCGTGCCGTCGACGGTGACCTGATGCTCCTCCATCGACTCGAGCAGCGCGGACTGCGTCTTCGGCGTCGCGCGGTTGATCTCGTCGGCGAGGACGATCTGGCTCATGATCGGACCGGGGCGGAACTCGAACGTGTTCGTCCGCTGGTTGAAGATCGATACCCCGGTCACGTCCGAGGGGAGCAGATCCGGCGTGAACTGGATGCGCCGGAACGAGCAGCCGAGCGAGCGGGCGATGGCCTTCGCGAGAACGGTCTTGCCCGTGCCGGGGACGTCCTCCACGAGGATGTGCCCGCGGCAGACCAGGGCGACGAGCGCGAGCTCGACCTCGCGGTGCTTGCCGAAGATGACCTTCTCGACGTTGGCCGCGACGGCGTTGATGCGGCTCGCGAGGACGCTCTTATCCATTTAGTGCTCTCTCCACCTCGTGGAGCCCTACCCGGTCGGGCTCCCCTTCCACCGAATGCTAAAGGCGCGACGCTAAAGCTCGCGACACCTGTCACCAGAATGAACGCGCGAGGGGTCCTCTTGGTTCAACGGCCGAGGGCGGCCTGCATGACTCTGCCCCCGAGCGGAGCCGCGTCGAGGCCTCCCTGGGCGGCGTTCTCGATGATGACGGCGACGGCCACGACCGGGGCGTCCGCGGGGGCGAACCCGACGAACCAGCCGTGCGGCGCGCCGGCCGGGTTCTCCGCGGTGCCGGTCTTTCCGGCCACGTGGACACCGGCGATCTTGGCGCCGAACGCGAAGGCGCCCGGCCCCTCGACCGCGCCGACGAGGTACTGCGTGATGCGCGCGGCGGTGTCCGGCCGGACCAGCGGGCCCGTCGGGCCGGGCGCGATCGTGCGGATGGTGTTGCCCGCGCTGTCACGGACCTCCAGCGCGTAGTGCGGCGTCGGCATGATCCCGCCTCGTCCGATCGCCGCCGCGACGAGCGCCATCTGCAGCGGCGATGCCAGGAGCTCACCCTGGCCGTACGAGGTGTCGGCGACGAGGGTCGGACGATCGAGCGCGCCGGTGTTCGAGAGCTGCCCCCTGGCGGCGGACAGGTCGCAGCGCGGTGCGACCCCGATCCCGAAGCGCTGCGCGTACTCGGCCAGCTTCGCCCCGCCGACCTGCAGGCCGATCTTCGCGAAGTAGATGTTCTCCGACAGGCGATATCCGTCGGCCATGGTGTAGTCGCCGTGCGCCTGCGACGACGAGCGCACGTAGTAGTCGCCCCACGACCGGTCGGCCTGCCACGGATCGTCGATGCGGACCTTCGTGTCGGGATTGACGCCGTTCTCGAGCGCGGTCGCGCCGGTGACGATCTTGAACGTCGAGCCCGGCGAGTACAGACCCGCGCGCGCGCGGTCGATGAGCGGGCGCTCGACGTTGTCGCTCACCTGCTGCCACGCGACGTCCTCCGTGGCCGGGTCGGCGATCTGGTTCGGGTCGTAGTTCGGATTGCTGACCGAGGCGATGATCGCGCCGGTCCGGGGATCGAGCGCGATGATCGCGCCGCGCCGACCCGAGAGCGCATCGACGGCGGCCTTCTGCACCTTCGGATCGATGCCCAGGAGCACGGCGCCCGGCGTGTCGCGCTCGCCGAGGTATCGCGAACGCCACACCGCGAGTGGGTCGCCCGGATCCTGGCCGACGAGCGAATCGGCGTACGCCGCTTCGATGCCCGCGGTGCCGTACTTGAACGAGGCGTACCCCACCACCTGCGCGAGGGTGCGGTCGCGGTACCGGCGCTGATAGCCGTCGCCGCTCCGGACGCTCTCGGCGAGGACGCCGCCGGCGCTGTCGAGGATCCGTCCGCGCGGCCGGTCGCGGAGCGCGGCCACCAGGCGCGGGTTGAACGGATCGCTGGAGAGGTCGCTCGAGGCCACCAGGGTCCAGTAGCCGACGCCGGCGGACGTCACCAGGAACGCGAGCGCGATGGCCACCGTGAGCGATCGGAGGTTCGCTGCGACGGACGGCGTCACTGGGTGCCTCGGACGCGGGCGGTCAGATCGGACACGCGGATGAGCAGGGCGACGAGCATCCAGTTGGTCACGAGCGAGCTGCCGCCGTAGGCGACGAACGGGAGCGTGATGCCGGTGAGCGGGATGAGCCGCGCGTTGCCGCCGACGATCACGAGCGTCTGGAACGCGACGATGAACGACAGGCCGCCTGCGAGCAGCTGGAGGAACGGCGTGGGTGCGCGGAACGCGATGAGCATGCCGCGGTACACGAAGAGCAGGTAGAGCGCCAGGAGCGCGACCGCGCCCGCGAATCCCGTCTCCTCGGCGAAGGCGTTGAAGACGAAGTCGCTCCACACGACCGGGATGCGGTCGGGCATGCCGTTCCCCAGGCCGGCGCCGAGAAGGCCGCCGTTCCCCAGAGCGAAGAGGCCCTGGACGATCTGATACCCGGCGCCGAAGCGCAGCTCCTCCGAGAACGGATGGAGCCACGTGTCGACGCGCACCTGCACGTGGCCGAAGGCGTGGTACACGACGACCCCGCCGGCGAGGAGCAGCACGATGCCGATGAGCGTGTAGAACGCCTCGCCGGTGGCGAGGTACAGCATCGCGAGGAAGATGCCGAGGAAGAGGAGCGCCGCGCCGATGTCCTTCTCGAAGACGACGACGAGCATGGCGAATGCCCACATCGCGAGGATCGGCAGGAGGTAGGGCACGGGCGGGATCGGGATGGGGCCAAGGCGCCGTGGGTGCGCGATGACCTCGCGGTACTCCTCCAGGTACGCGGCGAAGAACACGACGAGCACGATCTTCACCGCCTCCCAGGGCTCGAACGAGACGCGGCCGAGCCCGATCCAGATCCGCGCCCCATTCACCTCACGACCGATCACCGGGAGCAGCGGCGAGACGAGCAGGAGGACGCCGAGAAGCGCCCAGGTCCATTTGAATCGCGCCAGGGCCGTGAGATCGCGCGGGATGAGCAGCGTCGCCACGAACGCGCCCGCGGCGATGACCGTCCAGGTGAGCTGCTGCGCGAGCAGGCTCGAGGCGAGCCGCTGCACGAGCACGAGGCCGATCGCCGACAGCACGGCCGCCATGGGCAGGAGGAGCTGATCGCCGCGGAAGCCGCGCGCGACCAGGAAGGCGTGGAGCGCGACCGCGACCACGGTGAAGACCACCGGGACGGCCAGCTGGCTCCGGTCGAAGGCCGTCGTCTCCGCGGCGGCGACCGCGACCGAGCCGGTCAGGGCGATGGCCGCCATCCACACGAGGAGCCGCAGCTCGGCGCCGCGGCGGAGGAGCAGCGTCACCGCTCGAGACGGAGGGCGACGCGGCCGATGCCGATCTCGTCGCCGAAACGCACGCGCTCGCGCTTCGCGATGCGCACGCCATTCACGAGCGTGCCATTCGTGCTTCCGAGGTCCTCGATCCACCACTCGTCGCCCTGGACGCCGAGCGTCGCGTGGCGCGCGGACGCCGCCTCGTCGGGCAGGGCGATGTCGTTCGCGGCGTCGCGGCCGATCCCATTCGACGCACGCAGCGCGAAGCGCTCCCCCACGCGCGGCACCTTCGTCGGGCTGCGCTCGACCACCAGCGTGCCGAGCGGTCGCGCCTGCGCGCTCTCCGCGGCGAGCGCCTGCGTGAGGGCGCCGAAGGCGCGGAACAGGAAGAGGTAGAGCAACAGCAGGAACCCGATGCGCACCGACCAGAGGAGGACGCCGAACGTGAGCTCCACCTAGTCCGCCGAGTGGAAGAGGAGCTCGAGACCCCCGACCGAGATCCGGTCGCCGTCGTCGAGGACCTTCTCGGCGACGCGCCGGCCGTTCACGTACGTGCCGTTCGTGCTCTGCAGGTCGTACAGCGTGTAGCGGCCGAGGCGGAGCCGGATCTCGGCGTGCTTCCGCGAGACGCGCCGGTCGTCGAGGACCACATCGTTCTGCGGATCGCGCCCGATGAGCACGGGGTCGGGGCCGAGCGCGACCGGCGCCGCGTCGCGCTGCTCGAGGCTCGCCTTCGGCGCGCGCGGCCGCTCGCGCAGGAGCGCCTCGCGATCGAGCACCATCGTGTGGCCGGACCCGACCGAACCGAGCGCCTTCGGATCGGCCTCGACCTCCTCCCCCGACGCGTCGACGAGGGCGGAGGAGACGCGGATGTCACCGGGCGTGATGTCGTCGTCGCGCTCGATCTCGACCGAGGGGTACGCAAGGAGCGTGAAGCTGCGCTCGCGCGCCGCGCCGAGGAGGGTCTCCGCGAGGTCGCGCTCGAGGCTGCGCCGATATTGTTCGAATTGCGCGTAGTCGGTCGGGCCCAGCGACACGACGTACGAGTTCGGCACGAACGTCTTCGACAGGCTGATCGTCTGGTGCGACTCCATCGCTCGGATGAGGCGCTTCGCGATCTGGACAGGCTGGAGCTTGGCCCCGAAGAGCCGTGCGCTCCACCCCTCGACGACGCGGCTGACGAACGCCTCGACCCGCTCCATCAGGTCTTCGCCCTCACCTTCATCACCTCCGCGCCGATGAGGATGATGACCGCTGTGAGGTAGACCCATGTGAGCAGGCCCGCGGCGAAGGCGAGCGGACCATACGCGCTGAAGGTCCCCAGGGCGCGCGTGAAGAAGCCGAAGGCCACCTTCGCGACCTCCCACAGCACGGCCGAAACCAGGGCCGCGATGCGCGCGCCTCGTGGCGCCACCGGGATGCGCGGGACGTAGCGGTAGATCACGTAGAAGAACACGTATCCGGCCGCCAATCCGAGGAGCGGAGAGCCGACCGCGATGAAGAGGCGCGTTCCGCGGCCGAGACCGGCGGCGGACAGCCCCTCCTGCGCCGCCTCGGCCCCGTACGAGAGCGCGAAGGAGAGCACCGCGACGACGGCGATGCCGATGACGAATGCGAATGCATCGACGTATCCGCGCGCGAAGCCGCGCTTCCGGCCGCCCTGCAGGATGGACGCGAGTGCCAGGTCGATCGAGCTGTGGACCGCGGACGCCGCGAGGATCGTCCCGATCACGCCAATGCTCAGGGAGAGCGCCCGGCCATCGACGAGCTCGCGAGCGATGCGCACCTCCTGTTGAGAAGCGGACGGATAGACCTGGCGGAAGAGCTGCACGAGCTCGGCCTGCGCCCGGTCCGTTCCGTACACGAAGCCGAGGACGCCGACGACGAGCGCCAGGAGCGGGATGAGCGAGAAGAACAGCTGATACGCCACGCCGCCGGCGAGGAACAGGCACTCGTCGGCGGCGAAGGACGCGGTCACTCCCCGGGCGAGGGTCGTCAAGCGCTGCGCTCGTTCTAGGATTTCGCCTCGTTCTTCGGGGACGCCTTCGTCTCGGTCGACGCTTTCGCGTCGGACTTCGGGACGGCCTTCGTGTCGCTCTTTGTCTCGGTCTTCGTGTCTGCCTTCGTCTCCGCCTTCGTCTCGGTCTTGGCCGGCTCGCCGGCCTCGCTGGGCGCCTTTCCCCGCGAGTCCGTCTTGTACCAGCCGGAGCCCTTGAACACGATCGCCGACGACGTGATCAGCCGGCGCGGACGCTTTCCGCAATTCGGGCACTTCTCGATCGGACCTTCACTAAAGGGCTGCACCGCGGAAAAGGCGTGACCGCACGCGTCGCAGCGATAGTCGTAGATGGGCACGCTCGATATCATCGCCGAAGGTGTCCGGAGGGGCTATCGCGAACACGCAGCGGGCGGCCTCGCGCCGCCGACGCGCGCTCGCCGAGAACGTCCAGGCCTATCTGTTCCTCGTCCCGGCGTTCGCGGTGCTCCTCGTCTTCAAGATCTGGCCGGTGTTCTTCGCGATCTACATCTCCGTCTTCAAGTGGGACATCATCCAGGGAGCCTTCCGCGGCCTCGACAACTACGGCGACATCCTCTTCGGGTCGCGGGCCGAGACGTTCTGGCGCTCGGTCGGAACGACCTTCACCTATGCCGCGATCACCCTGCCCTTCGAGATCATGGTCGGCCTGGTGCTGGCGTACATCCTCTTCCAGAAGATCCGCGGCCGCGCGATCTACCGCACCCTCTTCTACGTGCCGTACGTGACCTCGGTAGTCGCGGCCGCGGCGGTCTTCGAGTGGATCTTCCATCCCCAGTACGGCTTCGTGAACGAGCTCCTCGGGCTGGTCGGCATCGAGCCGCTCCACTTCCTGCAGGAGCCGGACGGCGTCTTCCAGATGATCGGCGCCCACTTCGGCCTGGGGATCCCGGACTGGGCGGCGGGCCCGAGCCTCGCGCTCGTGACGATCGCGATCTTCTCCATCTGGCACTTCCTGGGCTTCCAGATCGTCATCTTCATGGCCGGTCTCGGGAACATCCCGGTGGAGTACTACGAGGCCGCGCGCCTCGACGGCGCCAACCAGCGGCAGCTGTTCACCCGGATCACCCTTCCGCTGCTCTCACCGCAGATCTTCTTCGTCTTCACCATCGGGAGCATCGGCGTGCTCCGCGCATTCAACGAGATCTACGTCCTGACGAACGGCGGACCGCTCGACACGACCCGCACCGTGTCGATGAACGTGTTCAAGACGTTCTTCCAGCAGGGACAGCTCGGCCTCGGCTCCGCGATGGGCGTGCTCCTCACGCTCCTCATCCTCGCCTTCACGCTGTTCCAGTTCCGCGTTCTCGAGCGGCGGGTGGAGTACGGATGAACGTCCCGAGCGTGCTCCCGCGACTCTCGGCACCGGTCGTGCGCCGCCCGCGCCTCCCGGCGATCGGCTCGACGATCTTCAAGCACGCCCTGCTCATCCTCGTGGGCGGCATCGTCGCCTACCCGTTCTACTTCATGGTCAGCTCGTCGCTGAAGAGCTTCTTCGAGGCGACGACCGCGCCGCCGACGATCTTCCCGACGGACGGCCTGCACTTCGAGAACTACGTCACCGCCTGGAACAAGGCGCCGTGGCCGCGCTACTTCGCCAACACGCTGCTCGTCGCCGGCGCGAACACCTTTGGCGAGCTTGTGACCGCCGTGCTCGCCGGCTATGCCTTCGCCCGCATGCGCTTTCGGGGGAAGGCCGTGATGTTCACGATCCTGCTTGCGACCTACATGATGCCGGCGGAGGCGACGCTCATCCCGAACTTCGTCATCGTGAGCCGCCGCTTCCTGAACCTCTACGACACCTACTGGGTACAGATAATCCCCTTCCTCGCGACGGCGTTCTCGATCTTCCTCCTGCGGCAGCAGTTCCTGTCGGTACCGTCGGAGCTCCACGACGCGGCGGTGATCGACGGCGCGGGACACCTGCGCTTCCTGTGGTCGGTCGTGCTGCCGATCTCCGTGCCCACGCTCGTGACCGTGGCGATCCTCTCCTTCTACGGGAGCTGGAATGCCTTCCAGTGGCCGCTCATCGTCACCAGCAACCCCGATATCCGGCCGGTCCAGGTGGCGCTGAACGCGTTCCGGGCGGAGGCGGGGTCGTCGTACCATCTGCTCATGGCGGCGGCGGCCTTCGTCGTGGCACCGATCATCCTGCTGTACCTGGTGGGTCAGCGATATCTGGTGCAGGGAGTCGCGAGGACCGGCATCCGCGGCTAGAACTCACGCGTAGGACACAGTGGGGTCATCTGCCCGACGCAGAGTCGTGTGGAGAGGTAGGAGGAACGAGCCCATGCGCAAGTTGAGCGTTCTCGCGGCCATCGCCATGCTCGTCGCGGCCTGCGGCGGCAGCACGACGCCCGTAGCGACGTCCCCGACGCCGGCGGCGACGACCGAGGCCGACCTGGACATCACCGGTCCGGTCTCGATCACCCTGTGGCACGCCCTCACGAGCGACCCGCAGAAGGGCGCGCTCGAGGCGGCGGTCAAGAAGTTCAACGATACGAACGGCAAGGGCATCACCGTCACCGCCGTCGTGCAGGGCAACTACACCCAGCTGTATCAGAAGACGCTCGGCGCGATCCAGGCCGGCGCGCTGCCGGATCTCGCGCACGCCTACGAGAGCTTCGTCGCCGACTACACCAAGGCCGATGTGGTCGTCGATCTCGACCCCTACGTGAACAGCAAGAAGAACGGCCTCGACCAGGCGAGCAAGGACGACATCTACAAGCCGTACTTCGACACGAACCGCTTCGCGCAGTACGGCAACAAGCTCCTCTCGTTCCCGTTCACCAAGTCGCTCGCCCTCATGTACACCAATGAGGACGCGCTGAAGGCCGCGGGCATCACGTCCGTGCCGAAGACCTGGGCGGACTGGGAGCAGGCCGTCATGAAGACGACGAAGAAGGACGCCGGCGGCAAGACCACGCAGTACGGATACGCCGGCACCTCCGACGCCTCGTACTTCAACGCGATGGTCCTGTCCATGGGCGGCAAGCTCATGAGCGCCGATGGCAAGACCGTGGCCTGGGACGGCAAGGAAGGCCTTGCGGTCCTGCAGATGCTGAAGCGTCTGTACGACGGCGGCTACGCGTACACGCCGACCGGCTTCGACTGGCAGAACGACTTCGCGCAGGGCAAGCTCGCGTTCACCTTCGCGTCGACGTCCAGCCGTCCGTTCATCGCGGCGGCCATCAAGACGCCACAGAACTGGAGCGTCGCGGCCCCGCCGCAGACCGGCACCACGTCGCCGGCCACCGTGATGTTCGGCGCGAACGTCACCGTGTTCAAGAGCACGCCGCAGAAGCAGCTGGCCTCGTGGCTCTTCATCAAGTGGTTCAGCGAGCAGGCCAACACCGCGGACTGGGCGACCAAGTCCTACTACATGCCGGTCCGCAAGAGCGCGGCGAACGACGAGGCCCTCAAGACCTACTGGACCTCGAAGGACCCGCAGGGCAAGCAGGCGTTCGACGCGGTGCCGGCCTCGATCCCGGAGCCGAACGTCCGCGGCCAGCAGGACATCCGTGACGTGCTCCTCAACATGTACGTCTCGGTCATGACCGGCAAGAAGACCCCCGAGCAGGCGCTCAAGGACGCGGGCACGCAGGCGAACCAGATCCTGAAGGACGCGCAGTAAGAGCCGATCCCGACCGCCACTGAGGGTGGAAGGGACGATGTCCCCGCAATGAACACGAGGCCCCCGGGAGACCGGGGGCCTCGTCCGTTCCGAGGACAGCGAGATCGCGTCAGGCGGGGGTCAGCTCCGACTTCTCGGCCGCCGCGGCCTCGGCCTTCGTTCGATGCACCGTCCCGGGGGCGTGCTGCGGTGGCGCGTAGACGGTGAAGAGCTTCAGCGGCTCGCCCCCGGTGTTGACGACATCGTGCGTCGCACCTGCCGGGACGCAGAGCATCGCGCCCTTGGCGAACGGGACGCGCCGCCCGTCGATGACGGCCACCCCGTCGCCCTTCACGACGTAGAGGACCTGATCGACCGCGTGGACCTCCGCGCCGATCGACTCGCCGATACGCAGCGCCATGATCACGACCTGGCTCCCCACCGCGGTGAAGAGGACCCTGCGGAAGTCATCGCTGACCTTCGCGGCGTCCTTCACGTCGATGACCACTGGCTTCATGGCTGTCATGTCGCCCTCCTCACAGGTTCGCCCGGATCGTCAGCTGGCCGAGCGCGATGCTCGCCTCGATCGCGAGAAGTGGGTGTGCCCCGGCGAGCGCCGGCGCGGTGCTGTAGTCATCGCCGGACCGCGTGATCGGGCCGATGACGCCGGTGTTCGCGGCGAAGGACTTCGTGCGGACGCGCATCGCCGTCGTCGCCGGGACCGCGATCTCGATGGACGCGAGCCCCGCGTCGAGCCGTGCCGACGCGTCGCGGCGGAGGTCGCCCGCGAAGTCGAGCGTGCAGGCCGCGACCCCGCTGCCGAGATGGAGGGACGCGAAGTTGGCGTTCGCGAGCCGGCGCACGTTGAGCGTCCCCGCTCCGGCGCTCAGCTCGATCGAGCGCATCTCGATGGGATTCGCGGCGGAGAAGTCCAGGTCGAACTTGCCCGGGCCGGCCCGTAGCTCGAGCGAGACGATCGGCAGTCCACCGAGGTCGAACGCGTTCTCGCCGGCGCCGGTCTCGATCACCAGGCCGAACGGCCGCTTGCGATCGATCGCGAGATCGAGCTGCGGCAACGCAAAGGTCGACGAGAACGACCCGGGCTCGAAGCTCTGCGCGATCGTCGCCGTCCCGCCGTCGACGCGGACCGCGATGGGCAGCGCGCTTCCCTCGTCGTCGTACGTGCCGGTGATCCACTCCGGTCCGTCGCTTGGGACGACGCGCAGGCGACATGGGCCCAGGCGCAGGCGAAGCACCGGCTCCGCGACCTGCGGGTACGGGATCGAGATCGGTACAGAAGGGGTGGTCATCGCGTCCTCCTCCGCTGGTCGTCCCGACCTCTCGGCATAACCGCTCGCGGGGCGGCCGGCCTAGAGGCCAAGGTCACACCGCCACGGGTCGTCAGTCGGCTCGTTCATCTCTCGCTCGCCGGCACGAAGAGGAACGCCACCGCCGCGATGGTCGTCCCGATCGCGGCGACGGTCATGGTCGCCGGCAGTCCGATGCGCTCCGCGCCGAAGCCACCGAGGAGCGCGCCGACGGGCACGACCGACCACATCAGGAAGCGCACGCTCGCGCTCATGCGCCCCTGCAGCTGATCGGGGGTGAGCTCCAGGCGCATCGAGAGCTGGTTCACGTTGAAGATCGATCGGGCCACGCCGAGGACGAGCTCGCCCACGATGAGCGCGACGAGCGGGAAGGCCACGAGGCTCGCGAGCGGGACGAAGGCGCGCGCGACCCCGGTGAGGACCTGCATGTGGGTGAGCGCGTAGCGCATCCCGAAGCGGCGCCCGTAACGTGACGCCACGACCGAGCCGAGCAGCGCGCCGGGGCCGCCCGCGGCGAACACGGCGCCGATCTCCACCGGGCTCAGGCGCAGGGCCGACGCCATGTACAGGACGTAGAGCGCGACGATCGCGCCGTTGCTGAAGATGTTGTGGATGGCCCCGCCGGCCGCGAGCGCCCGGAGCGCCGGCTGCGCGAACACGAAGCGGAGCCCCTCGGCCACCTCGTGCAGCGCGTTCGACCCGGCGACACGCGCCGGTGGCGCGGGCTCGACCGCGCGGACGGTCACGGTGAGGATGCACTGCACGAGGAACGAGGCCGCGTCGATCACGATCGCGATCGGCGCGGTGAGGAGCTGCACGAGCACCCCCGCGAGGCTCGGGCCGACGATACCGGTGACGCTGTCGGTCGATCGGACGATCGCGACGCCCTCGAGCAGGCGCCGGCGGCCGACCAGGCGCGGCAGGAACGCCTGGAACGCCACCTGATCGATGAGACCGAGGCTCCCGGCGACGAAGCCCACCGCGTAGAGCTGGCCCAGCCCCAGCGCGCCGAGCACGCCAGCGAGCGGGACCGTCACGACGACGAGAGCGGACAAGAGGCTCGTGACGATGAGCACCGAGCGGCGCCGCGCGCGGTCGACGATGACGCCCGCGGCGAGGCCGAACACGATGAACGCGGCGCTGTCCGCGGCGCCGAGCAGGCCCATCTGCACCGGCGTCGCACCGAGGGTCTGCACCGCGATGAGCGGGATCGCCAGGCCGGTGATCGCCGAGCCGACCGACGACACGACCGCGCCGGACCAGACCTTGAGGAAGTCCGGATCGCGCAGGATGGGACGCGCGGCTAGTTCAGCCGCTTGAGCTCCGCTTCGAGCAGGCGGACGCGCTCCTCGCGCTCCGTGAGCCTGGCTCGCTCGCTCGCCACGACCGACGGCGGCGCCTTTTCGGCGAAGCCGGGCTTCGCGAGCAGCTCGCGGGAACGCCCGAGCAGCCCACGGGCCTCGGCCAGCTCCCGTTCCATGCGCACGCGATGCTCCGCGGCGTCGTGCTCGGCGACGAGGCGCACCTCCACCGCCCGCACGACGGTCTCGGGTCCGACGCCTGCGCCGAAGCTCACCTCCGTCTGGGTGAGATGGGCGATGGCGTCGGCAAGCTCGCTGATGGCGCGGGTATCGCCACCGAGCATCGCCTTCACCTTCTCACCGGGCCGGATGCCGGACGATTGGCGAAGGTTGCGTATCGCGCGGACGACGTCGACGAGCACGGCGAAGCGATCCTCGAGCGGCTCCTCGCGCTGCTTCGGCTCGGGCCAAACACCTATCACCAGGGACGGCGAACGATCGCTATTGGGCAGCTGCCGCCAGAGCTGCAGTGCGAGCGTGTCGGTGATGAAGGGCATGATCGGATGCGCAAGGCGCAGCACGCGGTCGAGCACGTAGGCGAGCGTCCGCGTCGCGGCGGATACGCGCTCCGGTGAAGGATCACGCAGGCTCTGCTTGCTGAGCTCGAGATAGACGTCGGCGAACTCGGTCCACACGAACTGCTGGAGCGCCGCCGCGTACTCGCCGAAGTGGTACGACTCGATGAGCCGCGTGAGCTCGGACACCGTGGCCTCGGTGCGCGAGAGGATCCAGCGCTCGGCCGGCCCGAGCCCGGCATCGTTCTCGGGGCTCCGGTCCGCGGACCGACCCGGCTGCGGATGCGCTTCGATCGTGCGGAGGACGTAGCGGCCGATGTTCCAGAGCTTGTTCGCGAACTCCCTGGCGTTCTGGAGCTTCGCGTCGGAGATCTGGCTGTCCGCACCCGCGGAGACACCGTTGACCAGCGCGAAGCGGAGGCTGTCCGCGCCCTGCTCCTGGATCACGCCGACCGGGCTCTCGACGTTGCCCTTTGACTTGGACATCTTCTTGCCGCCGGTCGTGACCAGGCCATGGAGGTACACCGTCCGGAACGGGATGTCCCCCATGTTCTCGATGCCCATCATGATCATGCGGGCGACCCAGAAGAACAGGATGTCGTAGCCCGTCTCGAGCAGCGCCCCCGGATAGAAGCGCTGCAGGTCCTTGGTCTGCTCGGGCCAGCCGAGCGTGACATGCGGCCACAGCGCGGACGAGAACCAGGTATCGAGCACGTCCGGATCGCGTTTGAGATCGGTGCTCCGACACTTCGTGCAGCTCGTCGGGTCCGGCGCGTCCTCCTCGGGCACGACGATCTCATCGCAGTCCTGGCAGTACCACGCGGGGATGGAGTGGCCCCAATAGATCTGGCGGGCGATCGACCAGTCGCGGATGTTCTCCATCCACTCGAAGTAGATCTTCTCCTGGTACTTCGGGATGATCTGGATGCGCCCCTCGCGGACCGCGTCGATCGCGGGCTTCGCCAGCGGCTTCATGCGCATCCACCACTGTTTGAGCACCAGGGGCTCGTCGACGGTGTCGCAGCGGTCGTGGATCGCGACCGCGTGAGTGATCGGCTCCTGCTTCACCAGAAGGCCCTTCTGCCTCAGCACCTCGATGGCCTTCGCGCGCGCGGCGTCGCGGTGCGCGCCGGCGAGGATCCCGGCGGCCGGCGTCATCGTGCCCTTCTTGTCGATCGCGGTGATGACCGCGAGGCCGTGGCGCTGTCCGATCTCGAAGTCGGTCTGGTCGTGTCCGGGCGTCACCTTCAGCGCGCCGGTGCCGAAGGCCGGGTCCACGGCCTCGTCGCCCACGATCTCCACGCGGCGCTCCACCAGCGGAACGAGCACCGCCTTCCCGATGAACGGCCTCCAGCGCTCGTCGTCGGGATGCACCGCGATCGCCGTATCGGCCACGATCGTCTCCGGTCGCGTCGTCGCGATGACGAGGTCGGGCGTCCCCTTCGGCATCGGATCGGCCCACGGGTAGCGCACGTACGACAGCTGGTCGGTGCGCGTCTGGTGCAGCGTCTCGAGGTCGGAATAGGTCGTCTGACAGGTGAGGCACCAGTGCACGATGCGGTCGGCTCGGTACAGGTGTCCGTGCCTGTACAGGCGAATGAAGTGGACGCGCACCCGCTGCTGCATGTCCGGATCCATCGGGAAGTGCACGCGCGTCCAGTCGAGCGAGCACCCGAGCATGCGGAGCTGCTGATAGATGCGAGGCTGATAGAACTTCATCCACTTCCACATCTCGGCGAGGAACTGCTCGCGTGTGAGCGCCTTCGGGTCGGCCCTCTTCGCGAGCTCGCGCTCGACAACGAGCTGGGCGATGATCCCGGCGTGGTCGGATCCCGGTAGGTAGAGCGTGGCCTCGCCCCGCATGCGATGCCAGCGCGCCATGAGGTCCTCGTAGCCACCGAACCCGAGGGCATGGCCCATGTGAAGGTCGCCGGTCACGTTCGGGAGCGGCAGCATCATCACGAAGGTCTTCTCACCGGGGGACGGCGTGGCCGGCGGGGTGAAGAAGCCGGCGCGCTCCCACCAGTCGTAGAGCTCCGTCTCGACGACCGATGGTCGGAAGTTCTTCTCGCTGAAGTCGAGCACCGCCGCGGGCGGGCTCGGCGATCGCTGCTCGGCCACCGGTCACCTCCTTCTCTTTCTCTCGCTCGCAAACAAAAAGCGCCGCTCGTCCCGGGACGAACAGCGCCGTGGTACCACCTGGGCTTCGCGCAACGCTTCCGCTGCGCCTCTCGACCTCTAACGGGGTCAGCGATCCGGCTCGCGGGCGACTTGCCTGCTTGGTGTCAGGCCTTTTCCCGGTCGCCGCCGGTCACGGTCAATGGTAGCGGAGGTCGGGCGACGAAGTTGCTTGGCTAGGCGGTGCTCGCGCGCGCGCGGGTCTTGGCCTTGTGCCGGTACATCGCCCGGTCGGCGGCGTCGACGAGCTCGTCCACCGTGAACGCGCGTGTCGTCGCATCGGCCACGCCCCACGCGATCGTCGGCAGCGGCTTCCCGTCGGCGACCGCGCCGCCGGCGATCGACTCGGCCAGCCGCCGCATCGCACGCTCGGCGACGAGGAGCGGAGCGCTCGGGAACAGGATCGCGAACTCGTCACCGCCGATCCGCGCGACCAGGTCGCCGTCGCGCACGCCGGCGGAGAGGAGCTGCCCGATGCGGATGAGCGCTTGGTCGCCGGCGGCGTGACCGTGCTCATCGTTTCGCTGCTTCAGCCCGTTCACGTCGAGGACTGCCACGCTCACGGGGCCGCCGGGATCCTTGGCCAGCTCCTGCGCGAGGTGCTCGAAGAAGGTCCTGCGGTTCGGCAGCGCGGTCAACGGATCGGTCGCCGCGGCGTGCTTCGCGGCCTGGTGCAGCCTGGCCACGCGCAGCGCGGCCGCGACCTGGTGTGACACCGCGGTGAGCAGCTCCTCGTCCTCGCGCCCGAAGGCCTGGACGCGGGGACTCTCCACCCCGAGCGCGCCGACGCGCTCGTCACCGAGCTGCAGCGGCACGACGAGCACGCTGTTGATGTCCGGTGGACCGTAGAAGCGCTCGTCGTTCTGCGCATCCACGACGTGCTGCGGCAGGCCGTGCTCGACGACCCACCAGCTGATGCCGGTCCCCGGTGGAAGCACCTGCCCGGTGTACGGCTCGGACGGACCGACCGCGGCGCGCACCACCAGGCCGTCGTGCTTGTCGTCGAGCGTGAGCAGGAAGCCGTTCTCGTAGTCCATCGCCTCGCACACGATCCGCAGGAGGCGCCCGGCCAGCTCGTCGATGTCCAGCACCGCGCTGATCTCCGACGCGAGGCGCTGCAGGATCGCGAGCTGCCGCCCGTGAGCGTGCGCCGTCGCCGCGAACTGCTCGAGCACGCCACCGGGCCCGGGCACGTTCTCCATCTCCTCCTCCTCGATGCCCGCGACGCGGCGGAGGTAGCCCGTGCCCTGCTGGCGGTCGCGGTCGACGACGCGCAGGAACGAATCGACCACGCCAGGATGGAACTGCGTGCCGCGACACCGCAGCAGCTCGGCGCACGCGAACTCCACGGTCTGCGCCTGTTTGTACGCGCGACGGCTCACGATGACCTCGAAGGCATCGGCGGCCGCGACGATGTGCGCCTCGATCGGGATGTCGTCTCCAGCGATCCGCTCCGGATAGCCGTTGCCGTCGTAGCGCTCGTGATGGGCGCGCACGATGGGCACGAGGTCCCGCAGCGGCTCGACCACGGTGAGGATCGACGCGCCGACCGCGGGGTGCGTGCGCATGAGGACCCATTCCTCCTCGGTCAGCGGCCCGGGCTTGTTCAGGATGGCGTCGGGGATGCCGATCTTTCCGATGTCGTGCAGGAGCGCGCCGAGCTGCACGCGACGGAGCTCATCCGGACCGAGGCGCATCTCCTCGGCCACGGTGCGGGCGAGCGCCGCGACGCGGGCCGAGTGGCTTCGGGTGTACGGGTCCCGCGCGTCGACCGCGGCCGCGAGCGCTTTCACCGATGCCAGATAGAGCTCACGAGACTGCTGCACGTGCTCGGCGTTCTCGAACGCGGTCGCCACGAGGTTCGCGAGCGACTGCAGGACGATGAGGTCCTCGTCGTCGAAGGCATCGGAGGTGTACGACTGGCTCGAGAGCACGCCGACGAGACGCCCGCGGCTCTTGAGCGGGACGTGCGCGGCGGATCCGGACACGCGCGTCGCCTCGCCGAACGTCATGCCGCGGCGCTGCGCCGCGTCGTCCGGCGCGCGCACCAGATGCGTCTCGCCGGTGAGGACGACCTGGCTCGTCGGCCCGCTGCCGAGCGGGTAGCGCTCTCCTCGCCAGATGTCCTCCCCGTCGGCCTGCAGGACGAAGTCGAACTCGCGCTTGTCGGCGTCGAAGCGCGCGACGTAGAACGCGTCGCGCGCCACGAGCTCGCCGGCCGCGTCGTAGGCCAGGCGCGCGATCTCGTAGGGCTCGTGGACGGCGGCGAGCTGCCAGGCCAGCACGTTGAGGGCCGAGAGCCGATGGATACGGCGGTCACGATCCTCGCGGAGCTGCGCCGAGCGGAGCGCCGCGCCGGTCACCTGCGCGAAGCCGACGAGACCCTGGCGGTCGACCG
>JBGQFO010000012.1:0-27846 GCA_041496945.1 Candidatus Limnocylindria bacterium | reverse complement strand
TCGCGACCCAGCCACCGCCGACCGGATGCGTGTACTCGCGGACGCCGCCGGGGCGAAGAAGCCCGCCGTGCGTCACGAGCCACACCGCAAGACCGGCGATGGCACCCGCGACCGCACCGGCGATCGCGCCAGCGACGATGGCCTCGGCCATGCGGGCACTTTACGCGCGCCCGGAAAAGGGACCGAGGCTAGGGCTGGGTGCCCTGGACCGTGAGGCGCCCGGGCGCGAACGAGACGCTCGTCACCCGGACGTTCGCGGGGATGAGCCTCGCGATCGAGCTCTGCACCGTGACCGCGATCGCGGCGCGCGTCGCATCGGGCAGGTCCAGGCCGGCGAGGGTCGCGGTGTCCACACGGACGGCGATCCGCCCGTCGGTCACGATCGGCGTCGCGGTCATCACGAACTTTGTCGTGCCGAAGAGGACCTGAGCCGTCGCGGTGAGGCGCACACCGTTGGTTTCGACCGACACGCTCGGGTCGCGCACCGTGACGCCGCTCATGGTCTGCGGGAAGCTGCCCGCCGCCGCCTTCGTGAGGTCCGCGTCGCTCAGCGTGAGGGCGAACGGCGCCGGCGTCGGCCCCGGCGTCGGTCGCGCCCCGAGCGGGGGTGCGGCCGTGAGAGCGGGGCTCGTCGCCCGCGGCGTGATCGCGGTCGTCGGCGACACGCGTGCGGTCGGCGGCGGTGCCAGGCTCGTCTGAAGCAGCAGGTAGGCCGCGCCAGCGAACGCGACGGCGAGCACCACGCCGAGGAGCTTTCGCACGGTTCTCCTAACGCCAGGCGGGCACGCGGTGCTCCGTTAGCCGCGCGCTATGAGACAGCCCGCAGAGACTCGAGCAGGAGGCGGCGCTGCAGCCGGAGCGGCTCGGGCACGGTCGGGCCGAGCTTCTCCAGCCACTCGGCATGCGCCTCGAGCTCCTTCTCCCATTCGGCCGGGTCGACGCGCAGCGCGCGCTCGATGGCGTCGGCGCTCGCGTCGATCCCACGGAGGTCGAGGTCGGAGGCGCGCGGCAGGTAGCCGATGGGCGTCTCCATCGCGCCGGCGCGGCCGGTGGAGGAGGAACGGTCGATGATCCACTTGAGCACGCGCATGTTCTGGCCGTAGCCCGGCCAGAGGTAGCTCCCGTCATCGCCCTTCCGGAACCAGTTCACCAGGAAGATCTTCGGGGGGTGCTTCATGCGCCCGAACATCGAGAGCCAGTGCGAGAAGTAGGTCCCGGCGTCGTAGCCGATGAACGCGAGCATGGCCATCGGGTCGCGCCGGATCCGTCCGACCGCGCCGGTGATGGCGGCGGTCGTCTCCGCGCCCGCGGTGGCGCCCATGTACACGCCGTGGGTCCAGTTGAAGGATTCGACGACGAGCGGCACGGTCGTAGTACGCCGGCCGCCGAAGAGGATCGCCGAGATCGGCACGCCACGCGGGTCCTTCGCGAAGCGCGAGAGCTTGGGGTTGTTCTCGAGCGCCGCGGTGAAGCGGCTGTTCGGGTGCGCCGCCGGTTCCTTCGCGCCGCGCTGCCAGGGGCGGCCGCGCCAATCGATGAGGTCGGTGCTCGGTCCGTCCAGCCCCTCCCACCAGATGTCCATGTCCGGCGTGAGTGCGACGTTGGTGAAGATGGTGTCGTGCTCGACCATCTTCATGGCGGTGGGATTGGTGCGCTGGTTGGTGCCCGGCGCGACGCCGAAGAAGCCCGCCTCGGGATTCACCGCGTAGAGCCGTCCATCGTCGCCGACACGCATCCAGGCGATGTCGTCCCCGATCGTGCGGATCTTCCAACCGCCGAGCTCGGGCGGTGGGACGAGCATCGCGAGGTTCGTCTTCCCCGAGGCGCTTGGGAACGCGCCGGCGATGAAGTGCGTCTCGCCCTCGGGACTCTCGGCCTCGAGCAGCATCATGTGCTCCGCCAGCCAGCCCTGCTCGCGCGCGTGATAGCTCGCGATGCGGAGCGAGAGACACTTCTTGCCCAGCAGCGCGTTGCCGCCGTACCCCGAGCCGACCGCCCAGATGGCGTCGTCCTGCGGGAAGTGGCAGATGTAGCGCCGCTCGGGATCGCAGTCCGCCACCGAGTGCAGCCCGCGGTTGAACTTGTTCGACGCGCCGAGGAGGTCGAGCGCGACCTTTCCGATGCGGGCCATGATCCGCATGTTCAGCACGACGTAGATCGAGTCGGTGATCTCGACGCCGATCATGGCGAACGGCGAGTCCGGCGTGCCCATGACGTACGGGATCACGTACATCGTCCGGCCCCGCATCGCGCCGTCGTATATCTTCGCGAGCTTCGCGTAGGTCTCCGCCGGATCCATCCAGTTGTTCGTCGGCCCGGCCTCCTCCTTCGTCGGCGTGCAGACGAAGGTGAGCTCCTCGGTGCGGGCCACGTCGTTCGGATCGCTGCGGCTGTAATACGAGCCGGGCCGCGTCCGCGGGTTGAGCGGGATGAGCACGCCCGCCGCGACCGCCTCCTCGGTGAGCTTCTTTGCTTCGCCATCCGAGCCGTCCATCCAGAGGATCTGATCGGGCTTGCACATCTTCGCCATCGCGTCGACCCACGAGATCAGGTGGGTGTTGGTGGTGGGCCGATCCTTTGCGACGAGCATCAGTGCGCGTTCCGCCACTCGGCGAAGAGCTGCTGCGCGTGGGGCACGTGCTCGGCGTAGTGCTCGGTCATCCACTGCACGACGAGCGCGACGCTCGTCGGGTACGGGGACTCATCACCGGGGTAGCGCACGCCGACGAGCGTACCGAACTGCGCCTCATCCGCGGTCGCCGCGAGCGTGGCGAGGCGCGCCTGCTTCGTCCTCATCTCCGTGAAGGTCGAGGCACGCTCGGCCGGCGCGAGCCCGCGTCGCGCGTGCACGAGCTGCGCGTCCACGACCGCTTCGTCCTCGCCCGGGCCTTCCGTATCGGTGAAGCCCGCTGCGCGCAACGCCTCGAGCGTGCCGATGTAGCCGTCGAGCGACTGGATGAGATGGATGACGATGCCCCCGATCGCGTAGTCGTCACCCGGCTTGAGCCACCCGAGCGCGGCATCGGGCATCGTCGCGAAGGTGTCCTGGATCGCGCCATGCGCGGCCTCGAGGCGGCCAAGGGACTCGCTCTTCACTGCGGAGACGCTAGCGCTTCCCGCGAGCGGACGACGCGCGACACGATGACGGCGACGGCGGCGGTGACGGGGAGCGCGAGCGCGATCTGCACGAGGAGTGGGAGCAGTGGGTCGGCGTCGTAGAGCACGCCCGAGACCAGCCCGCCACCACCGAACCCGAGCGCGTACACGAGCTGGAACCCGGTGTACCCGAGCGCCGAACGCGCCGGTGGCAGCACCCGCGCGAGGGCGGATATGAGCACGGGGTTGGCGGCGGTCTGCGACCCCAGCAGGAACGACCCCAGCGCGAGCGTCGATTCGGCGCGACCCGACAGGGCGATCGTCGTCGCGCCGAGCGTGAGCACGGCGCCGGCGCCGACGATCGCCGGCACCGGTCCGAGGCGATCGCCGACCCGGCCGTTGACCGCGGACGAGAGCGCCGAGCCGAGCGCGACCAGACCGACGAAGACGCCGACGCGCTCGAGCGGCACGGCCGCGACATCGCGCACGTAGACCGGGAAGAGCGGGTTCACGATCACGGCGACGAATGCGGCCAGCGGCGTGACCGCGAGGAGCGTCCAGAACGAGCGTGGCAGCGGCGGGGACGCCGTGGCCGCCTTCACCGGCGGGTCCGAATGGAGGCTCAGCGTGAGCGCGGTCGAGACCACGAAAGCGATGACTCCGACGGCGATGCCCGCGCGAAGACCGACGGCGGCGCCGATCGCTCCCGCGAAGGGGGACGCGAAGATGGTGCCGAGGAAGAACGCGCCGTACACGATCCCGAGCTCGCCGCCCAGGCGCGCGCGCGGGGTGCTCGCGGCGAGATGCGCGCTGAGGAGCGGAAACCCGGCGCTCCCGATCCAGTAGAGGATCGAGCCGATGAGAGCGCCATGCCAGTCGCCGAGCGGCAGGAACGCGGCGGCCCCGACCGTGGATGCGATCCACGTACCGACCATGAGCCGCTTGCGGCCCCAACGGTCCGCGGCGAGGCCGATCGGGATGAAGGTCAGCGCCGCGATGACGTTGCCCAGACCGAAGACGAGCCCGATGTCCGTCGGCGTCGCGCCGAGGTCCTGAAGGAACAGCGGCGACAGCGTCGCGAAGAGCCCGAAGCCGAGGCCCCAGGCAAGCTGGGCGCCGAACAGGATGCGCGCTTCCCGGCCCAGACCTAGGACGAGCGGCCCCTCACGACGCCGGCGGCGCGCCGCGCCTCGAACTCGGTCTGCGCCTCCCTCAGCACCTCGGGGACGGCCAGCACGTCGATCGCCGTGAGCGCGAGCGCCTTCGCGGCGACGAGCGCGCGCTCGAGGGCCTCCAGCGATGCGGCGTGGTCGCGGAACGCCGTCGAGTGCCCGGGGATGGTCTGATCGGCGATGGCGATGTAGGGATGGATGCCGGGCAGGACCTGCATGACGTTGCCCATGTCGGTCGATCCGACGCGCTCGTCGTCGCGCACGTCGAAGATCTGCATCCCGAGCGAGCGCATGTGCGCGGTCCAGCGATCGGCGATCGGCGTCGAGAAGACCATGTTCTCGTAGCCGGCGTTCTCGAGGACCGTGACCTTGGCCGTCGCGCCCGTGGCCGTCGCCGCGCCCTCGGCGCAGGCGATGAAGCGCCGCAGCACCTCCTGCTGGTAGCGGCGGTCGAGCGCGCGCACGCTGAACCGTCCGAGCGTGTACTCGGGGATCACGTTCGCGGCGCTGCCGCCCTTCTCGATGATCCCGTGCACGCGCGCGTCGGGGCGGAGCTGCTGGCGCATCGCGTTCACGCCATTGAAGAGCTGGATCATCGCATCGAGCGCGTTCACGCCCTGGTCGGGCTGCGACGCCGCGTGCGCGGACTTCCCGAAGTACTCCACGTTCACGCGGTTGTTCGCGAGCGAGTGCCGGCCCGCGAGGCTCCGGCCGGTCGTCGGGTGGATCATCATCGCGGCGTCCACGTCGTCGAAGCCGCCGGCGCGCAGGAGCGCGACCTTTCCGCCTCCGCCCTCCTCCGCGGGCGTGCCGATGGCGGCGACGCTTCCGGGGAGCTCCGCGATGACCTCCTTCACCGCCACCGCGGCGGCCGTTCCGATCATCGCGATGAGGTTGTGCCCGCAGCCGTGCCCGAGGTCGGCGAGCGCGTCGTACTCGGCGAGGATCGCGACACGTGGCCCCTCGGCCCTCCCGCTCGCGTCCCCGCGGTAGGACGTCTCGATCCCGCAGTACGCGCGCGTCATGTGGAAGCCGTCGCCCTCGAGGAACTCCGTCAGGCGCAGGCTTGCTTCGCGCTCCTGGTAGCCGAGCTCGGGCTTTGCGTGGATCGCGAGTGACAGGGCGATGAGCGCATCGCGCCGCTGGTCGATCGCGTCGAGCGCGCGCTTTCGCACGCGTTGCAGGTCTATGTCCTACCCCTGGTGGCCGGCGATGAGCGCGAGGATGATGCGATCGAGTGCCGCGTCGGCTTCGGCGAAGAGCGCCGCGGCCTGCGAGGTCTCGACGTTGCGGCGGCGCGCGACCTGCGCGATCTCGGCCATGAACCGCGCGCGAAAGAAGAGGAAGGCCTGCGTGGACTCGCCGAGCGAGAGCCCGGTCCGCTTCGCCTCGGCGCCGTATTCGCGACCGAGCGCCTCGGCCTGCGCGATCAGCTGCTCGCGCCCGGCGCGCTTCGACGTGTCGAGGGAGCCGAGCAGGAGATCGCTCATGCGCATCCCGCGTTCGCGGAACCAGCGCAGCGAGCTCTCGTCGAAGCGCGTCCGCCAGTCCTGATCGGTGAGCTCGGTCCGGACGCGCTTGCGGAACTCGGCCGCGATGCGGTCGGGCGCCTCGCCCATCGCGGAGAGTGACGTGCGGCGCGCCGGTCGCGAGCGGGGGATGAGCGCATCGATGGACGTCCGCAGGAAACGACGGTGGCCGCCCGGCGTCGTGAAGACGTCGATCTTCCCGTTGTCCGCCCAGCGGCGCAGGGTGTCGGGATCGACGCCGAGCACCCGGCTGGCTTCGCCGAGCGTCAGCCAGTCTTCGCGCTTGCTAGGTGCCGCACTTGTGGGAGGAATGACGTAAATGTAGGCGAACCTATGAGCGGGTCAGGACAGGCCCGCTTTCTGGGGTGCCGCCGTCCCCGATCCGACCCTGCGGCTGGCGCTCAGGACCACGCGGTAGAAGATGAGCGCCGCGGTGGCCGCGAAGCCGACGAGCGCGACGACGAGGATCGGTCCGGCGAGCGCCTGGTTCTTTGCCGAGTCGAGGAAGGTCGCGACGCCGGCGAGGTAGTCCTGCGAGTTCGCCTCGAGACCGAGGGTCTGCGGCACGAAGTAGAACGTTGCGCCGATGACGAGGAACGCGGTGGCGACCCGGTAGGCCCGCACGTCGTCGTCGGCGTCGCGCATCAGCTTGACGTACAGCGCCCAGAAGAGGAAGAGCGTCGCGAGGGGCGCGGTCAGCGGAACGTCCATCGTCAGCGCGATATTCGGCATGAGGAAGAGCACGCTGAGCCCGAACGTGATCAGCGCGACGGCATCACGTATGAGCACGTAGCTGAGCCACCACACGTCCGCACCGAAGCGCAGCGAGAGCTTGCGGAGCGTGCGCAGCACGTACGGACGAGCCAGGTGGAAGATGAGTGTCAGGGCCCAGAGCCCCGGCATGAACGCGCCGATCGTGGCCACGAGCCACTGCTGGCCGCCCTGGACGAGCGCTTGCGTGATCGCATTGGTGATCTCCTCCGGTGTCATTACGCAACCCTCCTAAGACTCGCGCCCGGGGCGCGAAGGTTGAACCAGACCGCGACGAATCCCATCACTCCCACGGCGATGATCGATATCCACCACAGCCCCATGGCCAGCGTGGGATTCGTCGATGTGACGAGCGCCTTGCCAAGGCCGTCCCAGGGATCGCCGAGCGCGAGCGCGCTCACCTGGACGCCCGCGAGCGTCGGCAGGATGTAGAGGGTCGCGCCCAGCGCCAGGAGGTAGGAAACGACGCGGAACGCGCGAGGGTCGTCGTCGGCGTCGGCGACCAGCTTAGTGAGGAGGACGCCGAAGAGGATCGCCGCCGCAAGCGAACCACCGATGGGAAGCGCCTGCGACATGAGCACATCTGGGAACAGGTACATGAAGCTCATGACGAATGCGATCACGACGATGGCGTCACGCAGGCCGATGTACAGCACCCACCAGATGTCGGCCGCAAGTCGCAACGAGAACTTGTGTGTCGTGTTGAGCATGTAGGGCCGCGCCAGGTGGAGTGCCAGCGCCATGAGCCAGAAGATCGGTAGGGCGGCCGCGAGCGTCCCCTCAAGGAATGACTCGCCTCCGTCCAGGAACCCCTTGATGATCGCGGCAGCGAGCTGATCGGTGGTCATGCGGACCTCCTCTTGATCACGTCGACCGTGGCGGACCTCGTGACGACATCGCAGCGCAAGCATCGCGCGGCCTCCGCGCGCGCCGCCCGATCGTCGAAGCCGAGCGACACCTCACGAGAGCGATCGGCGCCCGCGCGGCTCACCGGAGCGAGCGCGGCCACCGCCCGGCGGCTCTGATTGAGATCGACCCGCACGCTCCCCGTGCTCGTCCGGGGTCGATCGGTGCGCCACGGCGCGACGTACCGCGCCGCGGGAAGCCCGCGCAGGAAGCGATCGATGGCCCACGCGGCGCGCTGACCCTGCGCCACTCCCTCGATGACGCTGCGCGGCCCGGTGGCGACGTCGCCGGCGGCGAACGTGCCCACCTGGGCGGTCACGAGATTCTCCGTGTCGACGACGACGCCGCCCCAGGCCGCGACCTGGATGCTCGAGCCAGCGGGGAGGATCGACGGATCGGGCGCCTCGCCGACCGCGATGAGCAGACTCGTCGCGTCGATCGTGAAATCGCTTCCGGCGACCACGGACACCGCGCTCCGACCGTCCGCGTCGCGGCCCGTGACGGCCAGGCGGACGCAGCGCACGCCGGTCATCCAGCCGTTCTTTCGCAGCACCTCGACCGGCGCTACGAGCGCCTCGATCGCGACTCCCTCGTGCTCGGCGGCGCGGACCTCGTCCGCCTGCGCCGGCATGTCCGCGCGCGTGCGCCGGTAGAGGATGCGGACGCTCTTCGCGCCGGCGCGCCACGCGCTCCGGGCGGCGTCCATCGCCGTGGATCCGCCGCCGACGACGAGGGCATCCCCCGCGATCTCCGTCGCCTCGCCGAGGTTCACCTTCTTCAAGAAGACCGTCGCGGGCCAGACGCCGCCGGCGTCCTCGCCGGGCACGCCAAGTGGCTGGCTCTTCGATGCGCCGGTGGCGAGGAGGATCGCCTGGTAGCCCTCCGCCCTCAGCCCGTCGATGGTGATGTCGCGGCCGAGCGCCGTGTTGAGCCGGAGCTCGACGCCGAGCGACAGGATGCGCTCGACCTCCGCACGCAACACGCTCTTTGGGAGGCGGTACTCGGGGATCCCGACCGCCATCATGCCCCCGGCCACCGGCATCGCCTCGAACACCGTCACTGTGTAGCCCGCGCGCGCGAGCATGTAGGCCGCGCTGAGGCCGGTCGGCCCTGCGCCGACGATCGCGACGCGCTCGGCACGCCGCTGCGCCGCGGGCGGCGCCGTCGGATAGCCCTCCGCACCGTGGTCGGCTGCGAAGCGCTTGAGCTCGCGGATCGCGATGGGCTCGTCCACGACGCCGCGCCGGCAGGCGATCTCGCAGGGTGCGGTGCAGATGCGTCCACAGATCGATGGGAACGGGTTGAAGTCCGCGGCCACCGCGAGTGCATCGGCGTGCCGGCCCTCCGCGAGGAGCGCGACGTACAGACCCGCATCGGTGCCGACGGGACAGGCCTGCTGGCAGGGGGCGACGAGCCGGCCCTCGCCGGGCGCAAGCCAGGTCCGCCACGATTGCCAGGAGGCCTCGCGCCGTGACGGGGTCCAGCGTGCGAGACCGCCCCACGGGTCGGTGTGTTCCTCCTTCAGAGACTCGCGGGTGAGCGCGGAGAGGGGCACCCAATCACCGTTCGCGGGTGGCGCGTGCTGAATGGGCCCCTGCGCGCTGGCGAGGACCTCGGCGCCCGCGCGCGGCGCGATCGTGATCACCTCGGTCGGGCATTCGGTGGCGCAGAGCTCGCAACCGATGCAGACGGCCACCTGCACCGGGAACTCCATCATCCACGGCTGACCCGACGCGCCGCCCTGCGCGCGCAGCTCGACACCCGATTCGACCGACGGCGTCGCCGTCCTGGTCATGTCGAGCGCCTGCACGGGACAGACGTCCATGCACGCCCCGCAGTTCAGACAGCCAGTGCGATCGATGCTGAACAGGTAAGCCACGACGAGCACCTACCTTTTCGCTCCCCACAGCCTCGTTCGCGCATCGTTGGTGCGCCCCCCGCGATCGGGTAGGCGCGTCCCGCTCGGTCGAGTAGGCCGATCAGGGCCGTCCGGCCCTTGTCAAAGGGACCTTCGCCGCGGCGACCGGCCCCGGCCGCCCTTTCACGCCGTCGCCGGCGGCCTAGGGTTCGTGCCACGATGACGAGCCGTCTCCGCTGGCTCACCGTGGTGCTTCCGGTCGTGGCGATCGTCGCCCTGGAGATCGCCGCCGACAACTTCCTCGATCAGCTCCTGCCTTCGCCGTTCGACGCGCTCGTCGTGCCGACGGGCGTCCTCGTCGTCGCGGTGATCGTCGCGCGGTTCGCGTTCGGCCGTATCGATCGGCTGAGCCAGGCCGTAGCGCGGCGAAATCGCGAGCTCGAGCGGCGCAACGCCTCGCTGGAGGCGCTGCGGCAGGTCGGCGTGGCAATGACCGCACTGTCGAGGGTCGAGGACGTCTTGCAGGCCATCGTCGACAACGCGCGTCGTCTGCTCGCGGCGGACCACAGCGTGATCACCGTGACCGGCCCCGATGGATCACCGCGGGTCATGGCGGCGAGCGGCTCCGAAGGCGCAGTTGAAGCGCGGCTGGCGGTGCCGCTGTTGCGCGGCGACGCGACCATCGGTTCGCTCGTCGTCAGCGGTAGGCGCGGAGACCACGATTACGGTCCGGAGGATGCGGAGATCCTTCTATCGCTCGCCGGCCAGGCAGCCATCGCGATGGAGAACGACCGCCTCCAGCGCGACCTTCGCGAGCTTGCGGTCCGGGGGGAGCGCGAGCGCATCGCGCGTGAGATGCATGACGGCCTCGCGCAGGTCCTCGGGTACGTGAACACGAAGGCACAAGCCGTGGAAGAGCTCTTGGCGATCGGGGAGGTCGATCGCGCGCGGCAGCAGCTCGCCGAGCTGTCGACCGCGGCACGCTCGGTGTACGTCGATGTGCGTGAGGCCATCCTCGGGCTGACCATCCCGATCCTCTCCGAACGCGGGCTCGTCTCCGCCCTCGAGGTCCTCGCAGCACGCTTCGCGGAGGCCTCGAAGCTCGCAACGGAGGTCCGCGCGAGCGCGTCGGCGCGGGCGCTCGAGCTGCCGCCCGATGTGCAGGCCAACGTCTTCCGCATCGTCCAAGAAGCGCTCAGCAATGTCCGCAAGCACGCGTCCGCCCATCGCACGGAGATCGACGTCGACGTCGCTGATGGTCAGCTGCGCGTGTCGGTGGCGGACGACGGAGAAGGATTCGACGCGGCGGGTGCGCGCACCGGTGACTGGCCACACCACGGAATGCAGGGCATCCGCGAACGCGCCGCGTCGATCCATGGCGAGGTCGGGTGGTCGACCCGACCGGGTGCTGGGACGATGCTCGTCGTGACACTGCCGCTGCGGCACGCGGTGGAAGCTCGCTGATGCGGGTCCTGATCGTCGACGACCACGCGCTCTTTCGGGACGGTGTCGCGGCGCTCCTTGGGGCGTGGGGTCACGCCGTGGTCGGTCAGGCCTCGTGCGGGGAGGATGCCCTGGCGCTGGTGGACAAGCTCGCACCGCGGCTCGTCCTGATGGATGTGCGCATGCCGGGCCTCTCAGGCGTCGAGACGACGCGACGCATCAAGGCGCGCCACCCGGAGATCGCGATCGTGATGCTGACCGTGAGCGAGGACGAAAATGATCTCTTCGCCGCGATCAAGGCGGGCGCGCAGGGCTACCTACTCAAAGACCTTGAGAGCGCTCAGCTGCGCCTTCTCCTCGACGCGGTGGAGCGGGGAGAGGCCGCGATGACGCCGGCGACGGCCGCCCGCATCGTGCACGAGTTCGTTCGGGAGAACCGGCCACATCATGAGCCCGATCGGCTCACCGAGCGGGAGATCGAGGTGCTGCGTCTGGTGACGGTCGGTCTTCGGAACAAGGAGATCGCAGCGCGCCTCGGCATCACCGAGAACACGACGAAGTACCACCTCAAGCACATCCTCGAAAAGCTTCACGCCGAGAGCCGAGCCGAGCTTGCGGCCCGCGCGGTGCGCGAGGGCCTCGTCGACGGGGTCCCCTGATCACGACCGGGCCTGCACCGCGGGCTCCTCTCCCGGCTCGCGCACCGCGTACTCGCGCAGCGGGCTGACCGCACCGATCGCCGTCGCGAGGATGCCGAGGCCGCCCGCGACGGCGAAGGCGACCGCGCTCGAGGCGGCCACGACGATCGCGGAAAGCACCGCTGGCGACGCGGTGTTCGATACGAGCACCAGGGTGCGGAACGCGCCGTTCGCGCGACCGCGCAGGCGCGCCGGCACGCGCTGGCGTGGGATGAACGCGAAGATGATGAATGCCTGCCACGCCACCTCGCGGGCGGTGAAGCCGGCGGTAACGAGACGCCAGTCGCCGGTGAACGCGGTGAGGAGCGCGGCGACACCCGAGAGGAAGACGCTCGCGATCATCGACTGGCCCATCGGCCGGCCGCGGGTGAGGCGCGGGACCAGGAATGAGCCGAGGACGAGCGCGATACCGGAGACCGAGAACGCGAGGCCGATGGTGATCTCGTTCAGGTGTTGCTCCTCGCGCAGCACGTAGAGGATGAGCGTCCGGAGTCCGACGCCGCCGAGGTTTGCGATGGACATGACCACGACCAGCCAGCGGAGCACGGGCAGCTCCCACAGGTAGCGGAAGCCCTCGCCCATCTCCCGCAGCACGTTGGGGACGGTGAGTGGTGCCTGGTCCGAATGGTCGACGTCGTACACCGGCGGCATGCGCCAGAAGATGGCGAGCGTCGGCAGGAAGGCGAGCGCCGCGATCCACATCGCGCCGATGTTCCCGATGGCGGCGATCGCCAGCCCGCCCACGGTCGGGCCGATCACGCGCGCGAAGCGATCGGCACCGAAGAAGATCGAGTTCGCCTCGGTGAGCTCGTCCTGCTCGACGAGGGAGGGCACCACGCTGAAGTCCGTGGTGACGCCCCACATGACCTCGACCGTCCCGAGGAGGAATCCGATGACGTAGACGAGCTGCACCGAGAAGAACCCGACCGCCGCCGAGATCGGGATGACCAGCGTGAGGAGGACGCTCGCCGAGTCGCACGCGATCAGCAGGAGCCGCTTGTTCGCGCGGTCGATGAGCGCCCCGGCGGGCGCGCCGAAAAGGATGTACGGGACCGACTGGACGACGCGCAGCGTGGCTGCGGCTGCGATGCTGTGGGTGACGTCGAGCATGAGGAGGGGCAGCGCGAGCCGCGCGATCTCGTCAGCGACGGCACCAAGGCTGAAGGCGCCGACGAATATCGTGAACCAGCGGTGGCGGAGCGGTCCGCGTCGCACGACCGGCGAGCATACGGGCGCGGGAGGTACGCATGAGCCAGGTCCACGCGAGCTCGGGCGGCAGCGGTGATGGCGGCTTCGGCGCGGGCATGATCGTCGGCATCCTCCTGCTCATCGCCGTCGTCGTCCTGCTCCTCTTCTACGCGGGCCCGCAGCTCCTCGGCCCGGGCACGGCCCCGCGCACGTGAAGCGCGTCCTGTTCCTCTGCTCGCACAACTCGGCTCGCTCCCAGATGGCCGAGGGCTTCCTCCGCGCGCTCGGGAGCGATCGCTTCGAGGTGCACAGTGCCGGCACGAAGGCGACGCGGGTCCATCCGCTCGCGATCGCGGCGATGAAGGAGGCGGGCGTCGACATCTCAGCGCAGCGCTCGAAGAGCGTCGACGACGTCGGCGAGGGGTGGGACGTGGTGGTAACGGTCTGCGATGCGCATTGCCCGGTCCCGCCGCGGTCCGGGTTGAAACTCTCGTGGCGGTTCCCCGATCCGTCGGCCGCGACAGGGACCGACGCCGAAAGGCTCGCCGCGTTCCGAGAGGTCCGCGACGGCATCCACGCGCGTGTGAAGGTGCTCGCCGGCCGGATCTAGGCGCGGGATCAGTTCCCGGAGAGGCCGCCCTCCAGGAGCGACGCGAACAGCGTGAGGATCGCGTACCCGGCGATGACCGCGGTGGCGGCGAGCGCGGCGAGCATGGCCAGGGAAAGCAGGCCCGTCTGCCGCCGCGCGGTCTTCGGGTCCATCTGCTTCTCGATGACCCGGTACGCGACGGACGCCATCTGCACCGCCGTGCGCGCGACCAGGAAGACGCCGCCGGCGATGCCGATGCCGATCGCCAGCCAGATGAGGATCGCGACCTCCACCGACATGCGGTCAGTCTCTTCCGGCCAGCCAGCGCTGGAATGTGGCGAGCTCGCCATCCGCGGCCGCGAGCGGCCAGTCCGGCCTGGCGGCCAGGTCGTCGGGGACCGGCGAGCCGTCGATGAGCGGCGCGAAGTGGGCGCGGATGGGCGGCGGCAGCTCGCCGGTGTCGCGGAAATTCGTCGGGATGTCGGCGAAGTACTCCACCGGGTTCGCGTGGTCGCCCTGTCTGAGGAACGAGCCTGTCACCCAGCCCTGGTACCTCGGGAAGGCGGACAGGAGTTTCCGGCTCTGGCGGACGGCGCGGCGGAGGTAGGGGAAATCCTGATCCTCGTCGGCGCGGTAGCGCGGATCGTTCCAGCAGATGTAATGGAAGAGCTCGTGGCAGGCGGAGAGCTCGACCTGTCGGAGGCCCTCGTACGTCTCGACGCCGGCCGCGAGCTCGACCTCGTTGCGGTCGTTGTAGAAGCCGCCGCCGTAGCGTGTCTCGGGCCGGAGGAGGCGGCAGCGCGCGCCGAGCGCGCGGACGTCGTCGGGGAAGCCGGCCAGGGCGCGCTGCACCAGCTCGTCGCCCGGCGTGACGTAGACGTACATCCGCTTGTCCCACCACTGACGGCGGAGCGACTCGAGCTCTTCGCGTGGCAGCCTCTCAGCCTGCTCGAGCACGGCGCGACCCTTCGTCGGAGGCACGCTGAGAATGTAGCCGTGGCTCGATCCGACGCGCCGGGACGGGTGAACCTCATCGGCGAGCACACCGACTACAACGAGGGCCTCGTGCTCCCCGCCGTCATCGCGCAGCGCACGAAGGTCGAGCTCGACGCGCGCGAGGACGAGCGGGTCCTCGTCCGGAGCGAGGGCTTCGGGTCCGTGGCCTACGCGCTCGGGCGCGAGGAGCGCGCGAACGATTGGGCCGACCACGTCCGCGGCGTTACCTGGGCGCTGCGTGACGCGGGCCATGTCCTGCGGGGTTTCGACGCGCGGATCACCTCGGAGGTGCCGCCGGGGGCCGGCCTCGCGTCGAGCGCTGCGCTCGCCGTGGCGCTCCTACGCGCACTCCGCGCGGCGTTCGCGCTATCCCTGAGCGACGAGGCGCTCGCGCTCGTCGCGCATCGCGCCGAGCGGGAGTTCGTCGGCGCGCACGTGGGCACGATGGATCAGCTCGCGGCGAGCCTCGGCAGCGTGGGCGAGGCCC
Source organism: Candidatus Limnocylindria bacterium (assembly GCA_041496945.1). Taxonomy (GTDB): domain Bacteria; phylum Chloroflexota; class Limnocylindria; order P2-11E; family P2-11E; genus CF-39. The sequence goes on along the minus strand of JBGQFO010000012.1, from coordinate 13,113 downwards.
TCTTCATCGATACGCGCAGCGGAGCGCTGGAGCGGATCGCGCTGCCACGGTCGCTCGCGCTCATCGTGATCGACTCGGGGACCCGGCACGAGCACGCCGGCGGCGCCTACAACACCCGGCGGGAGGAGTGCGCGGAGGCCGCGCGGCTCATCGGCGTGCGCGCGCTCCGGGACGCGACCGCGCGCGAAGCCGCCGCGCTCGAGCGGGAGCACCCCGTCCTCGCGCGGCGCGTCCGTCACGTCGTGAGCGAGAACGACCGCGTGCGCCCGTTCGTGGCCGCGCTGCGTGCGAGCGATCTCGCAGAGTGCGGGCGGCTCCTCGACGAGTCGCACCGATCGCTCCGGGACGACTTCGGCGTGTCGACGCCCGAGGTCGATGCGCTCGTCGCGTTGCTCCGTGCCCAGCCGGGCGTCTACGGCGCGCGCATGGTCGGCGGCGGCTTCGGCGGATCGGTGCTCGGCCTGGCGACGCCCGCGGCCGCGCCGCAGGCGGCCCGCCGCGCGGCGGACGCGTATCGCGCGCAGGTCGGTCGCGAAGCGCGGGTGGTGCTCTCCTAGACTCGCGGCGTTGGTCGCGCGCGACGCGGAACGCATCTTCACCGGCATCGGACGGTCGTACGACCGCGTCGCTACCGTCCTATCGTTCGGCCAGGATCCGCGCTGGCGACGCGCGCTGGTCGACGCGATCGACGCGCGACGTGGAGAACGTGTCCTCGACGTCGCCACCGGGACCGGCATGGTCGCTGAGGCGCTCGTTCGCCGATACGGCTGCCACGTGGTCGGCATCGATCAGAGCGCCGACATGCTCGCGCTCGCACGCGAGCGCACCGGCGTCTTCGACGAGCTCACCCTGGGTCGCGCGGAGCGGCTGCCGTTCGCCGACGGGGCCTTCGACCATCTCACCTTCACCTACCTGCTGCGCTACGTCGATGACCCCGCGTCGACGATGCGCGAGCTTGCACGCGTCGTGCGACCTGGCGGCCGGATCGCGATGGTCGAGTTCGGCGTCCCCACGGGCGTCTGGTGGCCGCTCTGGTGGCTGTACACGCGCATCGGTCTGCCCGTCCTCGGGCAGATCGTGTCGCGCAAGTGGTCGGTCGTCGGTGGCTTCCTCGGTCCCAGCATCAGCGACTTCTATCGCCGTCATCCGCAGGCCGCCGTCGAGCGTTATTGGAGGGACGCCGGCCTCACCGGCGTGCGCACGCATCGCATGAGCCTGGGGGGCGGCGTGGTCATGAGTGCGACGAAGAGCGACACCCCGCCGATGTCGGCAGCCGCGCCCGAGCCGCTTGCGCCGGCGTTCTACGCCGCGCGCTCGGGTGGCTGGCGCGACTACTGGACGCTCCTGCATCCGCCCTACACGGTCTGGCATCTCTCGTACGTGCTCCTCGGCGCCTCGCTCGCGCCGTCGCCCGACCCGCGTATCGTCGCCGGCGCGCTCCTCGCGTTCGGTCTCGCGGTCGGTGTGGGCGCGCACGCGTTCGACGAGCTGCGCGGGCGTCCGCTGCGCACGCGGATCCCCTCGCGCGTGCTCGTTGCGCTCGGCGCGCTCGCCCTGGCCGGCGCGATAGGTTTCGGCCTCCTCGCGGCCACGGTCCTCGGACCGTCCTTCCTTGCGTTCGTCGCCGTGGGCGGTGCCCTCGTGCTGCTGTACGCGTTCGAGGCGCCGGTCGTGCACTCCGACGCCGGCTTCGCGCTCGGTTGGGGCGCGTTCCCTGTGGTCACCGCCGCGTACGCGACCGGCGCGCACCCGGTGCCGACGTTCATCGCCGCGGCAGCGGCGGCACTGCTGAGCCTCGCGCAGCGCCGCCTGTCCACGCGCGCGCGTTCGGTGCGCCGCCGGGCCACGGCGGTGAGCGGCGAGGTGACGTACGCGGACGGCTCGCGCGAGAAGATCGATCGGGATGCGCTCATCGCCGCGCCGGAAGGCGCGCTGCGCGTCCTGTGGCTCGCCGTTCTCGCGGTCGCGGTCAGCGCGCTGCTGGCGCGCTGGCTCTAGGAGAGGTGCGCGCGGCGGAAGGCGGCGCTCACCAGCGCGGCGCGGTTGGGGACGGCGTACCGGCGAAAGAGCTGGCGGAGATGCTTGTCGACCGCGGCGCTGCTGATGCCCAGCTTCGCCGCGATCTGCTTGGTCGCGTAGCCGTCAGCGACGAGCTCGAGGACCTGGCGCTTCCTCCGCGTCGGAGCGGCGATCTCCTCCACCGCGCCGATGCTCGGACCGGTCCGAGCATCGCGCATGGCCAGATGTGACCAAATCCCTCGGGCTAAATGCCGCGGCCACGCTCGTTGCGGGCGGATGCTGCGTTACCCGTCGTCGCGGCTCTCATGCTCTTTCCCCCAGCGGTGCCCCACCAGGCCGGCCTCGATGGAGCGCTTGTCCAGACGGTGGAGCCCGCGGCGCATCGCCGGCGTGAGGAGCTTCGTGTGCGAGATATCGAGCAGGTACTCGGGGATGAACCACACGTTCTTGTCGGTCGTCATCCAATCCCGGTCGTCGAAGCGTCGCAGGTCGACCGGGCGTGAGAACGTGCGCAGCGTCCGCTCCCCCGCGAGGTTGAAGTACGGATCGAAGAAGGTCAGCGCGAGCTCGCGGAGCGTGCGGTGGATCGGCTCGCGGTAGCGCAGCGTGGCGTAGTTCGACTTCGCGACCGCGCCCCAGGCGCCGTGCTCCTTGAAGATCGCGATGACGTGGTCGGTGTCGTGCTCGGCCTCGAGGTCCATGAGGAATGGCGGGCGGCCGATCGCGCGAAGCGCCGCCGCCGCGAAGATCGCGCCCTCGAGGCAATGCGCTGTCTGCTCGCGCAGGACCCGGCGCGGCGACCACGCCGATGTCGCGAGGTGATAGGGCATGGTGTCGAGGAGCTTCTGGATCCCGTGGGGATCCTTCAGCGAACGCAGCTTCCGGAGCTCGGCCGGCGTGAATCCTTCCACCGCCGCAATTGTCGGGCCTTTTGCGCGCCGGCCGGCCGCTGTCGATTTCCGCCGTGTCGGTTCGTCGTTGCCCTGAAGGCCGCACCTGATCCCGATCGGCAGGCTGCGGCCGGCGACGAAAGGAAGACGATCAATGCCGAACTACCTTCTCGCGTATCACGGCGGAAAGATGGCCGACACCAAGGACGCCCAGGCAACGGTCATGGCGGCGTGGGGCCAGTGGATGCAGAAGCTGGGCCCGAGCCTCATCGACGGTGGCAACCCGGTCGGCAAGGCGAGCACGATCGACAAGCAGGGCAAGGTGTCCGCGGGCGCGGGTGCGAACCCGGTGAGCGGCTACAGCATCATCAAGGCCGAGAACCTCGACGCGGCAGTCAGGCTCGCCAAGGAGTGCCCGGTCCTCCAGGGCGGCGCGAGCATCGAGGTCTGCGAGACCTTCGACGCGATGTAGGACTCGTGTCGACGCGTGCCGGTGAGTGAAGGAGAGGTGCGGGGGGCGAAAGCCCCCCGCGCCAGCTCTGCCGGTTATCGCCGCTAGAGCGGCGTGACTTGTTCCGCGTTCTCCTTGTTTCGGCGGGGGTCCATGGCCTTCTCGTAGCTGACCTTCTGTCCCTCGCTCAGTGAGTCGAACGAGCCGACCACCTTGGAGCGGTGGAAGAAGATCTCCGTCCCATCCGCCTGGGAGATGAACCCGAATCCGCGGTCGCTGACCAGCTTCTTGATCGTGCCCTCTGCCATTTCTACCTCTTCTTGCCTTAGGCGCTACCGGGGCCGGAGGACGGATCCTCCGGTCGGGCCTGAGCGTAGCGAAAAATGGCGAAGATTGCCGCTCTCGCCGCCTACCGCATGCGGAGCGCCTGGAGCCGGCCGCCGGCGGCGATGAGGATCTCGTCGCCGAACGCCGTGGGCGTCACGAAATGCGCCATCGCCCCGACGGTCCGCTGGAACCGCACCGCGCCGCCCGCGAGGTCAAGTGCGTACAGCACACCCGAGTTGTAGTCGGTCGCCCACACCGCCCCGCCCGCGACGATCGGCGCGCCGATCGTGCCGCGCGGACCTCGCCACAGCAGACGCAGCGACGGATCGACCTGCACGGCGGCAAGGCCGTCGCTGCAGGGCACATAGGCGACACCGTTCGCGAAGGCGAAACCGCCGAACACCGAGCCGCAGACCCGCAGGCTCGCGAGCTGCCCGCCGATGCCGCCGAGATTCGAGGCACGCAGCACGTAGACCACGCCGTTCTTGCCCGATTCGATCACGCGATCGTTCGGCAGCAGCGTCGGCCCGATCGACCCGATGTCCGTATCGCCCCGGCTGAGCGACAGCCAGTCCGTGGGTGCCCAGTAGTCCTCGAGCGCGAGGTCGGGCGAGAGGCGCAGCACCGCGTCGTTCATGTCGAACGTGCCGCTCGTGTCGCTGTTCCCGGTCACCGCGTACAGCCGCCCGTTCGCGTCGGCCGCGAGGCCCGATGGCGCCCATAGCCCGCCCTCGCGATTCGCCGGCACGCGATAGAAGAGGAGATCGCCCGACGCGGTCGAGGCGGATACGCCGACGACGGTGCCGCGGTACGCGCCGCAGTCACCGGCCAGACCGCCGTATGGGATGTAGACACGCCCATTCGCGAGGGTGAGCGCGGAGCGCTGCTGGTGCACCTTCGGATCGTTCCCGGGAGCGTCCACGGTGCGATGGAAGCGGACCTCGCCGGTGGCCAGGTCGATCGCGTAGAGCTCGTGGTGGAGCGGCGTCTCGAACGCGACGACGTACACGAGGCCGGCGCTGGGGTCCGCGACGGGCGTGCCGGTGATGCCCGTCACCGGGCCGATGTTCCCGCAGGGCAGCGTGTTCGACGTCACCGGTGTGCCGAGCGCGGTCCGCCAGCGCACCGTGCCGCTGCGCGCGTCGATCGAGTACACGACGTTGCGCTCGGTCGCCACGATCGCGTATCCACCCACGACGATCGGCTCGGCGTAGACATCACCGGTCAGAACATCGCTCTGCCACGCCGGGTCCACGGCGGTGAAGGACGCGGTCTCGGTGCTCGCGCCGGTGCGTGCCTGGTCGCGGTGATAGGTGGGCCAGTCCGAGCCCGAAGCGCGCACGACCGTTGGCGCGGGAGTGGCCGTCGGCGCGGAAGGGGCCGTCGGCGCTGGCGTAGGCGACGGCGAAGCGGTCGGCGTCGCCGTGGCGACGGCGATGGTCTCGGCGGGCGCGGGGCTCGGTGTGGGCGCGGCGGCACCGCAGGCGATCACGATGGCGGCGGCGAGGCCGAGCGCGACGCGCGTCATGGGAGCGAGCCTACTGGCTACGAATGTGACAACGACGGAACGGGCTGACCCGAACGGTGTGCCGACGAGACGCGGCGTCGGGTCGCAGCGTCATAGCCACGGTCGTACGAGCCGATCGCGATGAAGGCCATGACCAGCAGCCCCAACGCAACTCCGATGACGATGCCGAGCGTCAATGCGATCACGGGAGCGCCTCTCCCAGTCACGATCGCATGCAACTCGTCGTGGCGCGCCGGTCGGACGGTCCGATCGATGAGGCCGAACGTCGCCCACCCGCGCGCGGCCCAGCCTTACGGCTCACGAGCTCGCGCTGACGTCTGCTCGGGAGAGAGGGGATTCGAACCTCTGATCACTCTGCTGACGGGCTTACCGCTTGAAACAGTTAGGTTGGCTTGTCGTGAGCTCGGCTTCGTGACGCCGCAGCGCAAGGTTCTCGTCGGCGTTCTTATCACCGTCGCTGCGATAGCCGGCGTAGTTGCGGCGAACGCGATCGCTCGACCCGGTTGCTCGCTCATTCCCGTGGAGCTAGCGAGCGAACCGTCTCGCTCAAGTGTCGGCACGCCGGCCCAAGCGTGTGCGGTGCTGGGACAGCCGCTACCCGAGGCACGGACGCTCCCCGCAGGCGTGACTCGCGGCGAGATCGGGATCGACCCGCCGAGCCCCATCCGCGGCGTCTCGGTCAGTTACGTGATGGCGGGTAAAGGCATCGGTATCTTGCAGATTCGGCGAGGAGACATCCCTCAGGCGAATAGGGGAGAGATCAACACGACAGTGGCCGGAGCTCCTGCCATCGTCGCGCCCTTGACGGCCTCATCAGCGTCAGGCAACCAGATCGTCTCGTACGTATGGTCTCGCGACGGTCTGTTCTTCGCCTTCCATATGGCGCTCGACAACATCTCGCGACAGGATGCAGACCGGATGGCAGATTCGGTGCGCTGACTGCGCGGACGACGAGCGGAACGGAGATGCTGCTGGGGAGAGAGGATTCGAACCTCTGATTGGCTGATCCAGAGTCAGCTGCCTTACCGCTTGGCCACTCCCCAGTGACACGCTGATTATCCCATTCAGGACCGCTTGAGCGCGATGGTCGTCGTGATCGCGAGAGGGAGCAGCACGAACGGCACGAAGAACGGCGCCGCGCCGAAGCTGATGAGGACCGTGCACTCGAGGAGCACGCCGGCGATGACCAGCCCGGTGCCGGCGCGACGCTCGCCCAGCAGGCGCAGCTGCACGCCCTGGTAGACGACGGGCGGGGCAAGCGACCAGACCAGCACCGCGAAGAATGGCAGTGGGAAGAGCTCCTGCCGCTGCCAGAGCGCCTCGATGCCACAGGTCGTGACGCCCGTCGGCACCAGACCCCGCGTCGCGCCAGGCGGCGGCAACGTCGGCGCGGAGACGCTGGTCAGGCAATACCCATGGATCGGCGCGAAGAGGAACAGCGCGCCCATCACGATGCCGAGCGCCGCGCTCACGAACGCCGCGCGCTGGGCGACGCTTGATGTACGCACACGGGCACGGTAGCCCCGGGACGCGCGAGGCAAACCGTGGCACGCTACTGGGTGATGGCCAAGCTCCCACGCCCCCGCGACGACCTTGCGGGCTTCCCGCCGTACCGCACCGCCGCGGCGATCAACGCTGAGGTGCGGCTCGCGGCGAACGAATGGGCCGAGCCGAACCCGGCCGGGAAGTGGCTCACGCCGGCGGAGCTCGAGGCGGTGCTGCTCAATCGCTATCCGACCGCGGGCGCCGACCTGCGGGCTCTCCTCGCGAAGCAGTACGGCGTCACGCCGGACCAGCTGATCCTCGGCAATGGCAGCAACGACGTGCTCCTGCAGACCTTCCTGATGTTCGGCGGATCCGGCCGCAGGACGCTCCTCTTCCAGCCGACCTATTCGATGCACGAACGCCTGACCACGGTCGCCGGCGGCACGGTGGTGAACGAGCGCGTCGGATTCCCGTACGACCTCACGCGCGATCACGCGCTGCGCACCATGGCGCGCGTGAAGTCGGAGATCGTCGTCTTCACGACGCCGAACAACCCCACCGGCAACGAGGTCCCGTTCGAGGTCATCCTTGCGGTCGCCGAGGCGTATCCGGAGACGCTCGTGCTCGTCGACGAGGCCTACAGCGACTTCGCCGGCCACACGATCCTGCCGGAGCTCGCGACGCACCCGAACCTCGTGATCAGCAAGACCTTCTCGAAGGTGCTCGCCGCCGCCGGTCTGCGCGTCGGCATCCTCATCGCGCATCCCGAGATCGCCGACATCTTCCGCTCGGTGCAGATCCCGACGAACGTGAGCCAGCTCACCCTGGCGGTGGCGATGAAGATCGCGATGGACGAGGACGCCATCCCGCGGCGCGTGCAGCAATGCACGACGGAACGTCAGCGGGTGTCCCGCGCGCTTTCGGAGGTCGAGTCGATCGAGGTCCACCCCTCGGTCACGAACTTCATCCTCTTCCGGCTGAGGGACGAAAAGCCGGCGGACGTCCACGCACGCTTCCTCGAGAAGGGCGTGCTCATCCGCGACGTCTCGATGTGGCCGGCGAACGAGCGCTGCCTGCGCGTCTCCATCGGCACGCCCGCCGAGAATGACCGCTTCATCGCCGCCATCAGCCACGCGCTCCCCGCGCCGGCGCGCGCGTAGCCTGACCGCGGCACAGCGCCCGACCCTGCTCGTCGACGCGTCGAGCCTCGCGTACCGCGCGTACCACGCCATGCCACCGGTGCAGGCGCCTGACGGCACGCTCGTGCACGCCGTCGTGGGGTTCCTGAACTTCATCGCGCGGCTGCTCACCGACCGCAGGCCCGGAAGGTTGGTCATCGCGTTCGAGTTCGGGAACGACTGGCGGCCGGAGTTCCGCGTCGCGCTGCTCCCCGAGTACAAATCCCATCGCGTCGCCGCCGATGACGCGCCGCCCGACCCCGTCGGTCCCCAGATCGACATCATCGTCGAGGTGCTTCGCGCCCTCCGCATCGCGACGGCGAGCTCGACGGAGTGCGAGGCCGAGGACGTCATCGCCACCCTCACGACGCGCTTCGAGGGTCCGATCGAGATCGTGAGCGGCGACCGCGACCTCTTCACGCTGGTACGCGATCCCCGCATCACCGTGCTCTACACGCTGCGCGGGGTCTCCGAGCTCGCACACGTCGATCAGGCTTGGGTGCATGCGAAATATGGGATCCCCGGCGACAAGTACCTCGACTACGCGATCCTCCGCGGCGATCCCTCGGATGGGCTGCCGGGCGTGCGCGGGATCGGCGAGAAGTCCGCATCCTTGCTCCTCGCGAAATACGGCTCGCTCGACGCCATCCTGAGCGCCTGGGATCTGTCGGCGAGCGTTCGCGCGAAGCTCAATGCCGGCAAGAGCTACATCGCCGCCGCGCGCACCGTCGTGGCGCCGGTGCTCGACTGCCGGGTCGGCGAGATCGACGCCTCCATCCCGGTCGGCCCGCCCGCCCGACGCGTGGCGGAGCTCGCGCAGCGGTACGGGATCGAGGGGAGCGTCAAACGGGTCGTCGAGGCGCTTTCCGCAATGGGTGGGTAGGCCGAAGGCCTCGCCCGCGGGTCGGGCCGCTCCCCACGCCGTCGGCGTGTCAGGCCTGACGCCATCGGGGAGGCACCTGAGCGAGTGTCAGGCCGTGGACTACCTGCTCCTCATTCTCGCCGCGATCGTCGCCAGCCTGCTTGCCAGCCTCGCCGCGGCCAGCGCGTTCGATCACAGCCGCCCAAGCCCGAGCGGGCCGCACGCCAACCGGCCCTAGGAGGCTGGCCTCGCGCCCAGCGTCGGCGGATGATAGGCGTGCGTGATCGTCTATCCCTCGATCGACATCTATCAGGGCAACGTCGTGCGCATGACGCGCGGTGACTTCTCCACCGTCGAGCAGGTCGCACCATCACCGCTCGAGGCCGCCAAGCGGCTGGTGAACGAAGGGGCCGAGTGGCTCCACGTCGTCGATATCGACGGCGCGCGCACGGGCAAGCCCGCGAACCTCGATGCGATCCGCCAGATCGCGAGCCGCTTCACCGTGAAGATCCAGGCCGGCGGCGGCATCCGCGACTTCGACACGGCTGAGAAGTTCGCCGAGGCGGGGGCGTCGCGCATCGTCGTGGGCACGGCCGCGATCGAGGAACCCGAGCTCATCGGGCGGCTCGTCGACCGCTTCGCCGATGGCATGGCCGTCTCCGTCGACGCGCGCAACGGGATGATCACCACCGCCGGCTGGACCGAGACGACCGACGTCCGCGCGGTCGACCTCATGCAGCGCCTCGCGGTCGCCGGCGTCCCGATCGTCATCTACACGAACGTGTCGGTCGACGGGACGCTCCGTGGCATCGACCTGCCGACGCTGGAGCTCGTCGCGCGGGCCTTCGGGGGCGACATCATCTACGCGGGCGGCGTCGGATCGCTCGACGACATCAGGTCGCTTGTGCGCCTGCGCCACCGCGGCATACGTGGCGTGGTCGTCGGTCGCGCGCTGTACCTGGGAAAGTTCACGCTGCGCGACGCTCTCGCGTCCGCACGCGGCGCGGCCTAGGCGCGCTCCGCGCCCTCGGTGGGGGCGAGGAGGAAGATCCAGAGGTCCCACGCGATGTGGCTGGTGATGAGCGCGGGCATGCTCATGCCCAGCGCGCGGAGCAGGCCCCAGTAGATGCCGGCGATCGCGGCCGCGCCTACGAGCGTCGCGTTCCCGGTCACCAGATGCACGCCGCCGTACGCCGCCGCAGCCGCCAGGCCGCCGGCGCGGCGCTGCACGAAGCCGCGCCAGAAGAGCTCCTCCGCCGGCCCGATCACCGTGGCCAGTCGCGCGCCGATCTCCTCCGGCGGCTCAAGCGTGCGCAGAGCGTAGATGTCGCCGATCTCCTTCGACCCACGGGGCATGACCTGACGCGCGACACGATCGCCGAGCGAGAAGATCTGGTAGAGGATCGCGGCCGAGCCAAGGCCAAACAGCAGATCTCGTGCGCCGGGCCGGATCCGCCGCAGCTCGGGTTCATTGGCCAGCGCCATGTTGCCGAGGACGAAGCCCGTGAGCGTCATCCGCTCCCAGAAGCGCGCGCGCTGGCCGCGGAACGTGAGCGCGAACAGCGCGAACGCCGCCGCGAGGCCGATCGCGACGAGCGGGTCCTTAGCGCGCGGCAAGCGCGGCGACCAGGAGGCCGATGACCATGAGGTATCCGAACGCGGCGTGAAGCTGCGCGGTCTGCAGGTCGATCATCGCGATCGCGCGCTGCTGTCCGCTCGCCCCGAACTCGGCCGAGCGGATCTGACGCACGAGCAGCGGCAATGACAGCATCGCGAGCAGCGTCCACGTTGGCAGCAGGTCGGCGAGCACGGCCACCGTGAGCGCGAGGTACGCGCCGACGACGAGCGACACGTACAGCCAGTGCGCCGCGTCCCGGCCCGCGCGCACCGAGAACGTCCGCGCACCGGCGCGCGCGTCCTCGCTGATGTCGCGCCATTCGTTGCCGTGGAGGATCGCCGCGACGAGCAGGCCGACCGTGATGCTGAGCGCGAGAGCGCTTCCGTCGATCGTGCCGGTGATCGCGTAGAAGGCGCCGACGACCATGAGCGGCCCCATGAGCGCGAACACCAGTGGGATGCCGTACGACGAGAACTTGTATTGGAACGGGGGCGCGGTGTAGGTGTAGCCGCCGATGAGCCCGGCGAGACCGAGCCCGACGATCGGCCAGCCGCGCACCGATGCGAGGTAGATGCCGAGCGCGAACGCGATGGCGAAGGCCGCGATCGCGAGGGCGTAGGCCTCGCGATCGCCGATGCGCCCCTTCACGATGGCGTGGGACGCGCGCGGAGAGACGATCGTATCCACACCCTTGCGCACGTCGTAGATCTCGTTCGTGACGTTCGTGCCGATGTGCAGCAGGACGCTCGCGAAGAGCGCGACGAGGAAGAGCGTCCGGTCGAACAGACCCTCGAACGCTGCGAGTCCCGCCGCGACGGCGACCGGCGCGGACGACGCGGTGAACGAGAACGGTCGGATGATCTCGTAGTACCCGCCGATCCGGTCGCGAAGCGACGCGACCGCGCCCTTGCGCTGTGCGTCCAGCGCCGCGCGTGCGGCGACCGTGCCGGTCTCGGCGGTCCCGTACGCGACCGCGGCGTCGAGCACCGCGCTCGTCTGCTCCTCGTCCTGCACGACGGGCTGGAGCAGCGGCAGGTCCATGCCCGCTTCGTGGTACTCCCAGGCCCGGTCGGCGACCTCGCGGCGAGTGCCGCACAGGATGAACGCGTCGAGCAGCTCGTCGGGGATGAGCGATCCGGCGGTGGTGAAGTCCTCCTTGCGCCAGGCGGCGGAGATCTGGTCGCGAAGCGCCGGGTCGAAGCCGGCGCGCCTCAGGGTCACGTCCGAGAGGATCGACATCATGTAGATGACGAACGGCTCGCGCTTCGCGCGGTTGAGCGCGTCGCGGCGGGTGTCCGCGACCAGCGTGAGCAGGTAGCCCGCGACGTCGATGTCGTTCGGCTCGCGGCCGGCCGCACGCGCCGAGCGATCCATCACGCGGAGGAGCTTCCGGAGTCCGGGGATCGATTCCGCCGGCCGCGCGAGATAGCCGTCGGCCTTCTGACCGGCGAGGACCATCATCGGCGAGCGGTAGCCGGCGATGTAGATCGGCACGCGGTGCACCGGCGGGAACTGCGGGACGAGCGGTGGAAGCCCGGGCTTTCCCGAGGGCATGCGCTCGCCCTTCCAGAGCGTGTGCAGCGTGTCGATGGCCGTGGACACGCGCTCGGCGGCCTCGTCGGGCGCGTAGGGGACACCCATCTGCCCGAGGCGCAGCGGCAGCGCCGACCCCAGGCCGAGGAGGATGCGCTCGGGCGCGATCTCGTCGAGCGCGCTGATGGTCATGGCGATGAGGACCGGGTGGCGCGTGTACGGGTTGAGCGCGCCGAGGCCGACCTTGAGCCCCTCGACCTGCGTCGCGACCGCCGTCGCGTAGGTGACCGCGTCGCGCTCGAAGTACGAATCGTGGAACCAGACCGACTCGAGTCCCGCGGCGCGGGCGCGGCGCGCCCAGTCGACCGTGTCCGAGACCGATCCGCGTGCCGCGAGACCGAGGCCGACGCGACGAGCGAGGCTAGGCACTTCGTGGTCCCTCCCCCAGGATCTCGCTCGCCCTCGCGATGCGCGCGAGCGCGCGCTCGCGTCCGAGCAGCTCGAGCGACTCGAAGAGCGGCAGGCCAATTGGCACGGCCATGACAGCTACGCGGACGGTGTGAGCGACCTCCCGAATGTTCCACCCCAGGTCAGTAGCGACCTTCCGCAGCGCCGCGTCGATGCCCGCGGCCACCCACGGGGTCGTCTCGCGGAGCGCAGCGGTGCTGCGCGCGAGCGCGTGCGCGGCGCCGCCGGCGTCCTTCTTCTTCGGCACCAGCATCGCCGCGTCGAGCGGGAAGTCGTCGGTGAACAGGAACCGCACCAGCTCGCGACCCTCCGCGAGCGTGCGCATGCGCTCGCGCATGAGCGGCAGCGCCTTGCCGATCACGCTGCGGTCCCACTCCGCCGGCAGGAATGGATCGAGCCGGCCGAGGAGGTCCTGCTCCGAGAGGCGGCGGATCCACACGCCGTTGAACCAGTCCAGGCGGTCACGATCCCACTTGCCACCGGCCTTTTGCACCTGGTCGATGCGCCACTTCGCGATGAGGCCGTCGACGCCGAAGATCTCCTCTTCCGTCCCCGGCGACCAGCCGATGAGCGCGAGGTAGTTGACCATCGCCTCGGGCAGGTAGCCGTCCGCGCGGAACTGCTCGACCTTCGTCGCCCCGTGCCGCTTCGCGAGCTTCTTCCCGTCGGCCCCGAGCACGTTCGGGAAGTGCGCGATCGGCGGCACGGGCCAGCCGAACGCCTGGAACACCAACAGATGCTTCGGCGTCGATGG